>CAXUFG010000037.1:27772-28877 GCA_964250265.1 uncultured Pseudonocardiaceae bacterium | reverse complement strand
ACCGGCCGGTGGCGGAGCTACGGATCGCGGAGCTGGGTCCCGAAGCCGGGCTGGTCGGCGCCGCCGACCTAGCCAGATGTGCGGCCTGTTGACGTAGCAGATCGCGCGTCGGGTTGCTTATCGCGCTGGGTACACCGGACTATGGTCACTCGACAGAGCTGCGCTCCCCCGCGCTCGAGATAAGAAACGAGTCGATCAGGGAGCACGGCGTGACGCTCGGGTGGATCGGCGCCCATGGCGGCGACGGCATCACCGGTAGCGAGGTGGTGCGCGCCCGGGCGGTGTGGATAGACCTCGACGTGGCGTTCCCGCTACCGGCCGGTCACCGCAAGCGGGTCGTCGCCGACGGCCTGCACCTCACCGGCCGAGTCCCCGGCATGCTGAAGCGTTGGATCCGTGGCTCACGGGGCGAGTGGTACGGCCTGGTGTGGGTCCCCATCACCGACGGCGCCGGCGACGTTCGGCTGACCCTCGACGATCACTTGGTCTCCGCGGCGGCATTGAGTCCACGACCGGCCCGGTAATGCGAAGCTCCGCACGTTTACCCCCGGCACCGACCGGATACCCAGTAGTCCAGCGTGATGGTCGCGAGGAAGCCAGCCGGACTTTGAATTTCACCAGCGTCGGTGAGAAGACGAGGAAGGAGCGAGTAATGAGCGAGCAATCTGTCCAGCCGGGGAAACCCCCCCTTCCCAGGGAGCCGAACGTCCACACCGGAGGGGAGCAGGAACTCGGTGGACTCGTTCCACCGTACGACGAGCGCCAGACGAGCGGCCCGACCCAAGAAGAGCAGGCGAAGGACCCGCAGAAGATGGGTGAGGGCTCAGCGACCGGTCGGCGGGACATCTCAGAGGTCGAGCGTGAGGGTGTCTCGGCAACCGACACCACCGGGGCCAGCCCCCTGGGGGTAGGGGAATCGACGGTCCAGCAGGGCAACGAAAGGATGCTCGGTCGCTCGGACGAAGCGCATACGTCTGACCAGCTCGACATCGGCGTTGGCGGCGCCACCAAGAATATTGATCCGGAGAGCCCGAATGCCATGCAAGGCGATCAAGGGGGCTGACAGACCCAGATCTTGACGAGAATGACGTCGCCCCAGTTACTC
>CAXUFG010000037.1:0-27762 GCA_964250265.1 uncultured Pseudonocardiaceae bacterium | reverse complement strand
CCCACTTTCCGACGCCGCCGCCCCCGACGTCATTCTCTGCAGGTATCAGGAGAAACGAATGCGAATCCGCCGCACGATAATCATCGTCGCAACCAGCGCAAGTCCAGCGCAGGCCAGCTTGGCCCACCTGTCCGGCGGCGTCTGGTAAACCGCCTCACGAGCGCGCTCAGTGGCGCTGACTGCCTGGTCGCGCAGGTCGCTGACCCGTCCGGCGGTCTGGGCCTTGAATTTAGTTGACAATTCCAGGGCCTGGGCGCTGAGCTCACTGCCGCGTTTCACGACCTCTTGGTGCAATTCCGCGCCGCGGTCGACGGCTCGCTCGGTCAATTCGGCTCCGCGGTCGACGGCTCGCTCGGTCAATTCGGCGCCGCGCTCTTTGGCCCGGGCCGGCAGATCGGCCTTGTGAACCAAGGCCTCCACGGTTTCACCCAGTTCGCCACGCAACTCCACGATCTCTTCCTTGAGTTGCTCTTCCTCAAGTCGTTGGCGCTCGCCGCTATTCATCGGTGCATGCTCTCCTTCACCGTCTCGATGTCCCGCTTTGTGCTCTGCACGGCCTGCTCGGGTACCGGCGGTGCTGAGTTGCGCACCCGGGTGATCCCGACGGCCGAGATCGCGCCGGCAAGCGCCAAGAGCGCTACCCCGACGATCAGCGCGGCCAGCCAGCCGGCCAACACGGTCGCCAGGCCCAGCACTGCAGCCGCGGCCAGCACACCGAGTCCCAGTACTGCCACTACCGCGCCGGCCCCACCAATCCCGATTCCGACGCCGGCTTGGGCGCCCTTGCGTTTCATCTCGGCGGTAGCCAACGCCATCTCATCCCGCACCAGTGCGGAGACCTGGGCAGAGAGCTGCTCTACCAGCTCTCCGACCGAGGCGTCCGTGCCCTTGGCCTGTGTCATCCCCGCTCCTTCAACCTTGATGTTCGTGGCTGCACGTCAAACGTGAAACGTGGACATACCCGACGCCGGGTCGGTTTACCCGTGCTGGCCCTCACCTAATCCGTTGCCGCGGCAGCGCCCCTCGTCCCGTCAGCGGTGGTCGTCTCGTCCGGTGCCACCGAAAATGGACCTTCGGCCTGCGGCCACCGTGGCGAGCGCTGCGGAGTTCGCACGCCGGCTGTGATGAAGCTCGATCCTGCCAGCAGGTTCGTGAGGTGGCATATGCCCGGTTCCTCCGAGTACGACCAGGAGCGGTTGGCCCGGAACATCAACGATCTGTTGCAGGAGCTGCGAGTCGCGTTAGCCGGTGTACAGCTTCTGTTCGGCTTCCTGCTCTCCATCATTTTTACCGACGCCTACCGGCGAGCCAGCGATGTGCAGCGCACCGCGCACCTGGTGGCTGTGTTGTTCGCGGTACTCGCGGTGGCATTGATGACCGCTCCGGCGGCGTGGCATCGGCTGCTGTTCCGGCAGGGGCGGCGCCCGGAGATCCTGCGGGTGTCCAACAGGTTCGCGATCGCCGGATTGGGATGTCTCGCTGCCGCGATGAGCTCAACGGTGTTTTTGCTGGCCGACGTGGTGCTCGGCGGTTGGCCTGCGATCTTGGCCGGCACTGTGACCGTCGTGTGTTTCGGCCTGCTGTGGTTCGCGCTGCCCCTTCGCCAACGCAGTGCCACGAGCGGGCACGCAGATCCACCGCACTAAGTGGAGCTCTTCCGAGCGACTACCCATCCATCGCAGTGGGTATGCCTCACGACTATGAAGGCAGTGACATGGCACGGCAAGCGCGACGTCCGCGTGGACACGGTCTCCGATCCGAAGCTCGAGCACCCGACGGATGCGATCGTGCGTATCACCTCGACCGGGATCTGCGGGTCCGACCTGCACCTTTACGAAGTGCTCGGACCGTTCATGGGCGAGGGCGACATTCTTGGTCACGAACCGATGGGGATCGTGGAGGAGGTTGGCGGCGAAGTCACCGAGATCCGTCCCGGGCAGCGGGTGGTAATCCCGTTCAATATCTCCTGCGGCACCTGTTTCATGTGCGGGCAGGGCCTCCAATCGCAGTGCGAGACGACCCAGGTGCGGGACCAGGGCATGGGCGCCGCGCTGTTCGGCTACACCAAGCTTTACGGGCAGGTACCGGGCGGGCAGGCGGAATACCTACGGGTGCCCTTCGGCAACACACTGCCGATCGTGGTGCCCGAGGGGCCACCTGACGAGCGGTTCGTCTATCTCTCCGATGTGCTGCCCACCGCCTGGCAGGCGGTCGAGTACGCCGGGATCCCGGCTGGCGGCAGCGTCGTAGTGCTCGGCCTGGGACCGATCGGTGAGATGTCCGTCCGAGTCGCACGGCACCGGGGCGCCGAGAAAGTGATCGGTGTCGACCTGGTGCCCGAGCGCCTGGCGAGGGCACGGCTACACGGCGCCGAAACGCTCGATCTGCGCGAGCACCAGAATGATTTGGCTGAGGTGATCCGCGGGATGACCGGCGGTCGTGGTCCGGATGCGGTCATCGATGCCGTGGGGATGGAGGCCCACGGCTCACCGGGCGCGAAGATCGCCCAGCAGGTGGCCGGCGCGCTTCCCAAGCAGGTAGCGGCGGGGCTGATGCAGCGGGCAGGGGTCGACCGGCTCAACGCTCTGTATCTGGCAATCGACATCGTGCGCCGCGGCGGCACCATCTCGGTGATCGGCGTCTACGGGGGCATGACCGACCCACTGCCGATGTTGACGATCTTCGACAAGCAGATCCAGCTGCGAATGGGGCAGGCCAACGTCAAGCGGTGGGTAGCCGACATCCTGCCGTTGCTCACCGACGGAGACCCACTCGGGGTGGAGGGCTTCGCCACCCACACTCTGCCGTTGGACCAGGCGCCTGGTGCATACGAGATGTTCCAGAAGAAGCAGGACGGCGCCATCAAAGTTCTCCTACAGCCCTAGGCGCTAGACCTACGGACGTACCCGACTGCACGCGACACCACGATCGGCGAGGCAAAGCCGATGGGGCAGCACGGGGGGTCGTTTGCCGATAGCGCGTCAATCTCCGGGCACGAAGATCGTACACGCAGATCCTGACGGGACATCGGGCCGATTCGCTCGCAATGGCGGCAACCACCACGCTGACCAGAGCGCGTATCCGCTACAACCAACGCGGTTGAGGTAGTCCGAAAGGCGAGAAAAAACACCGTTACCCAGTGCACGAACGAGTGATCTGACTAGTACTCGAACGGCGCATAAACCGGGCAAACCGCGTTCGTCAAGAACGCTTGCCGTAAACCTGCGAACTGGGAAAACACCGTTGAATGTCGCTTTGAGTGACGACTCGACGGCACTACCCCTACCCGACTGGCCCTGTACTCACCCCCTTGCATTACCCACCGTGATCCGTACGGTCAACATCGTCCCTGCACGAAGGAGCCACCTTGGTGCGGGAATCCGGACCGGCGCGCAGAGCCCCGTCCCTCGGGACCGGATACCGCAACCTCACCCCGACTCGGGACAGGGCGCAGGCTGACAACGGATCGCTGCGGACCCGTATTCCGCGCGATGCCGGCGATCATCGCTTTGTGTGCGCGTTCACGGAGACGTAGACATGACGAGGACCTCCCGAGTACTCGCGCGGATTGGTATGGCCGCGGCAGTGATGTCCACTCCGCTGGCATTCGTGGCGCCGGCCCTGGCAGGCCCGGCTCGCCAGGATCCGTGGGATCGTGTCGCACTGTGCGAAAGCGGCGGTAACTGGGGCGCTAACACCGGCAATGGATATTTCGGTGGTCTACAGTTCAGCCGGGGGACTTGGCATTCATTCGGCGGAGGGGCCTACGCAGGCACCGCCAACCAAGCCACCCGGTCGCAACAGGTCGCCGTCGCCGAGAAGGTGCTCCGCGCGCAGGGTTGGAAGGCCTGGCCAACCTGCTCCCGAAAGGCGGGGGTCCGCTGACGCTCGGATACACGACACCTTGGCCCCGCCGGGTGCGGCCGGGGCCAAGGTGTGGCAGTTCGCAGGCTCGGGCCACGTCAGCTAACCAGGAGTCAGTGCCTCGAAGGATTGGGCGGTCGGACTGCGCGTTCAGCGGGACTGCAGCGCATCCAGCGCGACGGCCATCGACGCTGCGACCCGAAAGTCCAGCCGCGGGTCGGGCACGGTCACGGTGTACCGGTCGCGGATGGTCTTCTGCCGCTCGCTGATGAGCACCGGTTGCCCGGTGGTCTTCTCGATGAAGTCGAAGTGGAAGACGAATGGCACCCAGATGTCGCCGAGGTAGGGGATGAAATCCCACACCCGCCGCAGGATCGCGATGCCGAGGCTGCGTTCCCTGCCGGTGGCTTCCAGCCCCGGCGCGGACAGATGCCAGGTGGAGCGCAGCAGGCTGGCACCGAAGTCCTTGCGGAAATAGCCCAGAGGCGTGCCGCGCTCGTCGAAGACGTCGTGCTCGGCGTGCACGTCGAGGCGCTGCCGGGCCTTGAACGAGAACACCGGCTGGGACTTCGACTCGTCGGTATAGAACGTCACCTGCTCCCGGAAGGCCATCCGCTTCTGCTGCGCGAAGGCCAACAATGACCCCTCGCTGCCGTCGGGGTCGGCGCCGAAGATCTGGTAGCGGTTGACCATGATCGTGATCTTCTGGCGGACATAGAAGCGGGAGACCAGCATCGGGCTCGTCATGGTGGAGAGTCTGCCAGCGTTCTGGCACCGGTGGCCGATCTGCGGCGAGCCGGACGATCCGTATGAGGGCTCGGGTGCAACATCTACGCTAAACTACCGCCAGCGAATCCGGTCAGGGATGCAAAATATGGAGCCAACGGTGACTCAAGCGAAACAGACAGACTTTGCTCGGTACGCTGATATTTCGGAGGCAGAACAGAAAGTGATCGAGCAAGCACTTGCCTCAATACCTGACGATATTCTTTCGACTGGCGAGCGTCCATCGATCGAGTCCCGGATCCGGAATCGCCTGGACCGGGAGGGGATGCTCGCCGCGTCAGGTCCGTTAGGGATGGGTGAGATACCTGCGGTGGCCTTCGTCGGCCGAGCAGTGTCGTGCCTCGCGACGAACTATGTGACGTTGCGGAGCATCGGCCACAACAAGCCTTCCAGCACGGTCGCCGAGTCGATCGCAAAGGCGCTGGGGGACTGCGTTCAGGGCGACACCGATGCGGTCAAATCCGACATCCTGAAATGCCGCGATCAAGTAGCGGGCGCCCTCCGAGCGCTCGGGCTCCCGGCGCTGGGTGACGCGCTGCTCGGGGACGACGTGCAGACCGTGCGTTATTGACGTTTAGCCGGGCTGGCCCTCACCCGTCGGGCCAGCCCAGCCAGCCGCCATGCCGCAGTTCCCCGCCGGGACTCCAGCTCCGCCGCCAGTGACGCGAGCCGGTCGCGGGCTCGAGCAGAACGCAGTTCGGCCACCGTGATTATCGCCCGATGGGCCAGCTCGTGCGCACGGGGCTCCCCGGCGCGCACGTGGATGACTGCCGAGGTGATGCCCCCCAGGGCGGCTTGCCGGCGATCCGCCGTTCCCTCCCAGTGCCGTACTGAGGCGGCCACGAGCCGCTCCGCCGTATCGAGGCGGCCGAGCATCAGCTCGACCAGCGCCGTCACCCAGGCCATGTCGGCCTGATCATCAGCATTCGGGGCCCGCCAGGAGTCCCTCGCGGCGGCCAGCTCGGAGCGCGCCGCGGCCACTTGGTCCATGCGCGCCAGCACGTCAGCGGAGTCGGCCGCCAACCACGAGATTAGCTCCCGGGTCCGTAGCGTGGGAGGCACCGAGTCCAAGCTGATCCGGGCGAGCTGCAGCAGCTTCAACCCCTCGTTGTAGTGGCCACGTTCCGCGGTGGCCACCCCCGCCAGATAAGCGGCCTTGCTGAACACGAGCCCGTCGTCGACCTCGACGCCGAACTCCATCGCCCGAGCGAAGTGGTACGACGCGGTCTTATCCTGGCGCGCATCAAATGCCGCCCAGCCGGCGACCGTATGCAATTCCGCGACGGCGATGACGAGATCCTTCTTGATCGCCGCGGACCCCGGCACCGCCAGCAACCGCTCCGCCTGCGACGCCACCGGCGTGAGCATCTCAGCAGACCCACCATAAGCCTTGGCGACGATCTCCAGCCGGCGGGCCAACTCCCGCAACGCTGTCACGTCCACCATCGCAAGCCGGGAGGGCAACGGCGTCGGTGTCTGCTCCTGGGTGGGAAGCGCCAGCGCTGCACCGAGAACCGGGCGGCCGAACAGCGCGTCGCTGGCCACCGCCAGCAAAGCCCGTCTTTTCATGCTCTCGTCCGCCACCTCGATTCCAGACGGCCGCGGCGAGGAGTACCCAGCGCAGGCCAGCCCCATCAAGCCGCGGGCGATACCGAGGCCCTCGGCGATCCGCGCCAGCACCGCGTATCCGATGACCTGACGACCCTGCAAGATCTCCGAAACCTCAGATTGCGCCTGTCCGGTCAGACAGGCGATCTGCCGCTGGCTGACCCCGGCCCCGATGAGCATCCGGTACACCGCGCCGATATCCCGGCGGGCAAGCGCGGCCCGCATCGTGGGCTGCTCCCACGCGGCCGGGTGGACGATAGCCTTGCCACATCGTGTGATCACTGGGTCACATGCCTCCGCACTGTAACTGCATCAAGGTCAGCTCACCCACATGAGGTACGGCAATGAAACGGCCAATGGCGGACGTCAATCTGAACTGTCAGTGAGCGCAGGAAGTCGAATACCTCCACCCCGGCCAGCCAGCGTCGATGCTGACTCTCTTGTCGTGACCGTGCACGGGCCAGGATGGCGACACACCTACAGGGACAGGTGGTGCACGGCTACCTCACCAGCCGGTGGTGGGACGACGAGGCACTCGCCTGGGCGCGCCGGGAGATCCCGGCCGAGCACGCCCGCATCTGGGCGTCACTGGCGCTGCGCCCCGCCGAGGCGGCCGAGCTGGCCAAGGCCGGACGGACCCCGGGAGAGGTCATCGCCGAGTGGTGGCGAGCCGGTATCCCCTTCGACGAGGTCGCTGACTGGATCGGCGCCGGACTCACCGCCACGGAGGCCGTCGAGCAGCGGGCCGCTGGGGTCACCGTCGAGCAGGCTGCCGCGCTGCGAGCCCTCCGCAACCCGACCAAAGGATGAACCGCTGGTCCACCGCGCATCAGCACCAGATGCTGGCGATCGGCGCTGCGACGATACGATCGTCGAGCCGGTATACGTGTGGCCCGGTGTGCAGGACGACGCCGGCGACGAACCCGAGTACCGTTGTCAGCGAGCCGTCAATCCCGTTCTCAACGGCGATACAGTACCGATCTCAGCGGCACCCCTCTGGGCTACCTCGGTGCAACTCTCGACCAGGGTCGTCGCGGTGTGATGTCGAGACTGAGCCTTCCGCTCCGACCTCTGCTCTGAGGCGCCCGCTGGGGGCGCCCCGGCAAGCGGCGAGCTTGCAGCGAGGAGGACGGGATGCCCGACGACGAAGCGGTCCGGCCCTACCGGATCGCGGTCCCGGAGCGGGACCTGACCGACCTGGCCGAGCGTCTCGCTCGGTTCCGCCCGGCCCCGGAGCCGGTGGGCGGTGACAAGGGGTACGGCGTGCCGAGCGCGGTGGTCCGGGAGCTGGTCGAGCATTGGCGGGACCGTTACGACTGGCGCGTGTGGGAGGCCCGGCTCAACGCATACCCGCAGTTCACGACCACACTGGACGGGACAACCGTGCACTTCCTGCACGTGCGCTCCCCGGAGTCGGACGCGCTGCCGCTGGTGCTCACGCACGGCTGGCCGGGCTCGGTCGCGGAGTACCTCGACGTGATCGGACCCCTGTCCGACCCGCGCCGGCACGGCCTCGACCCCTCGCTCGCGTTCCACCTTGTGATCCCTGCCCTGCCGGGCTCCGGATTCTCCGGCCCCACCCCGGACATCGGCTGGGGGCCCCGGCGCATCGCCCGGGCCTGGGCCGCGCTGATGGCGCGGCTCGGGTACCGCCGCTACGGCGCGGTCGGCAACGACTGGGGCACCTACGTCTCACCCGAGCTGGGCCGGTGTGCCCCGGGCGCGGTCGTCGGCGTGCACGTCACCCAGATCTTCTCCGGGCCGGACGGCGAGACGGGCTACCTGCCACCCAACCCGCCGGACGCCGCGTCAGCGCCGCCTGATCTGTCCGCGGACGACCGGGCCGCGCTCGAGGCGCGGCGGGGCTACCAGCGCTACGGGACGTCCTACCATCACGTGCAGGCCCAGCAGCCGCAGACGCTCGCGCACGCCCTGTCGGACTCGCCGGCAGGCCTGCTCGGCTGGAACGCTCAGGCGATGCACGGCCACGTGGACCCGGACACGCTGCTCACTCACGTGTCGATGCACTGGCTCAGCGGAACCGCCGGGTCGGCGATCAGGATCTACGCTGAGCACGACCGTGAGGATCCGCCGGAGGGTCCGACGACCGTCCCGCTCGGGCTGGCGAACTTCGCCCACGACCTGCCGGCGATCCGGCGCTACGCCGAGCGGGATCACGCGAGCATCGTGTCCTGGAACGTCTATGACCGTGGCGGGCACTACTGCGCGCATCAGGAGCCGGACCTGCTCGTCGACGACATCCGCGGCTTCTTCGAGCGGGTGGGTTCCGGACGGGTCATGCACCGAGGGGAGTCGAGGTGAAGTACCTGATCCTGATCTAAAGCAACGCTGAGAACTGGGGCCACCCCGCGTTCTTGCGGACTCCGGAGGCCCTGGCGATGTCGCAGGATGAACGCGATGAGATGACCAGGCAGGTCGAGGATCTGTACCGGGAGGTCGCCGAATCCGGGGAGCTGGTCGGCGGGGCAGCATTGGCCGACCCGGTGAACACCAGGACCATGCGGGTACGCAACGGTGTCCCGGCGATCACGGACGGGCCTTACCTCGAAGCCAAGGAGCAGTTGAGTGGCGCCGCAGGTCCTCGCCGCGCTGGTGCGGCACTACGGAGACTTCGAGGCCGCCGAGGACGCGGTACAGGAAGCGTTGCTGGCCGCCGCGACGCAGTGGCCCGAACTCGGGGTGCCCGAGAGCCCACCGGGCTGGCTGATCACTGTCGCCTCCCGCCGGATGATCGACCAGCTGCGCAGCGAACTGGCGAGCAAGCGCCGGGAGGGGCCCAGCGCATCAGCCGCGCCAAACAGCGGATCAAGGCCACCGGCGCCCGATTCCACCTGCCGCCCGAGCACGAGCGGGCGCAGCGAGTTCGCTCCGTCCCGCCGGCTGGCGAGAACCCGGCCCGACGGCGGCCTGGTCCCGCTCGCCGAACAGGACCGCAGCCAGTGGAACCGGGAGTCCATCAACGAAGGCATCACCCTGATCACCCACACCCTGGCCCGCGCCCCGCTCGGCCCCTACCAGCTCCAGGCGGCCATCGCCGCCGTGCACGCGGAGGCGATCCACGCCGAAGCCACCGACTGGCCGCAGATCGTCGCGCTATACCGGCTACTCGAAGAGCTGGCACCCAACCCGATCACCACCCTCAACCACGCCGTCGCAGTTGCTATGGCGCACGGCCCGCAGGCCGGACTCGCACTGCTCGAGCCACTGGACACCGATGATCGACTATCCGGCCACCACCGGCTCCACGCGGTCCGGGCCCATCTACTGGAGATGGCCGACGATCACGACGGCGCCCGCTGCTGCTACCGGATGGCCGCCCGCCTGACCACCAGCCTGCCCGAACAGCACTATCTGCAGGGCTGCGCGGATCGACTCGCTCAGGATCGCCAGTAGCCATCCCCACTTCGGCCTGCCGAATCATGAGCCGCGCGGGTCGGCGCCCTTCGGTGTCGCGGCTGACAAGCTGAGGCAGGCCACTCGGTCACCCGCGTTTCCAGCCTGGCCCGGGGCCGTGGCGGTCTCCATCGCTTCGTGCACCACGATCGATCCCGGTCCTCGGTCGGTGAACAGGAAGGGCACGGTGGTGCGCGATGTACCTGAGCCGGACGCGTCCGTGCGTACGTCAAGCCAGATCTCGTTGGTCGGGTTGGCGTATTCGGGATTCCTCGACGGCGCGACGCTCGTGGCGGCGGGATCGATACGGTTCTGGTAATGCGGGCCTTCCCCACCAGGGACACCGCCACAGGCATTGACGTGCGCGATTACCGCGTACCCGCGGTTCGGTTGTAGCCCGGAGACTGTTAACTCCGCGGTGGTGGACTCGCCCGACGGGATCATCCTGACGCTCATCCGCGCACCGACCGGCGCCAATGCCGGGTTGAAGGTGATGGCGGTGGCGCCCGGGTTGTCCGCAGCGAGTGTGCCGTCGCCATGAAGGCCGAACGCAGTTTGCTCGGCCATGGAAAGGCCCTTATAAGCGCATGCCGCCGGTGCACATGTCATGACAGCAGCGACCATGGCCAACGTGAGCCGTCGGCGCATCGACCGCCCAACGGTCCCTGGCCGGGCGCATAGCGCTACATTTGAGTACGCCGTGTGATATTGATCATTCCTTTGAGGTCCCCTCATCAGGGTATGATGCATCGCTCGGCATGCTCATGGCCAGAGAAACTACTCGTCAGTGAAAAACGGCTGGGGCTGGCAGAGTTGTGCACATGAGCGGCAGCACCATGACCGACCCCCGCACGGACCGCGCGTTCTTCGGGCATCCCCGCGGGCTGGCCAACCTGTTCGGCATCGAGGTGTGGGAGCGCTTCTCCTTCTACGGGATGCTCGCCTCCCTGACGCTCTACCTGTATTACGAGGCCACCGGCCCCGTCCCGGGTCTGGGGTTGCCGAAGACCACGGCCACCAGCCTGGTCGGCGCCTACGGCGGGTTGGTCTACGTCTCGACCATCGTCGGGTGCTGGGTCGCCGACCGGGTGCTGGGCGCTGAGCGAACGTTGTTCTACAGCGCGGTTCTGGTGATGATCGGGCACATCGGATTGGCGATCCTGCCGGGCTTTGTCGGCCTCGGGGTGGGCTTGGCGTGCGTCGCCCTTGGTAGCGGTGGAGTCAAAGGAAACGCCACCGCCGTCGTCGGAACCCTCTACGCGGACAACGACGACCGACGGGACGCCGGCTTCTCGATTTTCTATATGGGAATCAACATTGGCGCATTGCTCGGACCGCTGCTCACCGGCCTCACCCGAAGCACGCTCGGTTTCCACTACGCGTTCGGCGTGGCCGCGATCGGCATGGCGATCGGCTTGATCCAGTACACCCTCGGGCGAAAGAATCTGGGTACCGAGGCGAGTGCCGTCCCCAACCCACTGCCCGGCTCCCGCTGGCCCATGGTAGCGGGTGGCGCCACGGTGGTCGCGGCCTTGGTGGTCTTTCTGGTGCTGACCGGCGTGATCACGGCGGCGCGCTTGTCCACCATTGTGGTCGCAGTATGCGGGGTAGCTGCGGCAACATATTTCGCAGTCATCCTGGCGAGCTCGAATATCGCAGCAGTGGAGCGTAGCCGGGTGCTGTCGTTCATTCCCTTGTTCATTGCCAACGCGGCGTTCTGGTCGCTGTTCCAACAGTACTTCACGGTGGTGACGATCTACGCCGATAAGCGGGTCGACAAGAGCTTTTTCGGATGGAACATGCCCACGGAGTGGGTAATATCGTTCGACCCGGTGTTCATCATTTTGTTGGCACCTGTATTCGCCTTGTTCTGGGTCAAGCTCGGGCCCCGCCAGCCCTCGACACCGATCAAGTTCGCGCTCGGCAATGTCATGGTCGGCCTGGCCTTCCTGCTGTTCCTGCCATGGGCCAGTGGTATCGGACCGAGCACTCCGCTGATTGCGGTCGTCTTCATTGTCCTGGTCCTCGCGATCGGCGAATTGCTGATCTCGCCAGTCGGGTTATCGCTGGCCACCAAGATCTCGCCGAGGGTGTTCCGGAGCCAGACAGTGGCGCTGTATTTCCTGTCCGTCGCTCTGGGCACGGCGATGTCTGGATCCCTCGCCGGCTACTACAGCGCCGCACACGAGGCGGCCTACTTCGGCGGCCTCGGTGTGGCAGCGATCGTCGTTGGAGGGATCGTCGGCGCGCTCAGCCCTATGATCCTGCGGCTCATGGCCGGAGTCCGCTGACATCCATGGTTCGCATGCGATGATCGACTCAGCCCCGGTCATACCCGCCTTATTCACACCGAAACCGGCGCTGCCAGGACAAGGTGGCCGAGCGGACGGGCGGTCCCGGCCTCGATGCGTCGGGCGAGCTTGCGGGTGGATTCATGGGTGCGGATCACACCGATCCGGGGGGCGGACACGCCGCGCAGCTCATCTGTCTGGGATGTACGCAGGGGGTGGTGCCGGCGCTCCTTACAGGTATGACGTCCACGAACGGGCCGGGTGATTTCTGGTGGGCGCCAGCACCTGTAACGCGCGCACCGAGGTCCGGGACTCGTCGGGTAGCGCGGTCCCCAAGGAGGCTCCGGTCTGCGAATCGGCACGGAAGCGCGCAGACCCGACTTCTTCGAGTCTGGACCACACCACGCTCGTTGAGCTGTGTTGAGGCCGAGCAGACGACGCGGGCTAAGGGGGCCTTCGATGCCTGACACGCGAATCGCGGTCGCCCAGGAAGTCGAGCAGTACGCTGCTCACCGGATGGCCGCTGCCGCCGCCGCAAAGGCCAAGCGCATGTGGCCGAATGTGATTGGCGATGTGCTCGCCGACGAGGTCATGGCGCTGATGAACCTGCCGCCGTGGTTGCGGTCACAAACCCGCACACAGCAGCTTGTCAACGCGATCCTCAGCATCCCGGAAGCGGCAGCAGGATCCTGCGATGACGATCGGCCACATGCCGCCTAGCGACGTGATGCTGGTCGCTCACGTGTGACGTTGCGGGCCACCACGAGCAGTGCGGGATCAGTCATGAGTCCTCATTGTGCAGGGCCCCGCCTCGGGCAAACGGGAGTTGGGGTGGTGTGCTGAGCGGCGTGCCGCCGAACAACCAGCCGCCGCGAGCGGCGTGGTCGGATCGGTCGTTGGCGCATGCGTCGGGCTCGATGGCGGTGGCCACGGTGATCAGCCGGGTGACGGGGCTGGTGGCCAAGCTGCTGCTGGCCGCTGCGCTGGGGTTCGGCCTGCTCAACGACTCCTACAACATCGCCAACGAGTTGCCGAACATGGTTTATGAGCTGCTGCTGGGCGGAGTGCTGTCCAGCGTCGCGATCCCGGTGCTGGTGCGTGCCCAGCGCACCGATCCCGACGGCGGGCACGCCTACGCTCAGCGGCTGCTCACGGTAGGCACGGTCGCCCTGGTGGTGGGCACCGTGGCCGCGGTGGCTGCGGCGCCGCTGCTGATCCGGCTGTCGGTGACCAGCGGGCCGCATGCCAGCCCCGCGCTGGCCACGGCGTTCGCCTACCTGTTACTGCCGGAGATCATGTTCTATGGGCTGGCCGCGCTGATCGGCGCGGTACTCAACAGCCGCGGCGTGTTCGGCCCACCTGCCTGGGCGCCGGTGGCCAACAATCTGGTGCTCATCGCGGTGATCACGGCCTACGCGATGACCCCGGGGCGGATCAGCTTGCAGCCCAGCACGATGGGCGAGGTCAAGCTGTGGGTGCTCGGAGTAGGCACGACGCTGGGAATCGTCCTACAGGCGGGGGTGCTGCTTCCGGCGCTGCGCCGGTCGGGGTTCCGGTGGCGTTGGCGGTGGGGCTGGGATCCGCGGTTGTCCGCCTTCGGCGGCCTGGCCGGCTGGGTGTTCCTCTACGTGCTGGCCGGCCAGATCGGGCTGGTGATCACCTACCGGATCGCCTCGGCCACCGCGGGCGGTGGTGTGTCGACCTACGCGTATGCCTGGATGCTGCTGATCGTGCCCTATGGCGTGCTGGGCAACTCCGTGCTCACCGCTTTGATGCCGCGGATCAGCCGGGCCAGCGCTGAGGGGAACATCACCGGCGTGGTCGCCGACCTGTCGTTGGGTACTCGCATCTCAGCGCTGCTCCTGCTGCCCATCTCGGCCCTGCTCACGGTGGCCGGTGGGCAGATCGCCACCGTACTGTTCTCCTACGGCCGCTCCGATCTCGCGCAGGCCGACCGCCTGGGTGAGACCCTGGCCGCCTCAGCGTTCGGCCTGCTGCCCTACGCCGTGGTGCTGCTGCAGCTGCGGGTGTTCTACGCGCTGGGCGACGCTCGCACCCCGACGGTGATCATGGCCTTGATGATCGTCGGGAAGATCGGCCTGTCCTTCGCCACGCCGCTGCTGCTGAGGCCACATCAGGTCGTCATCGGGCTCGCCGCGGCCAACTCAGCGTCTTTCGTGATCGGCGCGGCCGCTGGCCAGGTCTGGCTTGCGCACCGGCTCGGCCACCTGCAGACCCGGCGGATAGCGGGCACAGTGGGGCGAATCGCGATGGCTGCGGGCGTCGCCGCCCTCGCCGGGCTGGCCGTCCTCGGCCTGGGCCGCCTCGCGCTGCCGCCCATGCCGCCCCCAGTGCGCGCCGCCGTCGAGCTCACTGCCGCCACCGTGCTGGGCGGCGCCGTCCTGCTTGCCGTTCTGCGCGCCCTGCGGGTCTCCGAACTCCAGACCGTCCTCACCCGCGCCGCCGGCGTGCTCCGCCGCTGAGCCTCATCCTGTCCCTCGCATTCAGCGGGCTCAGCGGGGTAATGTACCCCGCTTTTGGAACGCTGAGCCCGCTGAATGCGGGGCGCTGCCATCCGGCTCCGAATGGCGGCTCAGGCCCGGTGGGCTGCGTGCGGGGTGGTGGAGAGCACGTGCTCGGCACGCCGGTGCCACGCGTTCCGGGTAACCAGCAGTGAGTCAGGGAGAGCCCAGCCGATCAGTAACGGCGCGTCCGTGGCCGTTACGCCCTGACACTCGTTGTCGGTCCCCTGGTCTATCGTCAGGCGCCGTGACTCGATCTCCTCGGCTGGGCCTCGGCATGCTGGTGATGGCATTGGTGTGGGCCGTGACGGCCTGCGCGGGCACCCCGCCGCCACCTCCGCTGGCATCGGGGCTGTTGCTGCCCGGATACGACCGCCAGGTACAGGTGCAGAATGACCTGTTCCGCTTCACCAACGGTCAGTGGCTGCGCACCACCGAGATCCCCGCCGATCGTTCCCGGTATGGCGCTTTCGACGCGCTCGCCGACGACGCCGAGCGAAACCTTCGCACCATCGTCGAGGAGAGTGCCGCACATCCCGGCGCGGCCGGCTCCCCCGACCAGCGGATCGGCGACTTCTACACAAGCTTCATGGACACTGCGCGGCTTGAAACGCTCGGCGTCGCTCCGCTGAGGGCCTCGCTGGCGCGCATCGATGCCCTCGCCACCCCCGCAGACGTCCTCCGGTACTTCGCCGAGAACGCCCAAACCGGCACCCCCAGCCCCATCGCGTTGTCCATCGACCAGGACGCCAAGAACGCCGACGCCTACATACCGGGCGTCTCCCAGGCTGGCCTCACCATGCCCAACCGGGACTACTACTTGAAGACCGATCAGCAGTTCGTGACGTTGCGCGAGAAGTTCCGGACCTACGCGTCACGCGCCCTGGGGCTGGCCGGCATCACCGATCCGGCTGGTGCAGCCGGCCGGGTACTCGCCGTGGAAACGCGCCTCGCCCAAGTGCAGTGGACCGCCGCGCAGGATCGCGACGCGACAGCGACCTACAACAAGTTCACCATCGCAGATGCCACGGCGCGCACGCCTGGGCTGGATTGGAGGGCCTACCTCGACGCGGCGCGCGTACCCACCTCCGAGTTCATCATTGCCGAGCCCAGTTTCTTCACTGCCCTGGGCTCTGCGCTGACCACCATGCCGATGGCGGACTGGAAGTCGTATTTGAAGTTCCGACTCATCGACGACCTCGCCCCCTATCTCAACAACGACCTGGTCACCGCGCGCTTCGAGTTCCGTGGCCGCGATCTGGCCGGGCAGCAGGAGATGCGAACCCGCTGGAAACGGGGTGTCGCCAGTGTCGATGCCGCAATGGGTGATCTGCTCGGTGAGCGCTACGTGCAGCGCTACTTCCCGCCGGAGGCCAAAGCTCGGATCGACGCTCTGGTCGGCAAACTGATCGACGCTTACCGCACGTCCATCGACGGCTTGGACTGGATGAGCGACGCGACCAAAGCTGAGGCCCGGAACAAGCTCAGCAAGCTCGCCGTCAAGATCGGCTACCCGGCCAAGTTCAAGGACTACTCCAAGCTGACGGTCGCCCGCGACGATCTGGTGGGCAATGTGGTGCGCTCCGCCCAGGTCGAATACCAGCGAGATCTTGATAAGCTCGGCAAGCCGGTGGACCGTGCGGAGTGGCTCACCACGCCGCAGACTGTCAACGCCTACTACAGCCCCACCCGCAACGACATCACGTTCCCGGCCGCAATCCTGCAGCCACCGTTCTTCGACCCGAAAGCCGACGATGCGGTGAACTACGGCGGTATCGGCGCGGTGATTGGTCACGAGATAAGCCATGCGTTCGACGACCAGGGCCGCAAGTTCGACGGGACCGGCAATCTGCGCGACTGGTGGACCCCGCAGGACGTGCAGCGGTTCACCACCCGGACCGAAGCTCTGGCCGCGCAGTATTCAGCCTACGAACCGCTGCCCGGCGAGCACATCAACGGGGAACTGACCCTGGGCGAGAACATCGCCGATCTCTCCGGCCTCACGGTGGCGATGCGCGCCTACCGTCTCTCGCTCGGCGGCCGAGCAGCTGCGGTGATGGACGGATTCACCGGCGACCAGCGCTTCTTCCTGGGGTGGTCGCAGGTGTGGCGGGGTAAGGCCCGGGACGAGGACCTGCGAGCGCGGCTGTTGAGCGACCCGCACAGCCCCAATGAGTTCCGTGCCAACGGCGTCGTCAGCAACCTGCCCGAGTACTACGCGGCTTTCGGCGTCAAGTCCGGTGACAAGCTGTTCCGGCCGCCCGACCAGCGCGTCAAGATCTGGTGAGGTTCGAGATCCACTCACCTGCCCGCTTGCGGAGAACACCAAATACCGGTTATGTGCTGGAGGTGGCCTTAGCGGGCAGTCGGGGGTGAGATGAACCTGCGGGAGGCGGTGTTCATCGCGCTGCGCGGGTTGCGGCTACACCGGTTGCGCTCGGTGTTGACCATGCTCGGCATCATTATCGGCGTTGCCGCAGTGATCTTGCTGGTCGCCATTGGTCAAGGTATGCAGAAATCGGTCGACGCGCGGATCCAGCCGCTGGCCGACCTCATCACGATCGTGCCGCAGACCGGCAATGTCCCCGGTGGTTCCCCTCCCAAGAATCTCATCGACGCCGATGTCTCCGCGCTACAAAAGGCGCCTGACATCATGACCGCCACTCCAGTCACTAGCGCCCCAGCACTGGTCGAAACCAACACCATCAAGTTCCGCTCCACGATCATCGGCTCCAGCGAACGCTGGAGCGAGGTCAACAACCGGGACCTTCAGACCGGAGCATTCTTCGACGCGGCCCAGTCCCGCACCACTGCCAAGGTCGCGGTCTTAGGGCCTGTGGTGGCGACCACTCTCTTCGATGACCCCGCGGCTGCGATGGGCCAGACGGTCCGGATCAACCATCAGGGTTTCCGGGTCATCGGAGTGATGCAGTCCTACGGTCAGCAGGCCGACAAAAGCGTCATCTTGCCGCTGAACACCGCCCGCCGATACGTGTTCGGGGGCGGGGATGAACTCAACCAGATCATCGTGCAAGCGCAGGATGTGGGCGCCGTGCCAGCCGCTGAGAACCAAGTGACCAGCATCCTCACCGACCGGCACCGGATCAAGGATCCTGGGCAGCGTGACTTCGAAGTCCAATCCCTGGGCGGCCGGCTGAAATCCTTCAACGAGATCCTGCGCATCCTCACGTTGTTCACCGCGGCCGTAGCAGCGATCTCACTGATCGTCGGCGGTATCGGAGTTCTGAACATCATGCTGGTCACGGTCACCGAACGAACCCGGGAAATCGGCATCCGCAAAGCGCTGGGCGCCACCCGCCGCGCGATCCTTCAGCAGTTCCTCGTCGAGTCCATCGTTTTGACCAGCATCGGGGGCATCCTCGGCATTCTTCTCGGGGTCGGGCTGTCCTTCCTCGGCGGCGCCCTCGCGCCAACCTTCGAGCCCTCCTCCGGCACCTTCTCCTCGTTCACCCCCGTTGTATCCGTCCCCTCCGTGATCGTCGCCTTCACGGTCAGCCTCGCGATCGGAGTCATCGCTGGGGGCTATCCGGCCAACCGCGCTGCCCGGCTACGACCGGTCGAAGCCCTGCGATACGAATAACGCGGCAGCCCGCACGCCCAGCGGTCTACCAGCGCGAATCCGGCGTTCCTGACGCTGAGTGATGGCGGCAACGAATGGGGCCATACCCTGCACCGATGAACATCTTTCACCGGGGACGTCGAGTAGCGGAACCGGTGAGGCCGCCGCGGCGAACACGGTCGGTCTGGATTGCTGCGGTGAGCGTGGTGCTTATCGCCGGTTGCGGGAGCCAGAGCGCCTCGCCAGGCCAGAATCCGGGGTTCAGCGAGAATCCGGGGTTCAGCCAGAGCCCGCCGTCTGGTCCGAGCCCCTCAGCGGCCCCGGACCGGGCCCGGCCACCTGCCTGCAATCGCACGCTCACCCGAGCTGACGAGGTACCGGCGGCCCTGAACGCTGCCTATCCGGGCACCACCCTGTGCTTCAACGGTGGCGATCTAGCCGGCACCGACATCAACTTGACTCGCTCGGGGGCGGCGAACACCCCGATCACGCTGGTGTCCGATGGGGCCACCGTGCGCAGCATCCACATCACCGCCGAGCACGTCGTGGTCGAGGGCTTCACCGTCACCGGTGGCGACGGGATCGTCCTCAAGGGCGGTGACCTGGCGATCCGCCGCAACACCGTGCACGATACCCGGCAGGGTGGGATCACCTGCGAATCGTGCGGAAACTCGATCATCGAATCCAACACGGTGGAGCATGTCGATACCGTCGGGATCCGGATCAGCGGGCAGCGGATCGAAGTGAGCCACAACACCGTGAGCGGGACCGTCGCCCACGACAATGGCGACGCCGACGGCATCCGGTTTTTCGGCAGTGGCCACCGGATCACTGACAACACCGTCACGGATATCTCCGATCACGGCTATGCCAACCCGCCACACCCGGATTGCTTCCAGACCTACGATGACAACAGCCCGCCCACCTTCGACGTCCTGATTGCGGGCAACAACTGCCGCAACGTCGGAGCGCAATGCCTGATCGCCACCGGCGACCAGCACTCGAACAGCGCCGCCCCGACCGGGGGCCCGTCGATCACCTTCGTCGACAACACCTGCGCGTCCAACGGCGCCCAAGCGGTGAACCTGCGCCGCTGGCCCAACGTCGAGATACGCAACAACAAGATCTCCGGCCCTAATGTGACCCGCGGGATCATCATCACCGAGGGCTCGACCGGTTGCGTGGTGATCGGCAACACCACCGACGGCGGACGGCCGACAGTGGAGATCGACAGATCCTCACGGCCGGGTTCCCAGCTGGAACACAACAGCCCCGGCTGAGGCAATGACTCGGCGAGCTCACCGGTCCCACCAGAGTCTCGCCGCAACGTTCTCCCCTGGCTAGCTGCACAGTGTGGGGAGGCGTGATCCCTCTTGTCAGGTTTTAGTGTGGCTCCAGTGGGATCTGTGAGCATGGCATGTTAAGTGCAGCAAGCACAGGGAGCAATGGGGGAAGTACCGTGTTAGCAGCCCAGCACCGCAGCCCTGATCCCGGGGATGTCACGGTCCCGCCGCCCGGAGGACCCACCGCTGTGCGTATCGCGCTCGGCGCTCAGCTACGCCGGTTGCGTGAGTCCTGCGGAATCACCCGCGAAGCCGCCGGTGAGGCGCTCCGCGCCTCCCACGCCAAGATCAGGCGTCTTGAGCTCGGGCAAGTCGGCTTCAAAGCACGGGACGTGGCTGACCTCCTCACCTTGTACGGCATCACCGACGAGCACGAACGAGACGAGTTCCTGGCCCTGGCCCGGCGCGCCAACGAGCCCGGCTGGTGGCGCCACTACGGCGCCGTCCTGTCCCACTGGTTCGAGCCGTACCTAGGCCTGGAACAGGCCAGCTCGGAGATCGGCACCTACGAGATCCAGTTCGTTCCCGGCCTGTTACAAACCGAGCACTTCGCCCGCGAAATAATCCAGCTCTGCCAACTACACTGCTCCACCGAGGAAATCGATCGCCGCGTCGCGCTGCGCATGGCCCGTCAGGATCTCCTCGCCCAGCCAGGAGCACCCGACTACTGGGCTGTGATGGATGAGGCCGCGCTGCGGCGACCGCTGGGCAACCGGGAAGTCCAACGCGCGCAAATCCAGCACCTGATCGAGATGGCCGAGCTACCGAACATCACGCTCCAGGTCCTGCCCTTCCGCACTGGCAACCACCCGGCCGCAGGCGGCCCATTCACCATTCTGCGCTTCGCCGAACCCGACCTACCAGACATCGTGTACCTCGAACAACTCACCAGCGCCGTCTACCTCGACAAAGAACGCGACACCAGCAACTACCAAGCAGTCATGGACGGCCTGTCCGTTGAAGCCGAATCACCAGCCAACACAACGATCTTCCTCATGGATGCCATCAAACAGATCTGACCCACGCCGCCGCGATCACCCAGGCGCGCGGCTGCCAGATGTTGCACCCGCTGACTTTGGGCGCTGACTTATCTCCGCACCAGCGGAACCCGCCCGCGCCACCGCGCCGGGGTAGCCGTCTCAACTTCGGCGCGGGCTCGGCGACGCCAGAGCGTCGGCGCCAGCCTTGTGATCGAGGATGAACGGCGATGGGGAGATCTGCTGGTGTGCCCGTCGCTGACGCGCGGTGATCATTGCGCGTTGCTTGCGCTCCGCTACTAATGTGTGGTTGTCGGTTCGTCTGCTGATCTGCAGCAAGCATCCGGGCCGCCCACACGATTGAAAGGAATGCGAGATGAGCTAATCCGATATCCGTTGTCGTGGTACGCGGACTGGTTGATGCTTGGAGGCTGGACCTAGCCGCTGTTAAAGCGCTTGCCGATAGGTCCAACGAGGTGTGTCGGGCTCTTTCTGGAGGTGATGCAGCCATGTGTTGGTTCGTGATTGTTACGAATCGTCCTCCGGCCGAGCCGGCAATCAGACCCGTGACAGCACCTGACCTGACGGTGCGGTCTCAGTCTCGAACCGCCCAACGCAGCTTCCACGACATACGGATGGAGCAGGGTTGACAGTCGTTGAGGTTCCTCGGATGAAGATTCTTGTCGTGGATAGACACCCGGTGATGCGGTTGGGCCTCGTAGCGCTTCTCCGCACTGAGGACGATATCCTGACCATCTGCGTCGCAGAAAGCGGGGATGATGCTGCGAGCATCGTGGAGACCGAGCAACCCGATATCGTGGTTCTGGATTTCATTCTCAAAGGGCAGCAAAGTGGGACGGAGTTGTGCCGGCAGATTAAGTCAGCACCCGACCCGCCCGGCATCGTGGTCTATACCGACAACGACGCGGAAGTCGATCTGTTCTTGTGTCAATTGTCGGGGGCCGACAGCTATGTACACAAGGACGAAGAACCCGACCGACTGCTCGAAGCAATACGAGCGACCCACGCCGGAAAGCGGGTGTGGTTCATCGGCAGGGAGGGGACGCCCGACCCCAACCGGCAGCAAACCGTCCGCCAGCATGCCTGCTTGACGCCAAGGGAGCGACAGATCTTCTCATTCATGCTCAAACGCTATACCAACTCCCACATCGCCAAGGAGTTAGGAATTAGCACACAGACCGTGAAAAATCATTCCTCCAACGTCCTTCGCAAGCTCGGCGTCAACCGCCGGACGGACCTGCCCTGCGAGCAGTCGTCAAGCCTTCATGATCCGCCTTCCCGCCGTTTGAGGGCCTGACGTATTGGAGGTAGGTATTATCACGGTCGACCAGGACGATCTCGCTCCTCGGACCATGCGCCGCGTCCTCATGCTGTTTCGGCTGCACCGGCGCCGCCTGTCGGCTGTGGCGCTCATCGTGGCCGTCACGGCCGGGCTTGGCGTGGTGAGCCCCCTACTCATCCAGCCGGTATTTGACGACGCGCTGTTCTGTGGCCAACGCTGTCCGAACCTGCCGCTGCTCTTCTGGTACGTCGGGGCAATGATCGCGATCCCGATCGTCACGAGCGTGCTCGGCGTCGCGCAGAGCTACCTAGCCAATGTGCTCGGTCAACGAGTGATGCAGGGCCTGCGGAACAGCCTTTACACCCATCTGCAACGAATGCCCCTGCGGTTCTTCACCGAGACGAAGACCGGTGAAATCCAGTCCCGCCTCACCAACGACGTCGGCGGCGTCCAGACCGTCGTCACCGAAACCGCCGCGTCGATCCTGTCGAACACCGTGGCCCTTGCCAGCACAGTCGTCGCCATGCTCATACTCTCAGGGCCGCTGACCCTGCTCTCATTCGCACTCACGCCCATATTCATCTGGCTGACGATCCGCGTGGGAAATGCACGGCGCATGGCCTCCTCGGCCACCCAACAAACAATGGCCGAAATGTTCGCACTCTCAGAAGAGACGCTGTCAGTATCCGGAATTCTCCTCTCGAAATCGTTCGGTCGCCAACCCGAAGAAGTGACCCGTTTCCGTGAGAACAACGCCCGGCTTGCCGACCTGCAAATTCGCCAGCAAATGATCGGTCGCGCTTTCTTCGCAGGTGTGGGAATATTTTTCTCAGCAGCGCCCGCGCTCGTCTACCTCGCCGCCGGCCTATTCGGTACGAATGGGATCCTCACCGCAGGGACACTGGCGGCGTTCACGAGCTTACAAAGTCGGCTGTTCTTCCCCATAGGCTCGTTGCTGCGGGTATCCACCCAGGTACAGTCATCGCTCGCGCTGTTCGAACGGATCTTCGCCTACCTCGACCTGCCCCACGACATCGTCGACCCCCCCGACGCGACAGAACTCGCACCAGAACAGGTGCGCGGCGCGATCAGCCTGCGCAACGTCTCATTTCGCTACCCCACAACCAACGGGACCACAACGCGCCGCTGGGCATTGGCCGATCTTACTCTCGACGTCGCCCCAGGCCAGCTCGCCGCGGTCGTCGGTTCCAGCGGCTCAGGCAAGACCACCCTGTCCTACCTACTCCCCCGCCTCTATGACGTCACCAAGGGCGCGGTGCTCATCGACAGCTACGACGTGCGCCAGCTACGCCTGCACTCGCTCGCCCGAACCATCGGCATGGTCACCCAAGAGACCTACCTGTTCCACGCCTCGGTCCGTGACAACCTGCGCTACGGCGACCCGCACGCTACCGACGCCCAGCTCGAGGCCGCCGCCCGCGCCGCAGCCATCCACGACCGGATCCTCGAATTCGACGACGGCTACGACACCCTCGTCGGCGAACGCGGCTACCGTATGTCAGGCGGCGAGAAACAGCGGCTCGCGATCGCCCGCGTCATCCTCAAAGACCCAAAGATTCTTATTCTCGACGAAGCCACTTCAGCACTCGACACGGTAAACGAACGGCTTGTCCAACAAGCGCTGATCCCACTGATGGCAGGTCGAACAACTGTAGCGATCGCGCACCGGTTGTCCACGATCCTCGCCGCCGACGTGATCTTCGTACTCGACCGCGGCCGGCTCGTCGAACAGGGCACCCACCAACAGCTACTCGACC
The DNA here is from genome assembly GCA_964250265.1 of uncultured Pseudonocardiaceae bacterium. Lineage (GTDB taxonomy): Bacteria > Actinomycetota > Actinomycetes > Mycobacteriales > Pseudonocardiaceae. The sequence continues at coordinate 4,296 of CAXUFG010000037.1, read as the reverse complement.
GCGGCGCCGTCTACGCCCAGCTGTACTTCCAACAGTTCGGCGCCGGTTCCGTCGAGGCTCGCTGCGCCGACGGCGTCCTCATCCGGCCAGAGGAGACAGTGCGCACGAGACCGGGCCCCCGCGGCGAGTCACCGTCATCACCGGGTTAGCACCCAAGGTGGGTCAGCCACTGCGTACTAAGACCTCGGCAAGTCGTGCCGCGGAAGCGTTGAGATCAGCCGTGCCGTCGAGTACGACCTCTGGAGCCTCAGGCGGCTCGTAATGCTGCCCAACCCCGGTCATATCGGGTATTTCGCCCGTCTGTGCCTTCGCGTATAAACCCTTGGGGTCCCGCTGGATGCAGACATCGACGGGCGTGTCGATGAACACTTCGATGAAGTCGCCGTGGTTGAAGAGACCTCGCGCTGCGCGCCGGTCAGATTCGAACGGTGAAACCAACGCAACTATGACGATCAGACCGGCATCCAGCATGAGCTTGGCTGCCTCGGCGACCCGGCGGACGTTTTCCGAGCGGTCTTCGGGTGTGAACCTAAGGTCCTTGTTGAGTCCGGCCCGGATGTTGTCACCGTCAAGCACATAGGTATGCAGGCCCATGGCATGCAGGTGGCGCTCCAAGCAATCTGCGATCGTTGACTTGCCAGCACCCGGCAGCCCCGTCAGCCACACCACATACGGGCGCTGAGCCTTGAGACGGGCGCGAGCCGTCTGATCGATCGTAAAGTCCTGCGGGACGATGTTTGTGGTCTCGGCGTTGTCAATTTTCCATCTCCTTAGTCCATTGCTCGTAGCGCACCCCAGCTCATCACGCCTCGCCATGCGCCGAACCCGGCGTCCCCACCAGCTCATTTTATGGACACCATCCAGGACCTTATCATCGTCCAGCTGGACAGCGCACCGCTCCTTTTAATAAATTTGAACGATGTTTTCATAGGCCGATTCGGTACCTTAAGTACTCACCCATCCAGGATTCATCGGCCAGCTCGGCCCGGTCGCAGACCGTTGCAATCAACCACAACCAACGCGGAAGGTCAGCGACTAATCGGACATTGCCATCTCGACCAGTCGCAAGAACCGATCCAGCACCTTCAGTACCTAGCGTTCCTGCCGCTCCATCGGCGTACTTACGCCAGGCTTGCGCTCCCCCTCTAAAGTTGTGGCCGGCGCCTAGGCCGGCCGGTCTGGGCGCGGCCCCTGTCGGCCCGCAGGAAAAGGTGGTTCTCGCCTTGCTCATCCGGGCTGCGACGATACGATTGACGGAGGTTGTGATAGACAGCCAGCCGCCACGGTACCGGCTGACTCAGTTACAGGCACTCGAATCGGAGTCCATCTCCATCTTCCGAGAGGTGGTCGCCGAGCTTGAGAAACCGGTGCTGCTCTTTTCCGGGGGCAAGGACTCCGCAGTCATGCTCCGGCTGGCGCAGAAGGCCTTCTGGCCCGCACGGATCCCATTCCCGGTCATGCACGTCGACACCGGCCACAACTTCGCCGAAGTGCTGGAGTACCGCGACCAGCGAGTGGTTGAGCTCGGCGTCCAGCTCGTCATCGCCAGCGTGGCCGACGCCATAGAGCGGGGCGTCGTGACTGAGCCGCCGGACGGCACCCGCAATCGAATTCAGACTCCGGTGCTGCTTGAGGCGCTGGAGCGGCATCGCTGCACTGCAGTGTTCGGAGGCGCGCGCCGCGACGAGGACAAGGCCCGCGCGAAGGAACGAATCTTTTCCTTCCGAGACGAGTTCGGCCAGTGGGATCCGAAAAACCAACGCCCGGAATTGTGGAATCTCTACAACACGAGAATCCACCCGGGCGAGAGCATCCGCGTCTTCCCGCTGTCGAATTGGACAGAACTCGACGTGTGGTATTACATTGCACAGGAGATGATCCCGCTGCCGTCGATCTATTTCGCACACAAGCGGCAGGTGCTCAGCCGGTGCGGCATGCTGTTCGCGGTCCACGAGTTCTGCCGGGCACGCGAGGGCGAGACCATATCCATGGAGTGCGTGCGGTATCGCACCGTAGGGGATGCCAGCCTGACCGCGGCGGTGCTCTCCTGCGCGAGCACTGTCGAGGAAGTCATCGTCGAGGTCGCAGCCAGCCGGGTGACCGAGCGCGGAGCTACCCGGGGCGACGACAAATTCAGTGAGGCCGCTATGGAGGACCGCAAAAGGGAAGGATACTTCTAAGACGTGGACATGCTCAGGCTCGCCACAGCAGGCTCGGTCGATGATGGCAAGAGCACCCTGATCGGCCGCATGTTGTACGACTCCAAAGCAATTTTCGAGGATCAGCTCGAATCAGTGGAACGCGCCAGCCGTGACAAAGGCGACGACTACGTGAACCTCGCGCTGCTGACCGACGGCCTGCGCGCCGAACGCGAGCAGGGCATCACCATAGACGTGGCCTACCGCTACTTCACCACCCCCAAGCGCAAATTCGTCATCGCCGACACCCCGGGCCACCTCCAGTACACCCGTAACATGGTCACCGGCGCTTCTATCGCCGACCTCGCGATCGTGCTCGTCGATGCCCGGAAAGGCCTGGTGGAGCAGAGCCGCCGGCACACCTTTCTCGTCACATTGCTGCGGGTACCCCACCTCGTGCTCGCAATCAACAAAATGGATCTCGTCGACTACAGCCAAGATGTCTACGACGAGATCTACGCGGAGTTCACCGATTTCACGGCAAAACTGAATGTCGCGGATCTCGCCGTCATCCCCATCTCAGCGCTGCACGGCGACAACGTGGTGACCAGATCGCACCTGACACCCTGGTACCAGGGAATGTCGTTGCTCTGCCATCTGGAGAACGTGCATGTCGCCAGCGACCGTAACCTCGTCGACGTGCGCTTTCCGGTGCAATACGTCATCCGCCCGCAGTCCTCGCGATACCCTGACTATCGCGGCTACGCTGGGCCGGTCGCGAGCGGGGTCCTCAAACCCGGAGACGAGGTGATTGTCCTGCCCAGCGGGTTCAGTTCACGCATCGCCGCGCTGGATACCGCCGATGGGCCGGTCGCCGAGGCATACCCGCCGATGTCAGTGATCGTCCGGCTCACCGAAGATCTCGACGTGTCCCGGGGCGACATGATCTGCCGGCCGCACAATGCCCCCGCAGCCGTACAGGACATCGACGCCATGGTCTGCTGGATGTCCGATGCGCCGCTGCGCACCGGTCAGAAGCTCACCCTCAAACACACCACCCGCTCGGTCCGGGCCCTGGTGAAAGAGCTGCAGTACCGGCTCGACGTCAACACGTTGCACCGGGAGCCCGACGTTGACCAGCTCCGGCTCAACGACATCGGTCGCGTGCGCCTGCGCACCACCCTGCCGCTGTTCTGCGATAACTACCGCCGCAACCGCACCACCGGCAGTTTCGTACTGATCGATGAAGCGACAAACCACACGGTCGGCGCCGGCCTGATCAACTAGTCGGCACCAATTTTTTCAGCAGCACCTAGACGTACTCAGCAATTCGAGGAAAGCGCTCTTTCAGAAGCATTCTGGCATTATCCACGATTGGCCGGACGAGATCTTCAACTTCCGATGTCAATTCAATTTCTTCAGGGTCCGCACGAGGGCCGAGGCACAGCTCCCCGCATTCATCAACGCTGCCGATCGTGGCGCGCTGTGCGGCTGGATCGGTTGCCCAGCTCTTTGCGAACACGCCAGCGTCCAAAGATTCGGTTGGCACACCGAAGCGGCGAAGACCGTCCTGGAGTTCACTGATTGCCTCCAGCGGAGACGCACAAAGTTGGTCGTAGCTGACCACGACCGTTCTGTCGATTGGCAGCAGGGGGACATGGCCATAGAAAAATGCCCATTTGTAGGCGCGTTCAGACCACGTCCGCCCTCCCCAGAGTTGGCCGCTATTGAAAGCCCGGCTCAAACTCTGCAGCACCCCTCTGTAATGGCGGACCATGACAACATACCGAGCGTTGGGCAAATGTTCTTCGAGATCCTTGAGGATGGTCAGGTTCATCGGTGCCGAATCACACCAGAACCGAAATTCGCCGGGCGGCGTAATTTTTTTGGGGAAATCAAGAGCGTGCTGTCGTAATTCGTCATGGTAGCGCTGCACGTGGGGCGGCAGCGGGGTTTGCGAGAGCTTGTTGGCCCCCCACATGTGGGGAGCCAACCGGAAGCTCAAGAACAGACCTCCGTACTCGCCCAAGTGGAAGACGTTCTTGCTGGTCCCAAGATAGTGCCCCATCAAGGTGGTACCAGAGCGCGGCGAGCCACAGACAAACAGCGGGGTCAATTCTTCATCGGACCGATCGAGTTCCACACTCTTTACCCTTCG
>CAXUFG010000036.1:18675-29471 GCA_964250265.1 uncultured Pseudonocardiaceae bacterium | reverse complement strand
GCTCAGCGTCCCGGCAAGCAGGGGCTTGCGGGCGAGCCTGCGGGCGGGCGCGTCCGGCCCGTAGTTGATCGCATCGCTGCCGTCCCGGTACCCGGTCACATCGTCGAAGGCGACCAGCGCGGCGATCAGACAGACCTCACTCAACAAGAAGATCGCCAGCGTGAGGAGATTCCGGCCGTCGAGCCGCGCGGCAGGGGCCAGCAGCGTCCAGACGACCAGAACGCTCAGGTAGTAGTCGAACATGTCGAGTTTGGCCAGCCGCGCGTACGCACGCACCGTGGCACGTGGCGCCGCGCCGACGGCAGAGCGCCGCACGTTGCTCGTCATCGGCGTTGTCCTCTCGATTCGGCGGTCGATCCAGCGGAGGCCTGTTGAGGGGCAAAGTCGCAGACGGCGTCAGCGATGTGCTCGACCTGTGCGTCGGTCAGGTGCGGGTAGACGGGGATGGCCAGCGTGCGGGCGCTGGCCTGCTCGGCATGTGGCCACCGCTGCCCAGCGGCGGCGAACGCGGCGAACGCGGGCTGGTGGGGCAGCGGCGAGGGGTAGTACACGTGGCTGGCGACTCCCCGGGCAGCCAGGTGCACTTTCAGCTCGTCGCGCCGCTGGGCTAGCAAGGAGTAGACGTAGTAGCAACGGCCGTTGCGTCCGGGAGGCGGGGGGAGCACACCATGGTCACGTAAGGGCGCGAACCGCTCGGTGTAGTACCCGGCGATCTGTGCCCGCCGCTCCAGACGGGCCGCCAGGCCCGGCAGCCGGTGGAGCTGGAACGCCGCGAGGATCTCGTCGAAGCGGCTGTTGTAGCCGATGCGGTGATGGAGGAACCGCTGCTTGCCGTCCTGGCCGTGGTTGCGCAGCATCCTGACGGTGCGGCCGATTTCTGGGTCGTCGGTGACGACGGCCCCGCCCTCGCCGGCGGTGCCGAAGGTCTTGACCTGCACGAAGGAGAAGACGCCTGCCGCGCCCCACAATCCGGCGGGGCGGCCGTCGAGCACTGCGCCCTGGGCGACCGCTGAGTCCTCCACGAGGCGCACCTGGTGCCGCGCGGCGATCTCGCGCATCCGTGACATGTCGGCCATCACGGAGAACATGTGCGCCGGCATGATCGCCCGGGTCCGCCCGGTGATCAGGCGCTCCATCTCCGCCGGGTCCGCGACCATGGTCCACGGGTTGATATCGGCGAACACCGGTGTGGCCCCGAGATTGCACACCGTGCTCGCCAGCGGCGCACAGCCGAAGGCCGGCACGACGACCTCGTCCCCTGCTCCGACGCCCACGGCGTGCAGCACCAACGTGAGCGCGGTCGTGCCGCTCCCGCACGCGACGACGTCTGCGGCGCCCAGGCTGGCACGTAGCGCCTCCTCGAACCGGGCCGTGCGCTCACCGAGGATGAACCGTTGCGCCGGCCCGGTGCCGATGTCGTGCACGATCTCGCGCAGCACGTCCCGGTCCCCTTCGAAAAGGTCGGGAGGGAAAAAAGGGATCATGGTCGCTGCCCCTTGGTGGGCAAGCGACCTGCATAGAAGCGGCGGATCAGCTCGCACACCCGCTCGACGTTGGGCAGGGACAGGTCTGGATACAGCGGCAGCGCGATCGCCGCCTCGCAGGCCGCCTCCGCGTGGGGAAAATCTCCCCGCGAGTAGCCGAGCTCGGCGAAACACGGCTGCAGGTGCAAGGGAGTCGGGTAATACGTGTCGGTCTCCACGCCGTGGTCCGCCAGGAATACGCCCAGTTCGTCCCGGCGCTCGACCTCAATCAGGTAGACGTAGAAGACGGGGTTCGTCGCAGCGCCGCGGTGCGCGAGGCCTGGCAGCCGCACGACGCCAGGAAGCCCCTGCAACCGCTCGGTGTAGGCGGCCGCCAGCTCACCCCGGCGGGTGATGTCATCGCCGACCCGGGAGAGCTTGGCTATGAGCACTGCCGCCTGAATGTCGTCCATCTTGCTGTTGACACCGGACACGGCAGTGGCGTTGGAGATCAGGGGAAAGTTGTCGAGCGTCTGGCCGAACCGACCGTGGTGACGCAACGCCGCCGCCGTCTGCGCCACCTGCGGATCGTCGGTGAGGATCGCGCCCGCGTCACCGATCGCACCGAGCGTTTTCGTGGGGAAGAACGACAGCACCCCACCGGCGCCGAGCAGCCCGGCATGGATCCCTTCCCAGCGCATCCCGAGCGCTTCGGCACTGTCTTCCACCACGGTCAGCCCGTGCCGCGTCGCCACGTCGAGCACGCCGTGCATGTCGGCCATCTGGCAGAAGAGGTGGACCGGCATGACCATGCGGGTGCGCCGGGTCACGGCCCGGTCCAGCGACTGCGGATCGATCGAATAGGTGATCGGGTCGATATCGGCGAAGACCGGCCGCCCGTGGGCAAGCACCACCGAGGACGCCGTCGCGATGAAGCTGAAAGCCGGCACGATCACCTCCTCTCCCGGCCGCAGACCGCAGGCCCGTAACAGCAGGACCAGCGCGTCGGTACCGGAGTTGACACCCACCACGTGCCGGGCACCCGTCCACTCGGCGAGCGCGGCCTCGAACTCGGCCACCTTGCGCCCGTGCGAATACTTGCCGCGATCCATGACTTCGTTCAGATGGGCACCGATGAGCGGCCACAGTGTTTCGAATGTCGCCGCTTGCGTGAAGAACGGCACCGAACGCATGTATGAACTGTCTTTCATTCCCCGCCTCCGATAAGCAAGGATCGTATCGTGATTAGGTCTTGTCAAGCTTTTCCTGCGCTCCCGTCGACATGACTTACCGCCGGGACACGGACCCTGTACTTAAGGTACTGGGTCAGTCCATGAGGACGTGGGCGAGACCAGTACGGTAAGGGTGATGAACAGCATAAATAATAAAGGTAGAATCCGAGTATCAGCGGAGCGAAGTCGCTAGTCACAATTCACAGAGTGGCGCAATAATGTGCCGCGGAAGCCGGCCGGACGCAATACCGAGAGGGTTGTCGTGTTCCAAACGCTCATCGTCGGCCTAGGCCGCTCGGGACGGGGCCTTCATCTGCCAGTGCTGTCCCGAGTGCGAGCAATGCAGGACTCCAGGCACTTGTTTGATGACCGGCCGATCGTCGCGTTCAACCCATGGGGTATCCAGGACGAGCTCCCCGGTGTTGTGCTCATTCGATCGTTGGACCAGGCCAGCGAGCTGGCCTGCCCGGACCGCACGGTCGTGCACCTGTGCAGCCCCCCGGCCACCCGCGTCGAGGTGCTGGAACAACTCGCCCACCTGGGCTTCCAGAAGATCGTCGTGGAAAAGCCACTCGCGGTTGACGAGCAGGACCTCTGCGAGATCGCTCGGCTCCGAAAGCGTTGGAAACTCGACTTGGCGGTGGTAGCGCCGTGGCTGGCCAGTTCACTCACCCACCGCATCCTCCAGACGCTCCGCAGCGGCGAGCTGGGCACACTCCGATCGATGTTCGTGGTTCAACGCAAACCCCGCTTCACCCGCTCCCTCGCGGGATGCGGCCACCCCACCGCATTCGACATCGAGATGCCGCACTCTGTCGGCCTTGCGCTCACGATCGCAGGCAACGCCAACGTCTGCCACGCCCGGTTGGCCGACATGAGGTTCGAAGACGTGGTGATTCCGCGGCTGGGCAGCGCGTGGCTCTCGCTCGACCACGAGAACGGGGTGAGCACGGAGATCCACTCCGACATGACCTCACCCACCCGCGAGCGCCGGATCACTCTCAAGCTCGAATACGGCACGATGATCGGCCACTACCCGAACAGCGATGCCGACCACACCGCCCAGCTCAGTACCACGGGCAGGAGGGGCGAGACGCGCCGGGTATTCCACGACGACGCGCTGACCACGTTCATCCTGCGGGCCTACGAGCGCTTCGCAGCACCCGGGCGGGACAACGCAGACCTCACGCTGAACGTTGAGGTGGTCCGGCTGCTCAGCGACGCGAAACGCATCTGCATGGCCAGCAGCCAGGTCGGGACTGATCAACTCCCCCGCCGGTACGACGGGAACGGATGGGGAGGACGTGCCTACTGACCAGGCAGCGCCCGCCAGGCCCGGCACCCCGGCAATCGCCTACGCCGGGGTCGGAGACGAGGCCGGAGCCAGCCTGCGGACCCAGCTGGACGCGCTCACCCGGCTGCGCTGGAAGGGGATCGAGCTGCGCACGATCGACGGCACCGCGGTCGCGGACCTCGACAACCGGGCGTTCACCCGCCTCGCCGACACCCTGACGGCCCGGGGAGTGACCGTCGCCGGTGTCGCCTCGCGCATCGGCAACTGGTCACGGCCGATCACCGGGTCCTTCGACCAGGACCTCGACGAGCTCGCCGTCCTCATCCACCGCTGCGCGGCGCTGGGCACCCGGTACATCCGGGTCATGTCCTACCTCAACGCCGGCCTTGACGAGCGCGAATGGGGTCTGCGGGCAGTGCATCGGCTGCGCGAGCTGACCAGCCGGGCCGAACGAGCCGAGCTGGTCCTGCTGCACGAGAACTGCACCGGCTGGGCCGCGACGAACACCGAACGCATGCTTGAGCTGCTCGATGCGGTAGGCAGCCCGGCCCTGCGCCTGCTCTTCGACACCGGCAACGGGATCGCCTACGGCTACCAGGCGTACGACATGTTGGCCGAGATCCTCCCGCACGTGGCGCACGTGCACGTCAAGGACGCCGAAGGCAGCGCCGCCCACCCCGTCTACACGCTCCCGGGCAAGGGGCGGGTCCGGCTGGCCGAGTGCCTGCGGCTGCTGCTTGCGCACGGGTACACCGGCATCTGGTCCATCGAGCCGCACCTGGACCTGCGGCCGCACGAGGCGGGGCCCGCCGGGGACGACACCGGCCAGGGACGCCACGACGGCTTCGTCGCCAGCGGACTCGCGCTGGAGCAGTGTGTGCGCGACCAGGTGCTGCCGGCCTTCCCCACGTGGACGGCGGTCCCCGGCGGGCTCGTCCATGCCTAACCGCAGCAGCCAGGAGCACCGCTCCGGTACCAGGGATTCCGCAGCCCCCGTGATCAACGCCGAGCTGCTCGAGGCCGATCGTGAGCTGTTGCTGCGCCTGCTCCGGATGGCGACCGCGGGGCCGCTGGAGACCGGGCCAGCAGGCCCGCCGCCACTGCTGTGGGAAGCGCAGCGCGCCTACGCCGACGCCGCGGGCGCCCTGGGGTTCGTCCCCGTCCACCACGCCGCGGCGCAGCCGGAGGACCTCCGGCGCGAGGACGTGCCCCTCGCCGTCAGGCGAGCGGTCGCCGGGAGTCCCCGCTTCCTGAACGAACAGCCGAGCCTCGTGCTGCAGCTGGGACCACGGCACTCCCGCGAGGCGACGGTCATGTTCAACGTCCATCTGGACACCGTCGCGGGCCTGGAGCCGGCGGGTTTCGACGGCGGGCGCTTCCATGGGCGCGGTGCGATCGACGCGAAGGGGCCCGCCGTCGCACTGCTCGCCGGTATCCGCGCGGCGCTGGCTGCCGAGCCGGCGATCGGGACCAGCGTGGGCGTGCTCATCCAGGCGGTCTCCGGCGAGGAGGGCGGCGCCATGGGCACGATCGGCACCCGGCCGCTCGTCGAGCGTGGGTTCGTCGGCCGCCTCAACCTGTTCTGCGAGCCCACCGGCCGGCGTTACCTCCCCAGAGCTACGGCTGCGGCTACCGCACGGGTGCGGGTCGAGGGCTCCGACGCCATCGACGACCGGCCCGCGCACGGCCACAACGCCACCGTGCTACTCGGATTCCTCGCCCAGTACCTGGGCCGGGCGCTGGCCCCGCGGGCCTGCGACGGCGGAGTCTGCGTCGCGGGCCTGCACACGGGTCACCTGCACAACCGGGTGTACGGGACAGGTGAGCTGCTGGTGAACCTGTCCTACACGTCGCCGGAGGCGGGACGGCGCCTGGAGTCCGGGTTCGCGACGGCGCTGCGCGAGGGCCTGTCCGAATTCGCCCGGCGCTTCGGGTCGATATCCGAGTTCGCGCTCACCGCCGCGCAGGCCGCGTCGGTGACCCGGCTGGAGTGGCTGAAGCGGGGCCTGCCCACCCTGACGAACAGCGACCCGTGGTGCGAGGCCCTGCTGGCCGGTGCCGGGCTCGCACGCTGGCCGGACGACGAACCTGCCTTCACCTGTGACGCCATCTGGTGCCACGGCGTGCCCGGGACGTTCACCGCCGTTTTCGGCCCTGGTGACCTCGCGGCCAACCACGCGCACGCCTGCGGCGAGTTCGCTGACCTCGCCGAGCTGGAAGGCTTCGCCGGCGACGTCGCCCGGGTCCTCGTCAGCTTCGCCCGTGGCCGGGCAGGCCCGCCATGACCGTGATCACCTCCATCCGGGTGCACTATGAGACGTTGTGCACGTTCGTCGCGCAGGTGTTCATCGCACGGGGGATGCCCAGCGACCGGGCCGCGGCGGCAGCCGAGGCGTTGTGTTACGGCGATTTGACCGGTCTGCACTCACACGGCCTCGCCAACCTCACCCGGCTGTATCTCCCGCTGTTCGACCAGGCGCGGGTCGACCCGCACGCCGAGCTGGAGGTACTCGCCGACCGCGGCGCCGCCGTGCTGGTCGACGCCCACCGGGCGCTGGGTCTGTGGGCCGCGGGCGAGGCCATGGACCTGGCTGTGGACCGGGCGGCCACCTACGGCATCGGACTGGTCTCGGTCCGGGCGGCCACCCATTTCGGCTGCGCCGGCCACCACGCCGCCCGGGCGCTGCGGCGTGACATGGTGGGGATCGTGGCGGCCAACTGTGGCCGGCAGCGCATCGCCCGGCCGCCGGGCGGCCGGGTCGCCATGCTCGGCACCAATCCGCTGAGCATCGCCGCACCGGCCGGGGCTCACCACCCCTTCGTGCTGGACATGAGCACCACGGCGGTGCCCACTGGCCGGGTCCGGGCCGCCGCCCGGGCCGGCCTGCCGGTGCCGGAAGGGTGGCTGGCCGATGAGGCGGGCGACCCTGTCACCGATCCGGCGGCCTTCGACCGTGGCGAGGCCCATCTGCTGTGGCTGGGCGGCTGCGGCACCGGCGCGCACAAGGGGTTCGGCCTGGGCCTGCTGGTCGAGGTGCTCGCCGCGCTGGTACCCGGCGCCGGCCTCGGCCCGGACGCCGAGGCACTGGTGGGCAACGGCGGACCGTCTGGACGCGACGACGACATCGGTTTCTTCGTCGCCGCGATCGCGCCGGATGCCTTGCGCCCCAGCGGCGAGGTCCGCCGTGATGCGCAGAGGCTGTTCGGCGCCCTGCTCGCCTGCCCGCCACGGTGCCACGACGCGCCGGTGCGCTATCCAGGCTGGCACGAGGCGCAGCGGGCGGGCGCCCATCGCCGCGAGGGCGTACCACTGGCCGAGCCGCTCTACGCGGAGCTGCGCGAGGTCGCCGGCAAACTATCGCTGCGGATGCCCGATCCGATCGGGGCCCGCTGATGCGGCAGCTGCGAATCGGCATCATCGGGCTGGGCGTTATCTCCCGCTACTACCTCGCAGCGCTGCGGCACATCCCGTCCATGCGGCTGGCCGCCGTCTGCGACACCGATGACGCGGCGCTGCACCCGTTCCGCGATCAGGTGCCCTGCCACCGCGATCACCACGACCTGCTCGCGCGCACCGACCTCGACGCGGTCGTGGTGACCGTTCCCAACGACGCGCACGCCGCCGTGGTCCGCGACGCGCTGGCGGCTGGGCTGCCGGTCTGCGTGGAGAAACCGCTCGCGACAACGCTCATCGACGGCGAGGCGCTGGTGGCGTGTGCTCGCCGGGTCGGGGTATGCCTGGTCACCGCCTTCCACCGCCGGTACAACAGCGCCGTCCAGATGCTCGCCCGGCAGTTGGTCTCGCAGCCGCCGGTCGAGTCGGTGATCGTACGCTACCTGGAACGCATCGAGGAGCACATCGGCCGGGACCGCTGGTACCTCGACCCAGCGCGCTGCGGCGGTGGCTGCGTCGCCGACAACGGCCCGAACGCCTTCGACCTGGCCCGGCTGTTCCTCGGCGAGCTGGCCGTGACCGGCGCCGAGATCGACCGGGACGCCCACGGCATCGACCGGCAGGCCCGGGTGGTGCTCCGCGCAGCCTCGGGCGCAACCGCGCGGGTCGAGCTGGACTGGTCGTATGCGGGTGAACGCAAGGACGTGCAGATCCACCTCGCCGACGGCAGCACCCACTGCGCCGACATGCTCTGCGGCTATCCCGGGTTCAAGGAGTCACTGTGGCACGAGTACCGGGGCATCCTGCGGGATTTCGAACAGGCGCTGTCCGGCAGCGAACACCGCGTGGACGGCGGCCTACCCGCGCTGGCCCTGATCGACGCGACCTACAGGGCCGAACGGCTCACCGGCAACCAGGAGGCGATCTGATGATCGAGGACGGGGCGAAACGGCCGGTCACCGGCACGCTGGTGAAAGTGCTGCTGCACCGGCGGGACGACCGGGGGATGGAACTCGAGCCGTATGCCAGCCGCTGCGTGCGCCAGGGAGAGGTGCACGAGCTCGTGACGACCGACCATACCCAGACCACGCCCGGCACCCGCATCGACCGGGTCGGCTTTCTCGGATTCGCCGAGATTGCGCACGCCGGCGTCATCGACCGAGGCGACGAACTCTGGATCGAGGGACACCGCATCGGCACCGTGCTGGGTTTCGATGCCTGCCATTTCCCTAACCACTACAACGTGCTGATCGCCGCCGACATCCCGCGCAGCGGCCTCGACCTCGCCCTGGAACCCGAGACGACCATCCGGTTCCAGCCCACCGTGCCCATACCGTAAGACGGTTGGCGCGGAGTTGATGCCACCGGCGGATGTCCTCCACGACCGTGCCGCGAGTCGCGATCATTGGCTGCGGGGGCAGCGGCAAGACCACCATCAGCCATCGCGTCGCGGCGGCGATCGGCACCACGATCACGCATCTGGGCGCCGCAGAAAGTCAACTACCGTTAGCGCGTTTTGCAGGCCAGCGAAGTCGCGTTCTGTCAACTAGCGGTACCAGTTGGCATTGATTCAGTCCGTGGGCACGACGAACAAGACGGATGACCGATCGGATCTCCTCGAAGGACCCGGCCAACCATCACGTGTGGCACGTCGATGCAGGTCATGGCGTAGTGCATGAACGAGGCTTGACTCTCATCGCTCCCGCCTGACCTTGTCCGATCCGGGGCCGAAGCACTCTCGTCGCGACGCGATGGGCGTGGAGCTACGTGGAATGGCCCACCGCTGCGTTTCCTGGCTGCCCGCACCACACCGGACCTACGCGCAGTCGGGATGACGCAAACCGATGCCGAGACCGATCTCATCAAACCCGCGGTATTGCGTGCCTGCCTGCTCGGACCACATTCCGGCAACCACACCATTATCGTCTTGGAAACCACCCTGGCCTGCGAGACCTGACTCCGCACCATAACCCGGCACCCACCCAGATATCTTTTAACCTCTTCGGCGAGCTGCCGTTGGACTAATTGTCACAACAGTGCTGGGGAGTTGCTGAGGTGAGTGTCCTGATCGAGGGGTGGATGGTTCTGCCGGATCGGCCGGAGGCGCGGCGGGTGGTGGCTGGGCAGGCGTCGTTGTCGCGGTGGGTGTGGGCGTATGCGTCCGGGAATCCATGGCTGGTCGGCAGTCTCGATCAGGGTGAGGTCACCCTGGCGACGGTGGAAGGGCGGTTCTCCGCAGCCGGGCTGTCCCCAGCGGGTCATCGCCGACGTGCTCGGCCTGTCCCATCAGCGTGCAAACCAGCTCGCCAACGCATCCTGACCTGAACCACCGGCTCCCGCATCGACCGGGTCGGCTTCTCCGGGTTCGTGGAGATCTCATCGAGGCGATGCGCGGGATCGCACCCGGGACAACGAATGAACCGGTGGCGATTCACCTGATGATTCGGTGATGCATTTGCGCGCCACAGCAATTCGGGTTTCAACGACACATTGGTGGAGTTGGGCGAGTTCGGCGAGGACACGCTCGGCTTCGGGGAGCGCCGTCCTTACTCCTACGGCGGGGCGATGGTTGTTCGGCTGGGCCTGGTAAGGTTCGGGACTTCAGTGGGCCGTGCCAGGCGGCACGATCCACTCGCATGGCTGGCCGGTCACCGAGGCGACTATGTCGAAGTCGCCGTCGTAATGCAGCACCGTCAGCCCAGCTTCCTTGGCCGCCGCCGCAACAAGCAGATCAGCCACGCCGACCGCACGGTGTTGTCCCCGTTCGACCAGCCGCCGCTGCGCGTCGCGGGCGACCTGCTCGGCTCGTACCGGCTGCACGATCCGGACCAGCCGATCGAGCAGCCCGAGTATGACATCGTGATCGCTCGTGGAGCGAGCCGAGAAGCCCACTTCGAGCTCGGTCACAACGCTGACCGCAACGAGCCCGCCATCAATTCGTGGCGTCAGCACCCGGGCCACCTGCGGCTTGCTGGCCCGCGCGAGCGCGGACTTGTCGATCAGCCACCGGACACTCATCGCCAGGCGGCGTCCATCACTTCGGGGTCCGAGAGATCACGCGTGGCGGCCGCAAAGTCCGCCAGCAAGCTGGACGTCGGTGTCCCGACACGACCGCGGCGGGCTATCACCTGCTCCAACGCGGCTCGAACAGTCTCCTTCAACGTCCCCGCGCCCAGCGCGGCCTGCGCCGCGAGCAGCAGGTCATCATCGATATCGATCAGACGTTTGGTCACGGCAGCCAGTATATACCGAACGCCATCGTATAGACGTGTCAGCGCGTGTCACAAGCGGCGAGCCAGGGCGCAGCGGGACCGCTCAGTGCATCGGATGCGCGGTCGACCACCGACGGGAAGTAATACCAGGGGCACTCTTACCTGATGCGGATCACCAGCAAGGGTCAGATCACTATTCCC
>CAXUFG010000036.1:0-18575 GCA_964250265.1 uncultured Pseudonocardiaceae bacterium | reverse complement strand
CCAGGGGCACTCTTACCTGATGCGGATCACCAGCAAGGGTCAGATCACTATTCCCCAGCAGGTGCGGCGAGAGCTCGGCCTGGAACCCGGGGATGAAGTCGATGTCATCGTGGCCGACGGTGCTGCTCGCATCGTGCCGGCGGGAGGACCACGAACGCGGGAGCAGCGCGTGGTGGAGGCGATGCTCGGCAAGGGCGACGTGGACCTCACCACTGACGAGATCATGGCGATGACCCGCGACTCTGGTCGATTCGAACGTGCTGCTCGACCTGTTCACCCAAGACCCGGCGTGGGTGCAATGGTCTCGGGCCCGCCTCGCCGAGGCGCTCGACCAGGGTCCCGTGGTGGTGAACCAGGTTATCCTACGGTGAGGTGGCCTACCGGTTCTCCACGATCGAGGCACTGGACGCGGTGCCCTGGGCCGCCGCCTTCCTCGCCGCCACGTGCTACCGGGGCTACCGGCGCCGCGGGGGCCGGCGTGCCTCGATCCTGCCTGACTTGTTCATCGGCGCCCATGCCGCGGTATTGGAGTTGCGCCTGCTCACCGGGGACGCTGCCCGCTACCGCAGCTACTTCCCCACCGTCGACCTCATCGCTCCCGCCTGACCTTCGGGACGCTGCCGCGCCGGACCCCCGATCTGGGCTGGGTCACCCGCTGCGGGCCCTGCATGGGTCACTAGAGCGAATCCCGTGGATCTACGGAGGAATCGGATTCGCTCTGAACCTCCCGAACTCAACAGCAGAGCTGCTGGAGCTTGATCAAACAGCTCTGCTGTTGAGCTCGGGAACGGGAGGGCTGGCCATGAAGCTGAAGATCCACGGGACAGCGCCTAGACAACTTCGACAACGCGGCTCGTTGTCCCCCGGACGCGCAGCGTCGGTACCTCGGAGGCCGGCCCCGGCGGGTTGGGCGGCAGGTGGCCGGGCGATCCGCCGAGGCCCCCACCCCGGTGTCCGGGGTGGGGGCAGAGTAGCCGGAGCCGGGCAAGAACGGGATCACCAGGTCGAAACGCCACCGACGGAGATGCCCGGGAGCGTCTCCCTCATACAGCGCTGACCCGGCGGCGGACGCGTCGGACGATGTAGGGATCGAGCCCCAGCCGGCCGGAGCCCGACACGGCGAGCAACAGGCTCAGCAGTCCGAGTGCGATGACCAGTTCGGGGCCGGTGTGATCTAGCGCGTAGAGGCCACCGGTGTGCACGAGGATCCAGGCGCCCAGCAGGTTCAGCGCCATCAGGACACCGACCGGAAGCACGGCCAGGCCGAGGATCATCGCGGCACCGCCGACGAACTCGAACAGCACGTTCACCGGCCCAGTGATCGCCGCCAGCGGTACGCCGGACTGCCCGAACAGCGCCCCGACTCCCGTTATGCTGCCGCCAGCGAAGTCGTACTCGAGCTTGGCGTGCGCCAGCATCAACACTCCGAGCCCGATTCGTGCCAGCAACAGCACGAGGTCACGAGCAACGGAGACAGTCGCGGTGCGGTTGCCGGTATCAGGTGTGTCTGGGGGCGTCATGGCGCCGGTGTCCTTTCTCGATCAGCCGACAATCCGGGGACGACACCGAGAGGTGTCGCCGTCGCTGTTCAAGATGACTCCGGGGACGCCGGCTTCTCATCGCGGTGGCCGGCCGGGCGGAGTGTCAGAGCGATCAGAAGAGTTACGACAATCCCGCCCGCCACCACGAATACAGCCGTTCTGATGCCTTCGGCTGTGGCGATTCGCAGTCCTTCGCCGATGAGTCCGTTGGTGCTGGCATTGGCCACTAGGACCAGGATGGCGAGGCCAACCACGACGCCGATTCCGGCGCCAGTGGAGACGATGCCGGAGGCGACGCCCTGCTCGCGAGGGGCCACCCCGGTAGCCGCGGCAATGAAGATCGTTGTGAACACGACGCCGTCGCCGACACTGACGGCGACCAGACCGGGTATGAGCAAGGTGTAGGAGCCGTCGGGCGAACGGATTGGGTCTGGCCGAGGAGCTCGGGCTGTGGACTGAGGTCTCCTACCGGTTGTCCGGGCTGGGCCGGATCGCCCTGCTGAGCGGCGACCATGCGGGCGCGGCGGAATACCACGAGCGGGCCAGGCAGCTGGCCGCCGAGCAGGGCTACAAACCCGGGGAGCGCTTCGCCGAGGTCGGGCTGGGACTCGGAGCTCGCAGGGGAGGCAAGCTCGAAATCGCCGAAACGCATATGCGGAATCTGCTCACGTGGAACCGACGGATGGGCTATACACCCGGCATCGCGCAAACCCCTGCCGAGCTCGGCTTCATCGCCGAGCAGCGCGGCGACGCGGACGCCGCGCTGATCCTGCATCTTGACGGCCTGGCCATCGCGCGCGACACCGGTGATCGCCGGGCGGTGGCACTCGCCCTGGAAGGTCTCGCCGGCGCCCACGCCCTCGCCGGCCGTCACAACCACGCTGCGCAGCTGCTCGGAGCCGCGACCACTGCCCGGGAATCCGTAGGCGCAGCACTACCCCCCGGCGAACGCGGCGACGTCGACCGCATCACAAGCCGAGCACGGGAAGCGCTGGGCGAGGACGGTTTCACCACCGAATTCGACCGCGGCAGGCAAGCTCGGTCGATCGAGGCGAGCAACCTCCGGACCTGACCCCGATGCCGTCAATCCTCATCGGGGGATGTGGAGCTGGTCGCACCGTAGGGCTAGTTCGTCGGCACAGATGTCGCGTGAGCTGAGTAAGCCGCTTTCGATGACCTGTCTGATGGTGTCCAAGGTGATGAATACCGGCGGTACCAGTACTGCGCGTACCTTGCGGTGCCCGATGGAGTCAGTCACGATCATCGGCGCCATTTTGTCGGCCGCTACGCGATCGTTTCTGGCGAGCACTCCGGCGAGCTTCGCGGCCGCCGTGGCCTGCCGATCGATCGGGATGAACACCGTCATGAACTGGTCACCGCGCAGGATCGCCTTGAGGGCTTGCGGGGTGGCGCCCAGACCGGTCACCCGGACTTGCCCGTTCAGCCCTTTGTTTCGTAGCACGGCGATCACCGCGCCGGCTACGCCGTCATCGGCGGCCAGCACGCCATCGACGTGGCCCCCGCTGGCGGTGAGGAGCTGCTCGAAGACCGCGCCGGCATCCTCGTTGTCGTTGACGGATCGGTCGGCCACCAGCCGGTAGGCGCCGCTGTCGTAGCGCGGCTGCAGGACATTGCGCGCTGCCTGGGCGAGCAGGGGCGTGATGCGGTCGGTCTGCGGGCCACCGATCTCGATGATGCTGGAGCCCCGCACCCGCGCCCCCCGGACACCTCGCGCCAGGCCTCGACCCTGCAGGTCACCGGCCTTAACGGGATCGAAGGAGACGTAGTAGTCGGAGGATCCACCGAAATCGTGCCGGTCGTAGCCGTAGTGGATGGTTGGGATGGCCTGCGCCGTGGCCTTGCGCGCGACGGCCGAGCCGACCTCGTCATTCGGCGGAGCGATGACCAGTACCTTGACCCCGTCATTGAACATGCGGTCGGCGATCGCCGTGAACTTCCTCGCGTCGCCCTCGCTGTTCTCGACCTCAGCATCGAGCTCCTCGGCGCCCATGGCATCGTGCAGCAGCGGCTCGTCGACCGCCTCCCACCGCGCCGAGGCCACCGGATCCGACACGATGACGCCGACCTTGACCTCGGGGCGACCGGAATCCCCGCCGCTACCGGCGCATCCGGTGATGACGACCAGGAGCCCGATCGCCGCGGCGAGCGCGGTCCGGCTGGTCCTACACTCACGGCACCGCACAGGCATTGATCGTACTCATGACGCTTACCTGAGGACGCCCAGCGGGCCATTGCCACCAGTCCCGGTCAGCACTGCTAGATTCCCGCCGGGTGTGGGGATTCTTCGGGGGGAATCAGTGAGCAGAGTGACGCTGGGCGGGATCGGGTCTGGCTCGCCACAACACGCCATCGCAATTGCATTCGTCGTCTTGTTTCTCGCGTGCGGATGCACCTCACTGAGCGGCGAGCACGATTTCGTCACGCTTCCGGTGGGTGCCGCGCTGCCCTCCGGCAAGGAATGCTCCGCAAGAATCCAACGTGACCAGCGGGAACCACGGCCTGAGAACACCCCGGCCAACCATGTCGTTGCCGGCCGGGTGAGGATGCCGATCTGGGATGACTTCACCGAGCAGGCCAACCGCGAATTCGTGCCCCGCATCGACGGTGATTTCGCCGGCACCACCGGTCAGATCCTCGCCTGGGGGGCCTGCAAATGGGGCCTGGACGCCGACATCTTGCGAGCGGTCGCGGTCCAGGAGAGCCACTGGTATCAGAGCACCGTCGGTGACAAGTCGGACAACGCCGCAGACTGCGTCGACGGCGCGACGCCGCCCTGCCCGACGAGCTTCGGGATCATGCAGCTCAAGCACATCTACCTGCCTGGCTCCTACCCGCTGTCCCAGCGAAGCACCGCTTTCAACGTCGACTACTACGGTGCCCGCACGCGGGCCTGCTACGAGGGCTGGGTCACCTACCTGGGCAACGATTACGGTCCCGGCGAGATCTGGCACTGCGTGGGCTGGCACTGGTCAGGCCAATGGAAAGATGCCGGCTCGCAGCGCTACATCCAGCGAGTACGTCGCTATCTCGACCCCAAACCCTGGCTGGACTGGACCGACAAATCCGCCTAGCTTCCGGTCAGGAATTCGGTGACGGCAGCGCGGCCCGCCGCGCCGTTGCCCCTGTTCTGGGTGATGTGTCCCGCGCCGGGGATGACGACGAGGCGACCGCGGGGTGCGTGCGCAGCCTCGTGCTGTGCCCACGCCAAGGGAGTGATCAAGTCATGATCGCCGGCCAGCAGCAACGTCGGCACCGGCGGCAGGTCAGCCCCGGACGGGAACGCCACCACCGGGGTAGGCGGCCACTGCGCACACGTCACCACGATTCCGCTGCCGGCCGCAGTGGCCCGGTCGAAGGGGAACACCGCCGTGTCCGGCAGCGCGGCGAGTGCCGCAGCAGTAGCGCCGGCCCGGCCGGAGGGCGCGGTGCTGGCATCGCCCCACGGCCAGCGGAAGTCCGCACACACGGTGGCGGCGTGCAAGCCCGCGCTGAACTGCTCGGCCGGGGTGACCGGCCCGCGGCCGTCGCCGGCGATGAGCGCATCCAACGCGGTGTAGTTACCTCGCGCCGCCTCGTGCAGCGCTGCCGGTACGCCGCTCAGTTGTGGTGCGCCGTGGGTCAGTCCACTGAAGAGCTCGAGCAGCCGGGGGCCGTCGTGGCGGACCCCGATCACCGCAGCGAGGTCCTGTGCCGGGTCGGTGCCACAGCGGGTTTCCGCACACACCATCCGCAGCACCTCCGCGGTGCGGTTGAGAGCGGCGTTCTCGAGCGGATCGAAGGTGTCGTGCGGAACGACCGAGTCCAGCACCAAGCGCGATACCCGATCGGGATAGGTGACCGCGTAGCGTTCAGCGACGAAGGTGCCGTAGGAGGCGCCATCGAGGGTCAGCGTGCTCATCCGCAACGCTTGGCGCAGCATGTCCAGGTCAGCGACGGTGTCGGCGGTGGTGTAGAACCGGCGATTGGCCCCGATGGATTGCGCGCACGCCTGCACCGCACTGGGCGGGGGCACGATCTGATCTGAGTCGCTCATCACCTGCTGTAGTTGTGGACATTGCAGCGCCCCGGTGCCGGTGCCGCGCGCGGAGAACAACACCAGCCGGTAGTCACGCAGCACCGCCGGGTCGAACTGGTGAGCGATCACAGCGGTCAACCCCACCCCCGGTGCACCCGGCCCGCCGACCAGCCACACCAGCACACCGCGCGGGGCGGTGGTGTTGTCGGCCATCGCGACCTGCAGCGAGAGCTGCCCGGGCTGCCGCGGAGCCGCCCGCAACCCGGCATGATCCAACGGCACAGCCAGCGTCGCGCAGCTGAACGTGACACCCCCAGGACCCCGGAACACACCGCCCGCGCCGGCATCGGACGGGGTGGCACCCGGAGCAGTCGGCTCGCAAGGGTGAACACCGGCGAGCGCCGGGCTCGGCTCGGGTACCGATCCCCGAGACTGGGTACCGCAGCCATCTACCACAACACCGAGCAGCACGGCTATTACCACCACAACGCACCTGCCTGCGGTGCTCCTGATCATCCGGCCCAGCTCAGCATCAACCGAAATCCCACAGCCCCGCACCGATCCAGGTTACTCGTATCTGAGGGCTTCGATGGGGCGTAACCGGGCGGCCCGGTTGGCCGGGTAGCCACCGGCGACCAAGCCGATCGCCAGGCTGATCGCGAACGAGACCACGATGGAAGAGATGGTCACTGCGGGAGTGAATTTGGCGAAGGTAGGACCGAAGGAGGGCGCGATGGTGGCTCCGAGCATGGACAGGCTGATTCCGAGGAGCACACCGATGACCCCACCCAGGCCCGCCAGCACGACAGACTCGATGAGGAACTGCTCGAGGATCGCCCGCCGGGTGGCGCCGAGCGCTTTGCGGATGCCGATCTCGCGGGTTCGTTCGGTGACCGAGACCAGCATGATGTTCAAGACGCCGATGCCGCCCACGAACAGCGAGATCGCGGCGACGGAGGCGGTGAACAGGGTGAGGATGCCGAGGATCTGGCTGAAGGTCTTGAGCCGGCCGCCCAGGGTTTGGACCTCGAAGTCCCTGTTCGAGAAGTTCTTGATCCGGTGCCGCTCGCTGAGGATGTCGATCACCTGATCCCGGGCGGCCGGCACGGCGGCGGCCTGGGTGGCTTGCACGATGACCTGGTTGAGCAGGTTGCCACCACCGAAGACGTAGCGGCGGGCGGTGTTCAGCGGCATCACCGCAGCGTTGTCGGCCGGATCACCGACAGAATCCATCACCCCGATGACCGTGAAACTCTGGCGATTGATCCGGATGGACTGGCCCAGCGCAGCCGCGGGATCACCGCCGAACAGGTTGGCCACCAGGGTGGGACCCAGCACCATCACTTTAGCTGTGCCACGGACCTGCGCCTCGTCGAAGAACGACCCAGCCTGAAGCTTCCGGTTGTTCACCTCGAGCCAGCGATCAGTGGAACCAGTGATGGACGTGCGCGACTCGGTGGTAGTGCTCTTGACCAGTGTCTGGCCGGTGACGACCGCGGTGACGCTGGCGATGTCGGGGGCTCGATCAGGGTTCCGCATCGCCGCGACGTCGGCGTCGATCAGATTTTTCGGGGCACCGCCTGGGGAGCTGCCAGACGTCGGCACGATGGTGATCAGGTTGGCCAACGGTTCGATGCGGTCGTTGACCGAAGTCTGCACTCCGTTGCCGATCGCGACGAGCAGGATCACCGCCGCGACGCCGATGATGATGCCGAGCATGGTCAACGCGGAGCGCAAGCGGTTCACCCGCAACCCCCGCAGTGCGATCCGCACCGCCTCCCGCATGTTCATTTCTTGTCCTCATCCAGGTCAGTAACCGTATGCACCGGTTAGCCAACGCCATGGATCAAAATTCACTGCGGAGCAGCGTGCGATGGAGGGCTGCGGTCTCGGCTGCGGGGTCGACGCCCAACTCTTCGGCTAGCAGCCGGCGGCAGCGGTCGTATACTCGCAACGCCTCAGCTGGATTTCCCGCCGCCGCGTGTGCCCGCATGAGCAGTTGATGCGTCCGTTCCCGAAATGGTTCGAGCACGATTGCCTTCTCGGCGGCCTGCACCGCAAGCTGGGGTCGACCCCACTCCGTGTGACCTTCCCCAAGCACACACAGCGCCCACAAAAGCACCTTGCGCAGACGGTCGCGGACACCATCGACCCAGTACCCCGTCGCGTCGGGAAGAAACGGACGCACAGCGACAGAACGGGCGTATTCGGCAAGAGTTATCGCCGAGGCGAGATTCCCCTCGCGCAGCATCTGCTCTGCGGTCTCCACGGCGAAGCCGGCAGACTCGACATCGACCACCACGTCTGCTGGAAGATGGAGCTGGTAGGCACCGAAGCCATCATAGACCGGCACGTTTTCAGGCATCCCCGCGGCAGTCACGAATGCACGGACCTTGCTGACGACACCGCGCAGCGCAGCCCCCCAGGTGCGTGGCAGCCCGTCGGGCCACAGTACATCGGCGAGTTCATCGCGTGGTACGGGGCGATCCCGTTCCAATACAAGCATCGCGAACACTAGACGAGCTTGGCTACCGTAGAGCAACCGTTCATTGAGCACAGTATAAGGAGATTCTACCATCACCCGGCCAGTAAGTTGGATCATCAAGGCCGTAAGGCCTGAATCACTATCAGTACGGATCGCGCTAATCGACTTGATACCCTGCGCCATCATCAGCCCCAGCCCGTTGTCGTCCCCGCCGACCCCCACTTGCTGTACCCGACTAGTCGACCATAAGGTTGCGGCGCCCGAAAGTAATTCCCCCATTAGGCTTTCTTGCTAGAGTTCCTCGGTAACACAGAGTCGAGGTCGGCGAGTCGCCGGGTGGCCTAAGACCCCGACATTAGGCAGTGAGCCCGTAAAATTGAATGTTACTTGCAGCTCGACTTACATCTGCAAGCACAGACGACGTCACAGCCGCACTTACGACCATCCGTTACATCATGGCCCCTGCTGATGACTCGCGATTCGGGTTGGTAAATAGCGATCCACCGGGATCAACAACTAGTTTGCATGGCCCTGCCCAACCACCGGCGCCACGCTGGGCAGGAACCGATTCATGATCTTGGTCGCGCTGGCCGCGGCGCGGCGCCGGCGCGGTGCACAGACCAGACCGCACTCACCATCGATGACGCGGAGTAGCTGACAACACGAACGTGGGAGATCACCACCCCCCCGCGGCGGAGGCGCCAGTGGCCACCGCTGCGGTAACGTCTTCCTGCAGGCTGACCGTTGTCCCAGACCACCAGGGGGTCAAGGTGCGGGCTGTGAACAACTGCACGACGGCGTGCCCAGTGACAGGTGTTACGTGGGGGAAGAGCACTTACAGCAACCCTTGCGGCAGCTGCGTCGAAGTGGCACAGCTCGCCGACGGACGCATCGCCGTCCGCAATTCCCGGGACCCAGGCGGTCCAGCGATGATCTACCCCCGCGCTGAGATGGCCGCGTTCATCCATGGCATAACGGTGGGCGAGTTCGACGACACCACTACAGAGAGTATGCGCTGAGTCTGCAACCGATCTGAGGACATGCGCGCTCGGCTATGTGACGCGAGGACCAGCGGATCCTCCACCGCTTCCGATACATTAAGACATATCGCGCTAGAAGCTCAAACGGCGACGCGCTAGCGAGCTGGGTCGAGACATACCTGGGCCTGGAACAGGCCAGCCAGTTCGACGACTGTATCCGCCCTGTTTGCGCCAGGCTTGCGCTGCCTTCCTACGTTGTGACGAGCTGATCAGGGCCTCAGGCAGAAGACCGGAGCCCGCGACATGTGGGGGCGTAAGTGACTCTGCCCGGCGCGAAAGCAGGCGCCTTCGGCCGCCATGATCGGCAAGTGTGGCAGAAGCTTACGACGTTTGAGGCAGGTAGTGGCTTGTTCTTGTCACTCACAGATTGAGCGTTGCTCCAATAGCGTCCGCGATGGCACAATCGGAGCAGCGTACATGATACGTCTGGGGGAAATGACCGTGTTAGCCACTAAGCGACACCTCCAGCCTGATCCCGATCATGAGTTGGCTCCGCCACCCGGGGGACCAACCGTTCTGCGTATCGCGCTCGGCGCTCAACTACGCCAGCTGCGCGAGGCACGCAGAATCACCCGCGAGGCCGCCGGGGACGCGATCCGTGCCTCACACGCCAAGATCAGCCGCCTCGAGCTCGGACGCGTCGGCTTCAAAGCGCGTGACGTGGCCGATCTGCTCACGCTGTACGGCGTCACCGACGAGCACGAACGAGACGAGTTCCTGGCGCTGGCCCAGCGCGCCAACGAGCCCGGCTGGTGGCGCCGCTACGGCGACGTCCTGTCCAGCTGGTTCGAGCCATATCTAGGCCTGGAACAGGCCAGCTCGATGATCCGCACCTACGAGATCCAGTTCGTTCCCGGCCTGTTGCAGACCGAAGACTGCGCCCGCGAAGTAATCCGGCTCTGCCAACTACATGGTTCCAGTGATGAGGTCGATCGCCGCGTTGGGCTGCGGATGGCCCGCCAGACCCTCCTCACCCAACCGGGAGCACCCGACTACTGCGCGGTGGTGGACGAGGCGGCGCTTCGGCGCACCCCGGCGGGCGGCCGGGGCCCGCCCGGGCCCCCGGCGGGGCCGCGGGCCGCCCCGGCGGCCGCAACTCCACCATCTCATCGAGATGGCCGAGTTACCGAACATCACACTCCAGGTCGTGCCCTTCCGCGCTGGCGGCCACCCCGCCGCAGGCGGCCAATTCACCATCCTCAGCTTCGCTGAGGCCGACTTACCGGACATCGTGTACCTCGAACAACTCACCAGTGCCGTCTACCTCGACAAGAAACGGGATACCGACAACTACCGCGCAGTCATGGACCGTCTGAGCACCGAAGCCGAATCACCAATCGACACCACGAACTTCCTCAAAGAGATCATCAAGCAAACCTGACCGAGGCGCCGCGATCACCCAGATACGCAGCTGCCAGACGCTGCACAGTTGACTTTGGACGCGCCGACCAGACACCATCGGCGCAAGGGAACTGGCCGCTGCCGTTTCCGTAATGACCTTCAGATCCTGATCGCCAGTTCCGTGCGCGCCCAGGTCTTGCGCGCCCAGATATCGGGCTCCCCGAAGGCGTGGCGAACCACTTGTTATGGTGCTCGTCGCGGTCGGTTTCCACGCTCGGATCCGATATGATCAGATCCTCCAATCGGGTTTCGAACCCGCCGAACAGCGCTTGATCGACACGCCGATCTCTACCGCTACCCCACACGCGGACCAGTACCGCTTGGGAGCGGGCGCGGCTACCCATGTTCTGAGAGAAAGCGACACGTCGCGAGCACCCGGGCGATCCTCAAAGATCCCGGGTGCTGTTTCCTGGACGAGGCCGCCCTCCACTTGACGCAGCCAACGAGAGCGACTCCGCAAACAACTTGGCAGTTCATGTGATTTCTTGCGCGCCACTTACAGCAGGCTTGCACTTCCCGTCTAACTTGTAATTGACGGGGTTGAGGATCTCGTTAGCCGGTCTGAGTCGGGGCCGACCCGGCCGGCAGGAAAGAAAGGGAGTCGTGCCACTGCACGACTGGTGCATCGCGTGTTAGCCGAATCGGCATTTCCGTCGGTGCGGTTTTTGTTCCTGGGCCCACTGGGGGCCACTGTGAAGAGGAGTCCGTATGTCTGACGCAGTGAGTTTTGTCGAGATCGACGAGCAGCGCGTGGAGCTGCTCCCCGAGCGTACCGTCATGTCCCTGTTCTCCATGGCCGACGGCCCCACCGCCGGCAACGGAGGAGACGGCACGGGAGGCGTCGGTGTTGACGTCCTGAGCGCCATCGGCGTCCTGGCACCCGGGACCTCCTTCGCTGGCGCTGGCATCGGCGGCGCGGGCGGGGCGATTAACCCAGCGCCCGCCGGACCCTGAGCATTACCGCCGGTTAGGTATGTCGGTGCCGCTCCCTAGTGCGGCACCGTCATGTGATCATCGGCATACACAGAGCTGCCGGCCCAATACACCAGCACGATACATAATCACGTGCGATGCCGCCAGCAAAGGCAAGGTAGGGGCAGTCACAATGGGGGGTGGCCGAATGCGGTCACCCCCCATTAATTTGCAATTATGCCGAGCCTTGCCGCACTTGAGCGCTGGACTCGGCGCGTTCGGTGCACGGCACCACTTCTTTCGTGTTCACCCATATCTTGGCAGCAGATCGGCGGAGAAATCGACGCAAGCGGATCCGTCGGTGCTGACCTATGCAGGCGCCTGAGCTTGAGCGGGAGCGGGGACTGGGATGGGCAGGGCGGTACGCATCACGGCCAGGGCGATCACGGGGAAGAACAGCACCGAGGTCGGGCCGGGCGCGATGAGGGCCGCGCGTGCTCAGACACACCGGCTCACCTCCACCACATTCGCCGCTGTGGGTGGCACCGTCGGTAGCTGGAGGTGAACCGAGTGTTCATGACAACGCTGATCGAGGAGTACTGCCCAGACTGCGCCGAGGTCGGGGCGTTCGAGCAACCGCCATGCCTCGACGGGCACGGCGCGGACTGCCCCGAATGGC
Organism: uncultured Pseudonocardiaceae bacterium; assembly: GCA_964250265.1. Lineage (GTDB taxonomy): Bacteria > Actinomycetota > Actinomycetes > Mycobacteriales > Pseudonocardiaceae. The sequence continues at coordinate 6,481 of CAXUFG010000036.1, read as the reverse complement.
TCTGCCTGACCTGCGGCACGGCGTTGCTGATCGACGTGCCGGTGGAGCAGTTGCCGGACACGTTCCGCGCACGCGCCGCGTGACCCCGGCCGACCTCGATGCCGCAAACGCCCGTCAGAAGGGCGGCGGCGCATCGGGGTCGAGCAGGGCGGCTGGCGGTGGTGGGTCAGGCCGCGGCGCTGGCCGTTCCACGATGGGACTGTCATCATCCGGGGCTACCGCCGAGTAACCGGGATGACTCGTCTGGGCAGGGGTTCGGGCAGGTCATTGGTGATCGGTGGGGGTTGGGTGCGGTAGGTCCGGCCCAACGGGGCTGATCCAGGGGTCGATCAGCCTGGTCCGGGCACCGCGCCCGTACCGGGCACTGCTGGCAGAGAGCAGCTGCCGCTGTGCGCCGCGACCGCGCCGGTTCGGCTGGCCGGGGATCTCGTCGTACAGCGCAGAATCGCGCCGGACCAGCCTGATCGTGCCGTCGACGTCCACGCGCGCGGTGTCCACCCGCAGGCGCCGCGTTAGGCTGAAGTCACCTCTCCACCGAGGTTTTCGCCCCCGGGTAGCTCCCGGGGGCATCGGTGGGGGTCCGGTGGGAGAGAGGGTTCTGGTGGACGCTGAGGAAGCGTCGGCGATTGGCGCGCGCGCCAGCATGATCCGCCGTCGCCGCGGGCTCAGTCAGGACGTGGTAGCCGGGCTGGCCGGGATCAGCAAGCCGTATCTGTCGCAGTTGGAGAATAGCCGCCGCGGGTTCAACCGTCGCGGACTGATCGAGGACCTGGCCGACGCGCTCGGCTGCTCTGTGGCGGATTTGACCGGGCAGCCGTACCTGCCCCCCGATCGGGCGTCGGCCGCCGCCCAGGCCACCTAGCCCGCGGTGAGCAACGCACTCAACGAGAGCACCCTGACCGACGTCCCCGACGTCCACGCACGGCCCATCGAGCAACTGGCCGCGCTGGTCGCCACCGCGAACAGGCATGTGGACGAGACCCGCTATCAGGTCGCAGGTCGGGACCTCGGCGCGATCCTCACCGAGCTACACGTGCACGCCGTATCCGGCGGCCCTGACGTCCGCCGCTCTGCACTGGTCGCCCTGGCGGAAGCCTGCATCGTCGCCGCCGGCATCGCCCGACCACTGGGCAATGGTGAGCTGTCCACCCTGGCTGCTAAACGTGCCACGGAAGTCGCCGAGCTGACGGGACGGCCGGAGCTTGTCGGTCTGACCGGAATGACTCGAGTCGGCGCGCTCGTCCGACTGGGAGCGCGTCACCGAGCAATCGTGGTGCTCTCAGGCGCACTGGCGGCGGCGGAAGCACACGCGGACCCGTCCGCGGCCAACACTGCACCTGCTGAGGGCTACGGCATGTTGCATCTGACTGGTGCACAGCTCGCAGCCCGGGAAGGACGCGCAGACGAGGCGGATACGCACCTCGCGGAGGCGCACCAGCTCGCCGAGGTCACTGGGGAACGCAACGCCTACCGGTTCCACTTCGGGCCGGCCAACGTCGCAGCTTGGTCGCTGGCGATCGCCGTCGAGCTGGAACGTGGACCGTCCTGGGCTGAGAGACTCGACGCCTCGCCGGACACGTTCGCGGCGTTGGGCTCAGCGGACCGGCGCGCTGGATTCCACCTGGATCTGTCTCGGGCTTACGCGCAGTGCGGAGGTGACCGCGACACCGCGGCACTTCAGCACATCGACACCGCGGACCGGATCGCACCCGCCCGGCTCCGCAACGACCCGATCGCCCGGGATCTGGTATCCACATTGGATCGCCGTGCCCGCCGTCGTGTGTGGGAGCTGGACAGTCTGCGGAACCGCTTCGGTATCGGGGCCGAGCGTTAGCGAACTGCAAACAGATAGCTCGATCTTCCCCGCAGTCTCTCCGGGTGGCTAACGGGGAACTCACGCAACAGACGCAAGAGGACGACATCGGTGGCCGTCGTGCGGTGGTGACGGTCGACGGTGCGGCGGGCTTCGCGGTGTGGATCACCGATGCCGACGTCGGTCCCCCGGGGAGCGTAACGCTCGACGGTGCGGTGCCGGCGGGCGAGCCGCTGCCGGCGGGCGTTTTCCATCTGGTGATCGCTGATGTGGATCTGGCCCACCGCGCGCTGCAGAGCCATACGACCCTGTGCGGGGCAGAGATGCAGCCGAAGGATCTGCCGTCGTCCTGGCTTGACGACCAGGTCGACCCCCGGTATTGCCCGGAATGCGCGAGGGAGGCGCTCCGCGCGGCCGCCGGCGATGCTGCGTCTGCACGCCGGTGATCTGGTATCTGCGGTCCCTGGCCGATGGGGACACCCACTACGGCGATCGGCAGCCCGACGGCACTGTGATCGCGCGGTGCGGGCTGCGTTTCGAGCTGCCGGTGCAGAACTATCCGGGGCTCTCCGGTGAGCCGGCCTACGCCGAGCAGGTGTGCCCGCGGTGCAGGTCGCCGATCATCGTGAGGGGGAAGCGGTGAGCGCGGTGCGGTGGGCGGTCTCGCCGGTCGACCTCGACGCGCACCTGCTGGCACCGGTGGCACGCATCCTGCCGGCACGCTCAAGGCGCGGTGCGCTGCGTCCTCGTATGACGCGTCGCCTGTTGCGGGAGCGCTTCCAACCGGAGTAGCGAACCGGCTGAGGGGTCTGCCGGTCATCGTCGTCATCAGGGACGGACAGATCCGACCCGTATCCAGCGCGCTGATGCGGAGCTAGTCGGTCACCTCGTCAGCTGCCGGGCGGGCAGCCGCGATCCTGGTGTCGTAGCGCAGGAAGGCGGGTACGGCGAGTGCGAGCAGCCCGATGCCGACAAGGCAGGCCAGCCCGCCGGAGACGACCGACACTCGGGGGGTGAAGGCAGCTGCCACCGCCCCCGCCTCGAGGTCTCCAAGACGCGGGCCGCCCGCGACCACCACGATGAACACACCCTGGAGCCGCCCCTGCATCCCGGGTGGGGTGGCGACCTGCAGGATCGTCGAGCGGTAGACCGCGCTGACGGTGTCGGCCGCACCGGCGACCGCGAGCAGGGCCAGGCCGAGCCACAGCGTCGAGCTCAACCCGAACATCGTGATCGCCGCACCCCACACCACGATCGACAACACCACTCCCAGCCCATGGCGATGCACCCGGCCGATGGCGCCGCCGAGCAACGTCGCGACGAGCGAACCCACCGCCGGCGCGGCGTAGAGCAGCCCGGCAGTACCCGCCCCGCCGCCGAACTGCCCCTCGGCCAGCGCGGGGAACAACGCCGCGGGCATACCGAAGATCATCGCGATGAGGTCGGCAACGAACGTCATCAGCACCACCGGACGCCCCGCGAGGAATCGCAGCCCCTCGACAACAGACGCCAGCCCGGCCCGTTGGGCACCTTCTCCCGGTGGTAAGGACGGCAACCGCACTGCCGCGTAGAAGGCTCCGGCGAACGAGGCGACGTCGATCGCGTAGGCCCACCCGAAGCCGCCGGCGGCCACCGCCACCCCGGCCAGTAGCGGGCCCGCGATCATCGTGAGTTGCGTACTGCCGAAGCTCAGGGTGTTGGCCGCCGGCAGCTTCTCCGCCCGTACCAGCTGCGGGATGATCGCCCGCCGGGCCGGCGAGTCGACCGCCGCGAACGCCGACTGCACGGCGACGCACACGAACAACACGCTGACCCGGTGGTTCTGTAGCACCGCCTGGACCAGCAGCACAACGCTGACCACCATCGTCCCGGTCGAGGTGACCAGCACCAACTTGCGGCGATCAACCGCATCGGCGATCGAGCCGCCATAGAGCCCGAACACGACCAACGGCACGAAGGCGGCGAGCCCGACGAGACCGACGTCGAGCGACGAACGGGTGATCGCGTACACCTGCAGCGGTACCGCAACCCGGGTGACCCCGGTGCCCACCAGCGAGACCGTCTGACCGGCGAACAACCGGCGAAAGGCGGCGGACTCGCGCAGCGGCGTGAGATCAGAAGCGGCCGCCCGGATAGCACGTCCGATCAGCACGGCAGGCCGCACGGAAGGTCTGAGGTGCGGCGCACGACGACCGATCCGTTCCCCGTGCTGTTGTCGTCGAACTCGACACCAGCGCTGTCGTCAGCCAGCAGCACAACCCTCATGTCGAACTGGCCGACGACAGGGCTGCTATGCGCCCGCGGCCGGATGCACCTCACAGTCCGGGCCTGGGAATACCAATCGCTCCTGACCGTCATCGAACCGGACGAGGTAGGGCGGCTGACCATCCGGCCCCCGCACCTCCATCACGTCGCCCATGCGGTCCGGCCGGTCGACGGTGCGGCCATGCACGCACAACCGGTCGCCAATGCTCGCCCGCATGTGGATCACCTCGCTGCTCAGGTCGGTCGTCGCCACGACCGACGCTAGGCCGATCAGCTTCGAACCTCAACCACCCACCGCTCGGCGCATCCAGACGCGACACACCGGGCACAAGACCACGACACACCACGCCAGCGGGGCAGACACACGGAGCAGGAGGGGGCGGCGCGTGGGGTATGGGGAGAGGGATGATGGGGGGCGTGACTTTCGGGCGAGCGCCGCTGCGGATCGGACCCTTCCGGGTCGACCCGCCGGTCGTGCTCGCGCCGATGGCCGGGATCACCAACGTGGCGTTCCGGCGGCTGTGTCGCGAACAGGGTGCAGGGATGTTCGTCTGCGAGATGATCACTAGCCGGGCGCTGGTGGAGCGGCACCCCGGCACGCTCAACATGATCAGCTTCGACGCCGCCGAGTGGCCGCGCTCGATGCAGCTCTACGGGGTCGATCCGGCGACGATCCGCAAGGCCGTGGAGATGGTCCGCGACGAGGATCTCGCTGATCACGTCGATCTCAACTTCGGCTGCCCGGTCCCGAAGGTCACCCGCCGCGGGGGCGGTGCGGCGCTGCCCTACAAGCGCGCCTTGTTCGGGGAGATCGCCCGCGGCGCCGTCCAAGCCGCCGGGCATATTCCCGTCACAATGAAGTTCCGGATCGGCATCGATGACGAGCACCGCACGTTCCTCGACGCCGGCCGGATCGCGCAGGACGCCGGAGTGGCCGCGGTGGCACTGCACGCGCGTACCGCCGCGCAGCGCTACTCGGGTGTCGCCGACTGGGACGCCATCGGTGCGCTCAAGCAGGCCGTCACGTCGATCCCGGTGTTGGGCAACGGCGACATCTTCGCCGCCGCGGACGCGATCCGGATGATCGAGCACACCGGCTGCGACGGGGTGGTGGTGGGCCGCGGCTGCCTGGGACGGCCGTGGCTGTTCGCCGAGTTGCAGGCCGCCTTTGCCGGCACACCGGCGCCGGCGCCGCCGGATCTGGGGCAGGTAGCGGCCATCCTGCACCGCCACGCCCGGTTACTGGCCGAACATCTCGGGACCGACAAGGGTCTTCGTGACCTGCGCAAGCACATCTCCTGGTACCTGCACGGCTTTCCGGTGGGAGGGGACATCCGGCGCGCGCTGGGGATGGTGTCCAGCTTCGCCGAGTTGGATGCCCAGCTGGCCCGGTTAGATCCCGATGTCCCGTTCCCGCCCGACGCTGACGGGCCCCGGGGGCGCCAGGGCTCACCCGGCCGGGTCGCGCTACCGCAGGGCTGGCTGGACGATCCGATGGATCTCGCGGTCCCGGCGGACGCCGAGCTACCCCATTCAGGGGGCTAAGCAGACGGCGGGGCACCGCATCGATGCGTTTCACCTCCGGTTCATATCGTTGCCGAGACTCCGGCGACGTTTGCGCCGTACCCTCTGGCAATGCGCGAGACTTTCCATGCCGAGCTGGATACCCTGATCAGCGACCTGGCTCGGGCCGCCCGGCTGGCCAGTGACTTGATGACCAATTCCTCGACTGCGCTGAGCCACGCCGATCTGGGGCTCGCCGAACTGGTCATCTCCGGTAAGGACGACATGAAGGCGCTCTGCGACGACATGGATCAGCGCTGCATCAAACTGCTCGTCCTGCAGGCACCAGTGGCCACCGACCTGCGGGTGGTTGTGGCCGCAATGCACGCGGTGGTCGACGTGGAACGGATGTGCAATCTGGCCCAGCACGTTGCCAAGATCGCCCGGATGAAGCATCCGGCGGTGCCGATCCCGGATGAGGTCCGCCCGGTCTTCGCCCGGATGGGTGTGCTGGCCACCGGCCTGGCGCAGGAAGCAGCGAAAGCAATCGAGAGCCGGGACCCGATGTCCGCCTACCAGCTGGCTCAGGCCGACGACGAGGTAGACGCGCTGCGCCGGCGCATCTTTCAGATCCTGTTCGCCGAGAACTGGTCACATGGCGTGGAACCGGCGGTGGACGCCGCGCTGATCGGCCGCTACTACGAACGCTTCGCCGACCACGCGGTGGCGATCGCGCGCCAGGTCAGCTTCCTGGTCACCGGCCTGCCACCCGAACGGTGACTCACCAACGCGGATCGGCCCGCATGTGCCACGGTGGAGATGACCAACGTCGTAACAGCTCCCAGGCTCCCGAACTCAACAGCAGAGCTTTTCGATCATGTTTTGACAGCTCCGCTGTTG
>CAXUFG010000035.1:25907-29739 GCA_964250265.1 uncultured Pseudonocardiaceae bacterium | reverse complement strand
GCTGCTGCCCCGCTCGGTGGAGATGGTGGTGGCCAGCGGCGACAGCCGGCATTCCCCCACTCCCCCCCCCCGCGGGACGGAGAGGCCGCGCCGGGGGGTAACTGGGGGCTGCCCCGCGGGGGCGCAGCGCCGCCGGACCGAGGGGGGAGGTGCCCGGCGGAGCCTCTGGGCTTGTGAGCCCGGACCGGATACAACTCGATCAGGTGTTTCATCCGGCCTTGCATACTTAATGTAAGGCTTTCGGGATGTATCTGGGTCAAATATCACCTGAATGACGCAGAGACCACCGTTGCGAGAGGGCTCCAATTGCACCGAGAGCAACTGCGCCAGCACTCGAAGAACGCAATACCTCTGGACCAAGCCGAACCGGTCGACCTCCCGCCGCGGTCAGGATGGCCAGTTCGGCCTCGGTGATGCCGCCCTCCGGTCCGACGATCAGCAGCAGTTCCCCCGCGGCGGGCAACGGCACCGAGGGCAGCGCCTGCTGGGCGCTCTCGTGCAGTACCAGAGCGCCAGCAGCGGCAGCGCACCGTTGCCCGAGCGAGGCGGTGCTCACCGGTTCGGACACGCCCGGAATCCAGCCTCGGCGAGACTGCTTGGCGGCTTCGCGGGCCGTCTCACGCCAGCGGGCCAGCGCCTTGGCTCCGCGTGGTCCGGCCTCCCAGCGCGCCACGCAGCGATCGGCGCGCCACGGCACTATCGCATCCACCCCGGCTTCGACGGCGAGCTCCACCGCCAACTCGCTGCGCGGACCCTTGACCAGCGCCTGGGCCAGGGTCACCCGCAATACCGGGGCCGGTTCGCTCCCCCGCCGCAGCACCCGCAGCCGCAGCCGATCTCGACCGGTATCGAGCACCTCGCACAGGGCCAGCTCGCCGCAGCCATCAGTGAGCGTCAAACGCTCCCCGGCGCGCAACCGTCGTACCGTCGCGGCGTGCCTGCCCTCCGGCCCGTCCAGCATCGTCTCGGCACCTTCGAGCGGCAGCTGCTCGGCGAGAAACACCGGCGCGATACTCACTGCCAGGCCTGCGCGCCTGCCGAGTATCGGCGCGTCCCGTCAGCGTCCACCCAAGGAATCCCGCAACCGGGAGAACAAGCCACCGGCGCGCCCGTTGGCTGCCAGCTCGGCCTGCTCCTCACCACGCAGGACAGCAAGCTCGCGCAGCAGTTCAACCTGTCGGGGGTCCAACCGCGTCGGGGTGACGACATCGAGGTGGACAAATAGGTCACCCCGCCCTTCAGCCCGGCCCGTGCTCCGCAGCCGTGGCATCCCACGCCCACGCAGGGTCAGCACGGTCGCGCACTGGGTGCCCGCGTCGACCCGGACCTCCTCGGCGCCGTCGAGGGTCTCCAGCATGACGGTCGTGCCGAGTGCGGCAGCCGTCATTGGAACCCGCACGGTGCAGTGCAGGTCGGCATCGTCGCGGGTGAACGTCTCGTGGGGCACTTCCTGTACCTCGACGTAGAGATCACCCGCTGGACCGCCGCCCGGTCCCACCTCACCCTGGCCGGCCAACCGCACCCGCATCCCGTCGCCCACTCCGGGAGGCACCTTCGCGGTGACGTTGCGACGAGCCCGGATCCGGCCATCGCCGCCGCATTGACGGCAGGGCTCCGGGATGACCTCGCCGATACCCCGGCACACCGGGCACGGCCTCGAGGTCATGACCTGACCGAGGAAGGTCCGCTGCACGTTCTGTACCTCGCCGGCGCCGCCACAGGTGTCGCAGGTCTGCGGGCGGGTGCCGGGCGCGCATCCAGAGCCGTTGCATTGGCCGCACAACACCGCGGTGTCCACGGTGAGCTCCCGCGATGCCCCGGTGGCGCACTCCTCGAGGGTGAGCTGAAGCCGGATCAGCGCGTCGGAACCGCCCTGTACCCGACTGCGCGGTCCCCGGCGCCCACCTGGGCCTCCTGCGGAGCCGAAGAAGGCATCCATGATATCGCCGAAGCCGAAGCCGCCGAAAGGATCACCTCCCGGGCCGCGCCCCGCGCCGGGCTCCAACGGGTCCCCGCCGAGATCGACGATCTGGCGCTTCTGCGGGTCGGTCAGCACCTCGTAGGCGGCGGTGACGTTCTGGAACCGCTGCTGTGCTGCTGCGTCGGGATTGACATCGGGGTGCAATTCACGCGCCAGCTTGCGATAGGCGCGCTTGATCTGATCCGCGCTGGCGTCCCGGGGCACACCCAGGATTGCGTAGTAGTCCCTGGCCACGCTGGCGTCCTCCTGCCGCGGCCCTGCGCCGCGGTCCTCTCGTCGATGTCGCTGTACCTACCGGTGCGCCCGACCCCGCTTACCGGGTGGTCAGGATCTCCCCCACGTATCGTGCTACCGCGCGCACCGCAGCGATGGTGCCCGGGTAGTCCATCCTCGTCGGTCCCACCACGCCCATGCCCCCGAGCACGGTCCCGTGCGAGGCGTAGCCGATCGAGACCAATGAGGTACTGCGCATCTCTTCGGCCTCGTTCTCCTCACCGATCCGCACCGTAATAGTGGCCGGGTCACGGGCCGCGGCCAGCAACTTGAGCACCACCACCTGCTCCTCCAACGCCTCGAGCACCTGGCGTAATGAACCCGGGAAGTCGGTGGCGCTGCGGGTGAGGTTAGCGGTGCCCCCGAGCAGCAACCGCTCCTCGGGATGCTCCACCAACGTCTCGATCAATACTGTTGAAGCCCGGGTCATCGGGTCCCGGAGCTCGAGGGGAACCTGGTCAGGCAGATCGGCTACCGCCGCGGAGGCATCCGCCAGCCGGCGCCCGGCCAGCGCCTGATTGAGCAGCGTTCGCAGCTGTGCCACCTGGTCCTCGGTGATGACATCGCCCAGATCCAGTAGGCGCTGGTCCACCCGGCCCGCGTCGGTGATGAGGACCAGCATCAACCGGGCCGGGGTCACCGCGAGCACCTCGAGGTGGCGCACCGTGGACCGGCTCAGGGTGGGGTACTGGATCACCGCCACCTGCCGGGTGAGCTGGGCGAGCAGCCGAACACTGCGACGCAACACGTCATCGAGGTCGACGGCGCCCTGCAGGAAGCTCTGCACCGCGCGGCGTTCGGCGACCGACAGCGGCTTCACCTCTGAGAGCCGGTCGACGAACATCCGGTAACCCTTGTCGGTGGGCACCCGACCGGCACTGGTGTGTGGTTGAGTGATGTAGCCGTCCTCCTCGAGCGCCACCATGTCGTTGCGGATGGTCGCGCTGGAGACCCCGAATTGGTGCCGTTCTACCAGCGAGCGGGATGCGACCGGCTCGTGAGTGGCCACATAGTCGGTAACGATGGCGCGCAGCACCTCGAACCGACGGTCGTCTGCGTTCACGTCACCTTCTTCATGCTGGCCCCAGCGGCTGGTGCTGCCCACCGAGTCTAGTGCGCTCCGGGCGCGGGCGTCTGGACGCGCCGGGACGCCCGATACGCTGGCCACTCGCGCCGAGCGGGGGACGGAGGTGAGCGCCGGCTGTGATCTTCAAGGAAATCCGGCAGGGCCGCCCCTATCCCGAACACGGGTTCTCCATGAAGGACTGGGCGCAGATCCCGCCCCAGCAGGTTCCCCTGACGAATTTGATCACAACCGCGACCGTGGTGGAGCTCGACAAGGTGCTGTCCGAGGACCCCACCCTGCCCGGCGATCTGTTCCCCCACGTAGTGCGCTGGTGCGGCGAGCTGTTTCTAGAAGACGGCCTGCACCGCGCCCTGCGCGCCGCCCTCCAACAACGCACCACCCTCCCCCTCCGGATCCTCGACCTAGACCTCCTCCGCAGCTGACTGAGTTACCATCCGCATTCAGCCGGGGGCGCCCGGGGGTTAGGGGCGAGCATTTACACCAGGGCGCCG
>CAXUFG010000035.1:20666-25897 GCA_964250265.1 uncultured Pseudonocardiaceae bacterium | reverse complement strand
GCTCAGCGGGGTAATTCGGCTACCAATTACCCCGCTGAGCCCGCTGAATGCGAACTGATCTTGACGTCACCGAACATGACGGTACGGGTCAGCATCGCGGGGGTCTAGCTAGGTCAGCTGGCGAGCAGGTCGCGCACGACGGCATCGGTGAGTAGGCGGCCGCGGTGGGTGAGCACCAGCCGATCGCGCGCAGTAGCCCTGAGCAGGCCATGTGTGATTGCGCGATCGGCGGCGGCTCGGCCTGGCAGATTGAGGGTCTCCACCGGCAGACCGTCGGCCAGCCGTAGCCCGAGCATCACCTGCTCGGTGTAGTGCTCCTCGGAACTGAGCACCTCCCGGCCGGCCGCTGGGGAGCACCCGGACGCCAGCACCGCGGCGTAGCGCGCGGGATGCTTGACGTTCCACCACCGCACTCCGCCGACGTGGGAGTGCGCGCCAGGGCCGGCTCCCCACCAGTTCCCGCCAGCCCAGTAGCCGACGTTGTGCCGGCACCGGGACTCGGGACCAGCGGCCCAGTTGGACACCTCGTACCAGCGCAGGCCCGCCGCTGAGAGCGCCACGTCGATCTGCTCGTATCGGTCGGCGAGCACGTCGTCGTCCGGGCCGGGCAGCTCCCCGCGAGCCACCCGGCGGGCCAGCGCAGTGCCCGCCTCGACGACCAGGGCGTAGGCCGAGACGTGGTCAGCCCCGGCGGCGAGCACGGCATCCAGCGAGGCAGCCAGGTCCTCGCGGCTCTCCCCAGGCGTGCCGTAGATCATATCCAGGCTGACGTGCTGGATCCCGGCGGCACGAGCCTCCGCCGCCGCGGCCACCGGCCGGCCCGGAGTGTGCGCCCGGTCCAGCACGGCCAGCACGTGCGGGGCGGCGCTTTGCATCCCCAGCGAGACCCGGGTGTAGCCGGCCGCGGCGATCCCGGCGAAGAACTCCGGTGAGGTTGACTCTGGGTTGGCCTCGGTGGTCACCTCAGCGCCGACGGCCACGCCGAGTGAGCCGCGGATGGCGTCGAGGAGGGCGGACAACCCTCCCGCGCCGAGCAGCGATGGGGTACCCCCACCGACGAACACCGTGCCCGCCGGCAGCGGCTCGTCAAGTACCCGGACCGCAAGGTCAAGTTCCCGGCGCACCGCGTCCAACCAGGTGGCGGGTGAGGAGGAGCCCTGTTCACCCGGTGTGTAGGTGTTGAAGTCGCAGTAGCCGCAGCGGGTCGCGCAGAACGGCACGTGCACGTACACGCCGAAAGGCCGGCTCGCTAACCCGCGCAGGGCGGCAGCGGGGAGCGCCCCGTCCGGCGGGGCGGGGTCGCCGAGGGGCAGGGCTGCCATATGAGCATTGTCCCCACATCCGTCTGGCTGGGACGCATGGGTGGCCTTACGGCATCGAGCAACCCCTACGCGCTCACCTCCGCGTGCTTCTACCCCACCTCCGCACTGTCCGGCATGCGCGCCAGCGAACTGCTCGAACTGGCCGCCGGTGCGACGACCTGCCGGCCGCAGCGCGCGGTACCGGCCGGTCACCGACCCTTCGGTCTACGGACGTCGATAGCGAAGTCCTGGCGGAGCCTTCATTGGCCGGCGTCGGTGCTTGTGCAGCGCAGGTGGCTGGCGTGCGGATCCAGTCGAGTTCGTTTAGTAGCCGGGACGTCGGGCTGCGCCTGGTGGGCGCGGACGAGCGCAGCGAGCCGGGCCACGGACCGGTGTGGAGTGTCGAACGCTTCGGGCGGCAGCGGCGGTACTAGCTCGACCGCCACATCCGGGGTGTAGCGGTGCGTGACGGCCCGGACCGCGTCGACGTCAAGCGGGCCGTCGAGGACGGGGTGAAGTCCGACGGGCTGAGGGTCGGCGGACCACTCCGCCCGGATGGCGACCGTGGCGGTGACCCTCAGTCCGCGGGCCGGCATGGCCGCCGGGACCGGCTCGTTCCCGACCGGCTCGATCCCGATCGCGACGACATTAGTTCGATATGAATGAGGTGCGCTCTGCGTCTACCGTCCGATCCATGACCGCCGCGCTTGTGCACCTGACCGTGCGGTCCGGGATCAGCACCATCACGCTGGACTCTCCCGCCAAACGCAATGCCCTGTCCGCCCCGCTGCGGGCCCAGCTGCTAGACGCCCTGGAGCGCACTGCGGGCGACGACTCGGTGCGGGTGGTGGTGCTCGACCACCGCGGGCCGGTGTTCTGCGCCGGGATGGACCTCCAGGAGCCCCCGGACGCCGTCAAGGAGCTCCCCCGCATCCTGGAGCGGATCTTGACACACCCAAAACCGGTCATCGCCAAACTGGCCGGGCCGGCCCGCGCCGGGGGCATCGGCATTGTCGCGGCTGCCGACATCGCCGTCGCCGCGCACCACGCCGATTTCGCCTTCACCGAGGTGCGTCTCGGTGTGGTGCCAGCTGTGATCTCGGTGACCCTGCGGACCCGGCTGCTGGCCCGGGCGACGCATGAGCTCTTGCTCACTGGCGAAACCTTCGACGCCAGCCGGGCGGTCGCCATCGGTCTGCTTACCAGCGCGGTACCGGCTCACCAGCTTGACGCCGAGGTGGACCGCTATGCCGGAATGCTCGTCAAGGGCGCTCCCGAGGCACTCACGCTGACCAAGCAGCTACTACGCGCACCGACCACCGCGCAGGACTTCATGGCCATGCTCGAGCTCTCCGCCGCCCGCTTCGCGTCGGACGAAGCCCAAGAAGGCATCCGCGCCTTCACCCACAAGCGCCCACCCTCTTGGTTCCCCCCTACCTGACTGACCGCCCGCCAGCATCCCGACATGGCGACATATCGGGGCAAAGACCGGCCTTGGCGCCCCGATATGTGTCCATGTCGGGGCGAGGCGAGGTGTGGCTCAGGCGTCGGCGAGCAGCACGGAGAGGGGCCGCTCCGAGGTGGCTGCGGTTGCGTCGTCGAGCACTGCGAGGACCGCGCGGTAGGCGTCGGGGTCGGCGGCTTCCAGGGCGCGGTGGCCGGCCCACACCAGGACATGCTCGCCGCCGGGTTGCCAGGACAGGTCGATCAGGCAGTCGTAGAGCGCGTCGAGGTTGCGGCCGTACCAGGCCGGGAAGTCCAGTGCGGCCCCGATCGCGTCCAGCGCCTCGGCCCGGCTGGTCACGGGACCCACGAGGTGCGCCCGCGCTCCCCTGCTGCGGACCTGATCAAGGGCGCGGGTGGCATCGGGGACGTAGTGCAGCACGCGCATCACCGCTTCGGATCAACCAAGACGAAAGACGAGTAATGGTCGCCGGTGTAGTACAGCTCAGCGGCTCCGCCGGTGATCAGGCGCCGTGCCCCGCGATCGTGCTCTCCCGGCGTCGGAACTGTGTACTCGCGGTAGAAGCCCGACTGCCGCGGCGGTAGCCGCCGCTCCCGGTTACCGAACACGACCCCGTCCTGCCGGTAGGGGAACGGGCCACCATGCTGGATCAGCTGCCACACCTGCGCGGCCTGCGGCGGTAGCTGCGACAAAGCCTGAACCGGTACGCCGGCCGACGAGGGAACCGCCAGCCGGGCGCTAGCTGAGCCGGAATCAGGTAAGTGGACCAGCACTCGCTGCCCCACCCAGCCAGCCACCACCAATACGAGCAGGCCGATCAGCGCGGCGCTGATCCGCCGGCGGGAGCTCATTGCGGCTCCTGCGCATCCTCTGCGTCCCTGGCGTACCGGTGGTCGAACCGTTCGAAGATCAGACCAACGACCCGGTCGAGTCCCCGGGCGGCCCACCAGCAGACCGGCAGCAACACCAGCATGAGCAGGGTCACTTGCAGCACGAGCCCAAGCTGGGTGAGCCACAGCTCCACGCCATCCCACCAGCGAGCCACCGCGTCCCACCCCGCCCACAGCACAGTGACACGTTAGTAGCTGGCCTGCAGGTGTTCCCCGGCAGCCGGCACTACGGTTGAGCCGCATGTTCGCTGTTTATGCCGCCGAGCCGAATCCCCAGGACCCGCTGGCCTCCCTGCGGATTGGTGATCGCCCAGACCCAGAAGTGTCCGAGGGCCACGTGGCGGTCACCGTCGCGGCGGCCAGCCTGAACATGCACGATCTGTGGACGCTGCGCGGGGTGGGCATCAAACCCGAGCAGTTCCCGATGATCCTGGGTTGTGACGGCGCCGGTGTGCTGCCCGACGGCTCCGAGGTAGTGATCTACCCGGTAATCACCAGCCCGGGTTGGACCGGCGACGAGACCCTGGATCCGCGCCGCACGCTGCTCACCGAGAAGCTGCAGGGCAGCTTCGCCGATACCGTCGTGGTGCCAGACCGCAACGTGATTCCCAAGCCGGCGTCACTGACGTTCCCGCAGGCGGCCTGCATGGGCACGGCGTGGCTCACCGCGTACCGGATGCTGTTCGTGAAGTCAGGGTTGCGGGCCGGCCAGACCATGCTGGTGCAGGGCGCTTCGGGCGGCGTGTCCACCGCGCTGGCACAGCTCGGCCGGGCCGCGGGGATGCGAGTCTGGGTGACTGGCCGCACTGAGGACAAGCGCGAGCTGGCCCGGTCGCTGGGCGCACACCAGACGTTCGACTCCGGGGCTCGGCTACCCGAGCGGGTGGACGCGGTGTTCGAAACCGTCGGCAAAGCCACCTGGTCGCATTCGGCGAAGTCACTCAAACCGGGCGGCATCATCGTCTGCTCCGGCGCCACCAGCGGCGACGCGGAGCGCGCCGAACTTCAGCGGCTGTTCTTCCTCCAGCTGCGGATGGTCGGGGCCACCATGGGCACCCGCGACGAGCTGCGCGACCTGCTGTCCTTCCTGGACATCACCGGGCTTTGCCCGCAGATCGGCGCTGAGATGCCGATGTCCGAGGCCGAGCGAGGCTTCAAGGCAATGCTCGACGGCGACACCGCCGGCAAGATCGTTTTTGTCCGTTGAACCTCAGGGCCGCAGGCCGTCCAGCAGCCTTGCGGGCACAATAGTGATCGCGAACGGCTGGTCGGTGGTGAACTTCTCGTCCCCGCAGACACTCGCCACCTCCGCATAGCGACCTCGCCGGTCGAGCTCGAAGGCGGTGAGCCTGCCAGGCAGCTCCGGATCGAACACCCAGTACGACGTGGTTCCCATCCGCTCGTATACGGCCTTCTTGTTGTTCAGATCGTTGAGCGCGGTACTCGCCGAGAGCACCTCTACCGCGAGTACCGGGGAGCACCCCGTCGATGAGCTCATAACGGTGGCCGTCACCGGGCATTGCCTCCAGGTCGTTCACCGTGAACGGGCGACCTGCGGCGACACCGGCGAATCCC
>CAXUFG010000035.1:0-20566 GCA_964250265.1 uncultured Pseudonocardiaceae bacterium | reverse complement strand
CCTCTGGCTGGGCGCTCATAGCTGTCATGGTCCCCCTCCTCTCCGGGTCACGCCAAGCCTGGCAGAACCCACCGACAATTCGTGGCTCATGATCACTGCTTTTTGGTGGTGGACTTGGCCGAGTCGTCGGTGGACAGGGCGGCGACGAAGGCTTCTTGGGGTACCTCGACCCGTCCGATCGTCTTCATCCGCTTCTTGCCCTCCTTCTGCTTCTCCAGCAACTTGCGCTTGCGGGTGATGTCGCCGCCGTAGCACTTGGCCAGCACGTCCTTGCGGATCGCGCGGATGGTCTCCCGCGCGATGATCCGGGAGCCGACCGCCGCCTGGATCGGCACCTCGAACTGCTGGCGCGGGATGAGCTCACGCAGCCTGGTCGCCATTGAGGTGCCATAACCGTAGGCGGCCTCGCGGTGCACGATCGCGGAGAACGCGTCCACCGGCTCACCCTGCAGCAGGATGTCCACCTTCACCAGGTCGGCGATTTGCTCGCCGGACTCCTCGTAGTCCATCGAGGCGTAGCCGCGGGTGCGGGATTTCAGCGCGTCGAAGAAATCGAACACGATCTCGGCCATCGGCAGCGTGTAGCGCAACTCCACGCGCGATTCCGAGAGATAGTCCATCCCCAGTAGGGTGCCGCGCCGGCCCTGGCACAGCTCCATGATCGTGCCGACGTATTCAGAGGGCGCGATAACGGTGCAACGGACCACCGGCTCGTAGACCTCGGCGACCTTGCCGTCAGGCCAGTCCGCGGGGTTGGTGACGGTCTGCTCGGTGGCGTCGTCGCGAACCACCCGGTAGACCACGTTGGGCGCGGTAGAGATGAGTTCGAGACCAAACTCGCGCTGCAGCCTGTCTCGGGTGATCTCCAGGTGCAGCAGGCCGAGGAACCCGCAGCGGAAACCGAACCCCAGCGCGGCGGACGTCTCCGGTGCATAGCTCAACGCGGCATCGTTGAGCCGCAGCTTGTCCAGCGCGTCGCGCAGCTCCGGGTAGTCCGAGCCGTCCATCGGGTACAGCCCGGCGAACACCATCGGCTTGGGCGTGCGGTAGCCGGGCAACGCCACCGTGGCCCCGTGGCGTTCGCTGGTGATGGTGTCCCCTACCCGGGATTGCCGGACGTCCTTCACCCCGGTCATGAGGTAGCCGACCTCGCCCACGCCCAGGCCGTCACACGGCTTCTGATCAGGCGAGATGATGCCGACCTCGAGCAGCTCGTGGGTGGCGTTGGTGGACATCATCCGGATCCGGTCCCGCGGGATGATCCGCCCGTCCATCACCCGGATGTAGGTGACCACACCACGGTAGCTGTCGTAGACCGAGTCGAAGATCATCGCTCGGGGTGGCGCTGCACTGTCCCCCACCGGGGCCGGGACCTGCGCGACCACCACGTCGAGCAACTCCCGCACGCCCTGCCCGGTCTTCGCGCTGACCCGCAGCACATCGTCGGGCTCACAGCCGAGAATGTGCGCCAGCTCGGCGGCGTAGCGATCCGGCTCGGCCGCCGGAAGATCGATCTTGTTGAGCACCGGGATGACCCGCAGCTCCTTCTCCAGCGCCAGATACAGGTTCGCCAGCGTCTGCGCCTCGATGCCCTGCGCGGCGTCCACCAGCAGCACCGCGCCCTCACACGCTTCCAGCGCGCGAGAGACCTCGTAGGTGAAGTCGACGTGCCCGGGGGTGTCGATCAGGTGCAGCACGTGGTTGACGCCGTCGACCTGCCAGGGCAGCCGGACGTTCTGGGCCTTGATGGTGATGCCGCGCTCGCGCTCGATGTCCATCCGGTCGAGGTACTGCGCACGGTAGTTGCGCGCGTTGAGCACGCCCGTGAGCTGAAGCATCCGGTCGGCCAGGGTCGACTTGCCGTGGTCGATATGCGCGATCACGCAGAAGTTGCGGATCAGCTCAGGGGGGGTGAACGTCTTGTCGGCGAACGTGGTCACTCAGCAGTCCTCAATGGCATCAGGGGAATCACGTCATGGTTGCACGCCGCACCGAGGCCGCCAGAGCCGCCAGGACCATGCCTGCGTCGCTTCACCGGTTGTTCGCTCTGGGCTGCATGACGCAACCCTCGGCAAGGAGGATGATCGGGAGTGGGAACCATCGGGAGGAGACACAGGCGTGACGATCGTTCCACTGCCCATGTTGGGACGCCGGGAAGCCGCCGCCGCGGCACTGGCCGCCAAACACCGCCTTCAGGTGTCTTGGCAGAAGGTTGCCGAGACACTGGACCGGTCGTTGGTGTGGAGCACCTCGGCTGTCCTGGGCCAGCAGCCGCTGGACGCAGAACAGGCCCGCGCTGTGGGGCGGCTGCTGCATTTGGACGACGAGGTCGTCGAGGCCCTGCAGTTGCCGCCAGTGCGCGGGGCGGACGTGGTGGACGCCAGCGAACCGGTGGTCTATCGGCTGCGGGAGGTGGTGCAGGTTTACGGCGCCACGCTGGCCGAACTGATCCGTGAGGAGTTCGGCGATGGCATCATGAGCGCCATCGACTTCGAGCTCTCCTTCGAGCGCCGCGAAGATCCCAAAGGCGATCGGGTGCGGTTGGTGCTGGACGGGAAATTCCTGCCTTACCGGATGTTCTGAGTGGCTGCCGGGCAGCCAAGTAGGCCGTACAGCTCGCTGGCGAGCCGGGTTGGTGTGGTGATCGGGTGCTGGAATGCGAGCCGTATGTCTTGGGCCCGATCGGCGTCCTCGATCCGCAGCCGCAAACCGAGCCGGTCTATGCCCAGCGGACGGACTTGAACGCCACACCGCAATCGCGCGCCGGGGAGGTGCCGGACGACGGTACGCAGGACCTCGGAGGGGTACTGCTCAAGATGGCGCAGCCAGGCGTACTCAAGCCGACAGAATGGGTCGGGTTCGGCGTTGGCGAGGTCCGCTGGATTGAGCCAGCCGCTGCCTTCGCCGTCGGAGAACACCGCGAAGACAGGGTCCAGCGACAGTATGCTCGCGGTGTGCCCAACATCGAGCAAACGAGAGTCTGGACGTTGCTCAGCCCACGTCGTCGAAGCGCGCCGGGCCTGATTCGGGGACAGTGCTCGTAGCCAGCCAGTGATCCACAGCAGGCCGCGCACCGGCTCGCGAAGCGCAACCGGCGCGATGTCGGTGAGCTCCAGCATCGCTGATACCTCACCACCAGGCGCCACCTCTGCCAGGGTCGGCAACGTGCGGTCCATAGCCAGTAGCAGCACCGCTGAGCGGTCACGGTGGACCTGATACAGCATCGGCATCGGCCGATCTGTGGTGCCTGCAGCCACCACGGTGACAGTGCAGCTGCGAGCGGCCAGGGTTCGGGCTCGTTCCGCAAGTGGGGGTACTGCCGGTCCCCGGTCCTGTGAGCTTTTCATGGACGTGCACCTCCTATAAAATTAGGTTAGCCTAACTTCATAGAACGCGATCGTCACCGCGCGATGATCTCAACCACTAGCTCGACGGTCGACTCGCAGTGGGTGTTCGGCAGGTACCTCGACGATCACCAGTGGTAGACCGTCCGGGTCCGCGATCCACATCTCATCGAGCCCCCAAGGCTCACGACGCGGTTCCCGGATCAGCTTGACCCCCCGCTGCACCAGTTCGGTCGCCGTCGCCGCCAGGTCACGAACCTGCAGCCATATTCCAGTGGATGCGCTCGGAAAGGCTGCGGACTCACCCGACACCTCCAGGAAACCACCCCCGAGGACGAAGACCGTGCCACCAGGGAACTCGCGGTGGATGGCGAGCCCCAACACGTCACGGTAGAACGCCGTCGACCGCTCGCGATCCCTCGGATGGAGCAAGACACGACTGCTCAGTACTTCCATGGTGCTCTCCTACCGGCCTTCGTCGGGGTTTCATCCGAGGCAGTCATACCCAGCTGTTACGATCGTCCACCGTGCCGCGTGACGGCACCCCCTGACCGAAGGTGAGATCGAAGGTAACGCGTGGCCAACATCAAGTCGCAGCTGAAGCGGATCCGGACCAACGAGAAGGCGCGAGTGCGCAACAAGTCCATCAAGTCATCGCTGAAGACTGCGATTCGCCGGTTTCGCGAGGCAGCGGCCGCTGGTGAGAAGGATCGGGCGCAGAGCGAGCTGTTGGCCGCCACCAGGGCGCTGGACAAAGCCGTGAGCAAGGGCGTCATCCACCGCAATCAGGCGGCGAACCGCAAATCGGCCATGGCCAAGCAGAGCAATCAGCTCTAACGCAACGGTGGCGGCGGCTGCCTGACTCGCCGCTCAGCGGCGGGCAGCGCACAGTGCGAGCACGGTGCGTTCCAGCGCGTATTCCGCGTCTGCGGCAGCTCCTTTGACGTCGGCATTGATCTCCGCTACCAGCTGGATCGCCTTTGCCAGCCCGTCGTGCTCCCACCCGCGAGCCTGCGCCATCGCCTTCTTGACCTTCCACGGTGGCATTCCCAGCGTGCTGGCCAGGCGGTAAGGGTCAGCGCGGCCCACAGCACTCACCCGGGCAACCGTGCGTACGGCGTCGGCCAGCGCGTCAGCGACCAGGACGTGCGGCACGCCCAGCTGCATCGCCCAGCGCAGGGTCTCCAGAGCACCAGCCCGGTCGCCGGTCATCGCCTTTTCCGCGACCGAGAAGCCGGTCACCTCGGCTCGACCCCGGTGGTAGCGGCGCACTGCGGCGTCGTCCACCGACCCGCCGCTGTCAGTACTCAGCTGGGCTGCGGCGGATGCGAGTTCACGCAGGTCGGAACCGACCGCGTCGAGCAGGGCGGTCACCGCTCCCGCGCTGATCTGGCCGCCGGCCCGGTGGACCTCATCGCGGACGAAAGCCGCCCGCTCCTCGAAACGGGTGATCCGGGGGCATTCGGTGACCGCGGCTCCAGCCGCGCGCAGCCCGTCGGCCAAGGCCTTGCCACGACCGGCACCCGCATGCTCGACGACGAGGATAATGCCCTCAGCGCCGCCCGTTAAGTGGCGGGCATGGTCCAGAACCGCATCGGCGGTGTCTTTGCCTGCTTCGTGGGCGGCTGCCAGTACCACCACTCGGCCTTGCGCGAACAGTGACGGGCTGACCAACTCGTCGAGCTCGCCGGCAACCAGATCGGTGGTGCGCATCCGACGGACTTCAGTCTGCGGCTCAACCCGTCGCGCCGCGGCAACGACAGCCTGCACGGCCCGTTCGACCAGCAGTTCCTCTTCGCCGAGAATCAAGTGCAGCGACGCGGGGGGGACCGCCGAGGAGTTCACGCCGCCCATCCTCGCATCGGGCGGTAACCCGATCACCAGCTCCCGCATGGTGGACTCCGCTGGGCGGTCGGTACCGACTGACGTACGGTAAGGACCACAACCGAATACAGCTCATCCAGAGGGGCAGAGGGATCGGCCCGACGAAGCCCCGGCAACCGACGCTAGCTGACGCGCATGTCTTCATATCGCGAGGTCGCTAGCGATCACGGTGCCAATTCCGACCCGCCGTGCGGGAGAGATGAGGAAGGACCTCGCGATGACTGGCATGCTCGACAGAACGACCGCCGCTGCCTTGGATCTGGGAGCCGCACGCCAGCTGGTGTGTCGGGAATGCGGATTCAGCACACCGCTGGCGGCGGAGTTCGCCTGCGCTGAGTGTTTCGGACCGCTGGAAGTCGCATACGACTTCGGGCCCATCACCCATTCAGAGATCGAATCGGGGCCTCCATCGATCTGGCGCTACCGCAAGCTGCTACCCGTGCCGAGCGACGTCGACGACCACCCGAACACTCAACCGGGTCTGACCCGGCTGATACGCGCCGACCGGCTCGGCAAAGCGCTGGGGCTACGCCACCTGTGGGTCAAGGACGACACCGGCAACCCCACACACTCGTTCAAAGATCGGGTGGTAGCGGTCGCGCTGGCCGCAGCCCGGCAGCTCGGCTTCCGGGTGCTGGCCTGCCCCTCCACCGGCAATCTCGCAAACGCGGTGGCAGCTGCGGCCGCCCGGGCCGGCTGGGAATCGGTGGTGCTCGTCCCCTCCTCGTTGGAGCGCGCCAAGGTACTCACCACCGCGGTCTATGACGGCGCGCTGATCACGGTTGACGGCACCTACGACGACGTCAACCGGCTGGCCACCGAACTCGCCGCGGACCATGAGGACTGGGCATTCGTCAACGTCAACGTCCGGCCTTACTACGCCGAGGGCTCTAAGACATTGGGTTACGAGGTCGCCGAGCAGCTCGGCTGGCGACTGCCGGACCAGATCGTCGTGCCCATTGCGTCAGGCTCGCAGCTGACCAAGGTCGACAAGGGATTTCGGGAGCTGACCGAATTGGGTCTGGTGCCACCTTCGCCATACCGCGTATTCGGGGCCCAGGCCACGGGCTGTTCTCCGGTGTCCGCTGCCTTCAAGGCGGGTAGCAACGTGGTCGTGCCAGTCCGACCGGACACCATTGCTCGCTCGCTGGCGATCGGCGCGCCCGCCGACGGTCCCTACGTGTTGGATGCCGTTCGCCGCACGGGTGGCGCCATCGAGGATGTGACCGACGCCGAGGTGGTGGAAGGTATCCGGTTGCTGGCGCGTACCGAAGGCGTCTTCGCCGAAACCGCCGGCGGAGTGACGGTGGCGTGCGCAAGAAAGCTCGTCGAAAGTGGGCAGTTGGATCCCGACGCCGAAACCGTGCTCCTCATCACCGGCGATGGGCTCAAGACCCTGGACGCCGTAGAGAACGATCTGGGACCGCGGGCCACCGTGGCGCCGAACGCCAAAGCCATCCGCGAAGCCCTTGGCCGCTGACCAGGCCGCATTCCCCTTGAATGGAGATGGCTCAGGACGGTTGCACCCCGCTGCCGCGGGCAACGACCTGGGGACTCGGACCACCCACCACGGCGACGTCGCCGTTCAGGTCGGTGCGCATCACTTTGGTGCCGCTCTCGGATAGCGCATCAAGGACATGTTGGCTGGGATGGCCGTAACGGTTGTGCGCCCCGACACTGACAATCGCCACCCGCGGCCGCACCGCGGCCAGAAAATCACCGGCATTGAAGCGCGAACCGTGATGCGGAACCTTCAGCACCTCGGCGTGCAGATCCGTCCTGTTCGCCAGCAGCTCGGCCTGGGCATCAAGCTCCACATCTCCGGTAAGCAGCACCCGGCCGGCAGTGGTGGTCGCTCTCAGCACTACCGAGGTGTTATTTACCGTGGTGCCGTCGACCTCGGCCCGGCGGTCCTCGACCGGCGGGTCACGCAGCGGGGCCAGCACATCGATCCCCAGACCGGGCCAGGACAGCCGCTGCCCCGCGGTCAGCGCGACCACCGGCACCCGGGCCATCCCCGCGGCCCGCAGGACCTGGGCGAACGCCCACGGGGGGCTCCGTCCGGGACCGAGCGCGACAGCACCGACCGTCCGTCCTCGAAGCGCGCCAACCAATCCACCGATGTGGTCGGCGTGCAGATGGCTGATTACGACCAGCGCGAGTCGTCGCACGCCCAGGCGGTCGAGACAACCCGATACTGGTCCGGGGTCGGGTCCGGCGTCGATGAGCACCGCTCGGCCGGGCTCCGCGGTAGCGAGCACCACCGCGTCACCTTGACCGACGTCGCAGCTCACCATGGCCCAGCCCGCGGCTGGCCAGCCGGCCGAGACGAACCTTGTCGGCACCAGCACCAGCAGGGCGCCAACCAACCCGGCCGCCACAAGAACACGCAGCCGGTGGGCTCGCATCGCGAGCAGGCCCGTCAGGACAATCACCGCCAGCACCAGCGCGCCGATGGATCCTTGCGGCCACCGCACCACCCCGCCGGGGATTGCGGCCCCCTGGTGACCAACGCCCACCAGCCAGCTCACCACCGGTCCGGCCAGGTGAACCACGAGGACCGCTGCCGGCGGGTGCACTGCCGCGACGATCGCGGCGAGCACGCCGAGCACGGTTGCCGGCGCCACCGCGGGCGCGGCCAGCAGGTTGGTCAGGATCGCCACCAGGCTCACCTGACCGGACAGACCAGCCACCACCGGTGCGGTGACCACATGTGCGGCGGCGGGCACTGCGAGTGCCTCGGCGATGCCCGGTGGCACGCCGTGGCGGCGCAACGCCTCCGCCCAGCCCGGGGCGAGTAGTACCAGAGCACCGGTGGCCAGCACGGACAGCGCGAAACCTGGATCAGCAGCGAGCGCGGGGTCGACCACCAGAAGCACGAGCACGGCAGCGCACAGCGCGGGAACCGCTGATCGACGCCGTCCGAGCACCAGAGCCAGCAGGGCGACCGAACCCATCACGGCCGCGCGAAGCACGCTCGGCGACGGCCGGCACAGCACCACGAAACCGACCAAAGCCAGACCGGCCAATCCCACCGCCGTCCGTGGCCCCAGCCGCGCCAGCCGAGCCAGCCCCAGGACGACTCCACACAAGATCGCCACGTTGGTGCCGGATACGGCAATAAGATGCGTGAGCCCGGCGGTGCGGAAGTCCGTCTGCACGGCGGGCACCATCGCCGACGTATCACCCACTACCAGCGCCGGAAGGAGTCCGGCCGGCTCGGGCTCCAGGACCCTCGCCGCCAGCCGCAATCCCGCCCGGAACCGTTCGGCAACCCGTTGAACTGCGGTTGGAGCCGACAGTACCTCCGGCCCACCCCGTACCTGAAGCACGGCGACCGTCAGATCGGGTCGGTCAGGGGTCGCCAGCAGCCCGCTGGCCCGCACTCGCTGGCCGGGGAGCAGGCCAGTCCAGTCCCGTGCGGGTGCCAGCAGGATGACCCGGCCACCAGTCCGCCACTGGTGCCCAGAGATCTCCGCGGCCTCGAGTTCCGCGTGTATCACCACGCGTTGGGGCTGGGGTTGCCGGCCACCGTAGCCGGGCGACGCGACCGCCTTCGGGTCATCCCGCAAGTGCACCACCACTATCGCCGACGAACCTCCTTGGGCCGCTGCCCGTGCCGGATGATGCTCGACCTGCCACGCCTGCGTCCCGATCACCAGGGCTAGCGCGGCAGCCACCCCGCCGATCGCGAGGACCACTGCCGAACGATTGCGCAGCGTGGCAGCTCCCGCCGCCACCAAACCGGCGGCGCCCAGCATGGCTGCGACCAAGGACCCGAGGTATAGGCCGCACAGCACCACGGCCCAGCCGGCGAAGGCGGCGGGCACTAGGCGCAGGTCATGACGTACCGCTGTGGGCGCATGCGGATCCACGGACTTCATGCCGCCACCCGGGATCCGGCGGTTAGCACGTCGACGGTCACACCTGCACCCGATGCTTGAGCTGGGCCAACCGTGCCTGACCGATCCCACTCACCTCGCGGAGCTGATCCACCGACGTGAAGCGACCGTGCGCGATGCGCCAGTCAAGAATCCGCTGGGCAGTAACCGTGCCCACACCGGGTAACCCGTCAAGCTGCTCGAGGGTTGCCGTGTTGAGGTCGACAACCGGTGAGGTACTGGGACTGCCCGCCGCTTGGCTGCTGGCTGGCTGCCCCGGCGGAGGTGCCACCCCGACCAGTACCTGCTCGCCGTCGGAGAGTCGCCGGGCGATGTTGAGACCCAGCAAGTCGGTGCCGGGCAGCGCACCGCCGGCCGCGGCCAGCGCATCAGCCACCCGGGTGCCCTCTGGCAGCCGGATCAGGCCAGGATGTGCCACCCGGCCCAGTACGCTGACTACAACCTCGTGGGCTGGGCCTGGCAGTGGCGGCGCCGATGAAGACTTGGCGGCAGCGGCGGTGACCAGCGGTAGCGCCGGAACAGGTTCAGCCACCGGACGTTCCCGCCACACCCCGAACGCGGCGATTACCGCGGCCAGCGCCGCAACCAGCGACAGCATGAGGGCCCCCGACCGCCCGGCATCCCATCGGGCTTCCCGCAGCGGTGCAGGCACCCACCACCGGACCAGCCGACCGGCTTGCGATGCAGCGGGTAGGTCACGTGCACCATGCGATCGCGCCTGGGGCGGCGGGTCATCCGCAGCGTCGACAGCCGCGTCGGGCCCATCGAGATCCGGTACCGGACCTGGAGTACCGCGCAACGCCGCAAGCCGCATTCGGACCTGTTGGGGATCACCGGCGTCGATGGATGGGAAGCTGGGGAGCAAGGTCACGTGGCGACGCTAGAACGATTCCCCTCTCACCCTCGATGACCGCGGCCCTCAGCTGTGGATAGCAGGGGTGGCTGTGGATAAGTCGCGATAATCCCACGCGCGCCGCGGTCTCACGCCGGCGCTGGTTCCTGCACGGGCCGCAGTCACCTTAGTTAGCGGCGAGAGGCTCATTGACGCCTCCGGGTAGGATCACGACACCGAGCATCCCCGGGCCGGCGTGCGCGCCGATCGCGGCCCCGACCTCGGAGATCAGACATTCGGAGAGCATCGGGACTCGGAGTTGCAGCTGCTCGACAAGGCCGGCGGCGCGCTCAGCGGCACCGAGGTGATGCACAGCAAGAGCGCATGGCGAAGGCCCGGCCGCCTGCACCGCCAGCTCGACCAGCCGAGCCCGCGCACGCGTACCGGTACGGACCTTTTCCAGCGGCACCACGCGGCCAAAATCGACGTGTAACAACGGTTTGACAGCCAAGGCGGTGCCCAGCAAGGCAGTCGCCTGGCCGATCCTGCCGCCACGGCGCAGAAATTCCAGGCTGTCCACGGAGAAGAACACTCGGGTGCTGGCGCCGACCCTTGCCGCGGTGTCGCACACGGCGTTCAGATCGCCGCCCCTCCCCGCAACGGCGGCGGCGGCGAGCACGGCAAATCCCAGGCCCATCCCGGTGGAGCGCGAGTCGACCACTCGTACCCGCTTCGCTCCGACCTGCTCGGCAGCCAGTCTCGCGGAGTCCCAGGTGCCAGACAGCGCGCGGGACAGATGCACCGACACGATGGTGTCGGCGCCAGCACGGATAGCCTCGGTGTACGTCGCCTCGAACTCCCCCGGTGTCGGCCGGGAAGTCGTCACCGAGGCCCGCCGCGCAAGGGCTGCCACCAGTGCTGCCGATCCGAATTGCACCCCGTCCAACCACTGATGGTCGTCAACCAGGACGTGCAATGGAACCTGCCGGACACCACTGCGTTCGGCCAACCCGTCCGGGAAATAAGCGGTTGAGTCGGTGACGACGGCAACGGACACGATCATCAGCGTAGGGCGGAGCACCGACTCGGCGGTGGAACAATGACGTCTTACACAGGAGCGGCACTGTTATACGAAGACAAGCGCCACCCGGAGTCGCGGCGTACAAGCACCGTCCAGTGGCAGTTGCTGATCCCCCCGAACACCGACCAGCCCGCTACCGGCAAGCCGAGGAGCAACGGAGTCAGCCCGGCGATCAGGCCGCCGTGAGTGCACAACACAGCGCTGCCCGCACCGTCCGCATCAAGCTCGGCGACCACCTGCGCCGCTCGGGTAGCCACCTCGACCCGCGTCTCGCCATCTGGCGGCGCCCATTGCGGGTCGCTCCGCCAGGTCTGGATGCCACCCGGGCAGAGCAGCTCCACCTCGGTGTGGGTCAGACCCTGCCACGTCCCACAATTGGTTTCCCGCAACCGCTTGTCGACCCGAAGGGGCATCCCGGTCCTGGCGGCGAGCACGGCTGCCGTGTCTCCGGCACGGGACAGGTCAGAGGTCAGCAAAATCGCCGGTTCCAGCTCCGCGAGCGAATGGGCCGCCCGGTGCGCCTGACCGAGGCCGTTGGCGGTCAACTTCGAGTCAAGCTGACCCTGAATCCGCTTCTCCGCGTTGAAGTCAGTCTCGCCGTGCCTCCAGAGCACGAGCTGCTGCAGGGTCACTCCGACTCGTCCACCTCAGTGGCGTCGACATCGAAGGGAATAGCCGGGCAGTCCTTCCACAGCCGTTCGAGACCGTAGAAAGAACGCTCCTCGACATGCTGCACGTGCACCACGACGTCGACGAAATCCAGCAACACCCAGCGCCCCTCACGGGCGCCCTCCCGGCGCACCGGCTTGCTCCCCGCGGCCGCCATCTTCTCCTCAACAGCGTCCACAATGGCCTGAACCTGGCGTTCGTTGGGCGCGGAGGCAATCACGAAACAGTCCGTGATCACGAGTTGGTCCGACACGTCGAGCAGGGTGATGTTGTGCGCCTTCTTGCCTGCCGCCGCGTTCGCCGCGGTCAGCGCAAGAGCTCGCGCCTGATCAGAGGCTGACACATCACTCCTTCTCCCCGGCACTCACAGCCGGCGCTCGCCTGCGCGATACCGTACGCACTCCCGGCCCTCCGCGCCCATCCTCAGATGAGCGTACGTGTTTCGAGGTGGACAACGGCACCTCTGTTGCGTGGCGATACGTCACGGCCCCTCGCCCCGGTCGTTGCCGGCTGTGTTCGGGCCGACGTGGGGCGGGGTGTCCACCGCGGTTCGCTGACTCGACGGCCCACTATCGGAATTCGGCTGGAACCGCTTCGACATGTGGCGGCGACCGTCTCCGCGCGGATCCACTCCAGAACACCAGGTCGATCAGCCCAGAACTCGCAGTCGCGGAGATTTTCCGTCTAAATTTCCGCATCTACGGGAAAATTTTGGTTGACTATCCGCACTTGCAAGTAGCACCATACGGGTGATTGATCACCGTATCCGAAGGGCGGCTGTGATGCAGCGGGGTGCTCGGCGTCTGCCCGTAGTTCAGCGTGGCCCTCGGTCGCGCTGGCGACCATCGATGCTGAGCCTCATCCCAGAGACCGCGCCGGACGCCACGGTGGCAAGCACCCAGGGGGCCGAACGGGTCGCGCTCCAGAGTGCACGGAATCCGATTGGAAAGGATTAGGGATGACTCTTGTGACCTTAACAGTAGTCGTCATCGCGTGCTTTATCGCCGCATTGGCAGTATATCTATTCATGATCGGTGCATTGCTTAGCCGCACCGCCGATGGTCTCGGTGATTGCCTGCAAAATCTACAGATAATTGCCCGGCAGGCTCAACCGATTGGTCCTGGCGTCAAGCGCATCAATAAGACCGGTGAAGACCTGGTGGGCGCGATGCCGCTATTACTCGACGACGCTGAGAATGTCGCCGCCAAGTTGGCTCCCACTGAAGCCGCTCCGGCGAATTCTGCAGTGGCTGTTCAGGAAACCGCTCCTGCAACTGTTCAGCCGAGCGTAGGTGACCAAGACCCAACACCGAGAAGTGGTGTGGGCTATCTGGATGTGTGATCGCAAGACACGTTAACGCTGTTTGCATCAGAGAACGCAACAACAGTGTTGATGCTGGTCAGGCGTGTGCACTACGGTATAGGCCACGTTTGCTGATATACTGTACTACCCCGTCAGGCACTAGATACCAGACTGGCAGGCCGCGCCCGACGCGCTGTCGGCAATCCGTCGAGGAGATCGCCATCGCGGGCACCTCAACCAGGCTCACTGCCCGGTCGGGCAGGTGCTTGCCGTCGAGACGGAATCCGGGGCGGGTCACGCCCACCAGGTGGGCCAGATCAAATAGCTCGTCGACCCGCTTCCAGGACAGTATCTGCGCCAGCGCATCAGCACCCGTGATAAAAAACATCTCGTGACAGGGAAACTGGGTGCGTAGGTCGGTCAGGGTGTCGACGGTGAACGTGGGGGTCCGGCGTTCGATGTCCACCCTGCTAGTGGAAAACCGTGGGTTGGACGCAGTGGCGATGACCGTCATGAGGTAGCGATCTTCGGCTGGGCTCACCTCCCGCTCGTCCTTTTGCCACGGGATCCCCGTGGGCACAAACACGACCTCGTCCAACTCGAAACGAGCCTGCACCTCGCTGGCGGCGACGAGATGGCCATGATGGATCGGGTCGAAGGTCCCGCCCATGACTCCGAGTCGGCAGCCGGACATGGGCGCAGCTTAGGCGAACCGTTCTCCGATCAGGTCCCGCGGCGATAAGCTGGACCCCCAGTGGGCGGAACATTCAGCGCGCCTGCAACCTCAGCAACCGGCGATGGGGATAGTCGTGACGACCAGAAGTCTCAGCGAGGTCTCATCAAGAGAACTTGCACTCATCGATGCGTTGGGATCTGGCTGCGTGGTCGAGTGCAGCAATCTCACCGTTGAGCAGCTGGCGGCCACGGAAAACCCCAGGTACACCGTCCGTGCCGAGCTGCTGCGGGAGCTCGTCCTGGGTCGCGGCGACGAGCGTCTTGATCCGCTGGGTGTCCGTCTCCATGGAGCGCGGATCATCGGAACACTGGATCTCACCCACGTCCCGGCCGCAGTGGGGATCGAGCTGCGAGGCTGCTTCTTCGAGCACGATGTGCTTCTGGTGAGTGCCCGCTTGCCGTGGTTGACCCTGGCGGGCTCGCACCTGTCCGCTCTGGATGGTGATGGCCTGCAGGTGGATGGCGATGTGCTGCTCGGCGACGGATTCACGGCTACCGGGGAGGGCGACTACGGTGCAGTCCGGCTGCTCGGTGCCCACATCAGGGGACAGCTCAACGTCAACGGCGCGAGACTGAGCAACGAGGCCGGCCCCGCCCTCGTCGGCGACGGGCTCCACGTCGACGGTGACGTCTTCGGCGGGGGATTCATCGCCACCGGAGCGGGCGAGCTGGGCGCGGTGCGGTTGCCGGGCGCACGCATTGTCGGCCAGCTCAACCTCAACGGCGCCGAGCTGGTCAATCAAGCCGGACCCGCTCTCATCGCCGATGGGCTGCATGTCGGTGGGGGGTTGGTGTTCGCCGAGGGGTTCACCGCGACCGGGCACTATGAGCGCGGCGCGGTGCGGCTGCCAGGGGCGCAGATCACTGGCCAACTCAACATGGATGGCGCGGCGCTGATCAACCCTGCCGGGCCGGCTCTCATTGCCGATCACCTTGACGTCAAAGGTGGTGTGTTTCTCGATGGCTTCACCGCAAGCGGGCACGGCGAAGACAGCGTGGTCCGGCTACCGGACGCTCATATCAGCGGCCAGCTCAACCTCGACCGCGCCGAGCTGACCAATCCGGCCGGTCCCGCCCTCATCGGCGATCACCTCCGGGTCGACAGTGACATGTTCGCCGAGGGATTCACCGCGACCGGACACTGCCCGGACGGCGCAGTCCGGTTAGCCGATGCCCACATCGGCGGTCAACTCAACCTCAGCCACGCGAAACTGACCAACCAAGCTGGCCGTGCCCTGATAGGTGATCACTTGCAGGTGGACAGCGATATGTTCGCCGAGAACCTCACCGCGACCGGACACTGCCCGGACGGCGCAGTCCGGCTGGCAGATGCCCACATCGGCGGTCAACTCAACCTCAGCCATGCGAAACTGACCAACCCGGCCGGTCCTGTCCTCGATCTGGAGGACGCCGCCGCGAAGCATGTGTTCCTGCCCATCCAGGTAATCTGTCCGCAGGGCGCTGCCGCCAGATCGAGCTGCGCCTCGGTGCATCGGCTCACGCTCTCCGGTCTCTCCTACACGTCGCTTCATGCGGTGGACTGGCACGACTGGCTGCACCTGATCACCCACCACACCCGGGATTATCGGCCGCAGCCCTATCAACAGCTAGTCGCCGCGTTGAAGGCCAGCGGGCAGGAGTCCACCGCGCGGGAGGTCCTCATTGCCCAGCAGCGGGACCGTTACCACCGCGGTGAACTCGGCGGCCGGCTGATCAAGATCGCGCACTGCCTGTGGGGAGCACTTGCCGGATACGGCTATCGCAGCAGCCGCGCTGTCCTCGCCCTGCTGCTCGTACTGGTCATTGCGGCCGGGTTGGGGGTGGCCGCCGGGCACACCCTCACCGGCCCGGGCCGCTACGTCACCACGCATACCAGCCAAGCCCTCGATCCCCACTCGCCGTGCTCCCTGATCGAGCAGATCGGAGTGGGTATCGATCGCAGCCTGCCGCTGGCCCCAGCGGCTATCGGCAACCGATGCGATTTCGACACATCCAGTCCAGTCGGCCAGGCGTTCACCGCGATCACCTGGATACTTCAGGCTCTGGTGTGGACGCTGGCTGCGCTCGCCATCGCCGGTTATCTCGATCTCATCCGAAGGACGAGCTCGCCGGGATGACGACGAATTGCCGCAGGTAGAGGTCGGTGAAGGTAACCGGCCCGCGCGGCCCGGGGACCCGGTCG
This sequence comes from uncultured Pseudonocardiaceae bacterium, assembly GCA_964250265.1. Classification (GTDB taxonomy): domain Bacteria; phylum Actinomycetota; class Actinomycetes; order Mycobacteriales; family Pseudonocardiaceae. The sequence continues at coordinate 4,634 of CAXUFG010000035.1, read as the reverse complement.
ACGTTGATGCCGGTCTCGGGGACCCGCCGTAGCTTGAACCCGTCGAGCAAGCGGGTACTGGCGTTCCAGAATGCCCCGGTGCCGGCGTAGCTGTCCAGAAACTTTCGGGCGGCGGTCTCGTCATTGGTGACGATCGTGGCGGCCAGGCCGGAGGTCTCCTGGTTAGCGATCTCTGCGGCATGCAGCGGACCGCTCACCCTGCTCACGGTCAGCGTCGCCTCCCGGCCGGTGTCCAGGGCCCACTCATGCCCGAGCGGGTGGCCGTGTGGGGGCATGGACAGCTCGATCCCGCGGTGCTGGACGGCGTCGAGGAGCGCGGCGTACAGCTCCTCCGGGGTGCCCTCGGCGATCAGGAGGAGGTTGACCCGGTTACAGACGCCGAGCCGGTCCAGCCCGGCGACCAGCAGCTCAACGGCCAGTGCAGGGTCGGCGGCCGGGTCGATGTACAGCACTCCCCCTCCCTCGGCATGGGCCAGCACCCGGACACCGTGGCGGGCTCCTTCGGCCGCCAGCATCCGGGTGGTTTCGCCGCTGCCTCGGACGATGACCAGCGGGATCAGCTCCGGTTGCTGCACGAGGGCGAGGGCGCTGTCCCGGCGAGGATCGGGCACCAGCTGTATCGCGTCAGGATCCAACCCGGCGCCGGCCAGCGCCGGCGCGATGACATGCTCATTGAGGGCCAGCGCTGAGCGAAGAGCCGCCGACCCGGTGCGCAGCACCCCGGCGTTGCGGGATTTCACCAGTTGCGAGGCGACGTCGACGGTGACATTGGGACGGGCTTCGAACGTGGCGCCCACCACGCCGACCGGGCGGCGGCGTTCGATCAGCCGTAACCCGTCCGGCCGATCTTCCAGGACGCGGTCCCGTGGCGGGAATGGGAGCTGGGCGAGCAGGGCGAGCTGATCGGCCATCTCAGTCAGCCGCGCCTGCCCCAACCGCAGCCGGTCGACGAGCGCCTGGGTCATCCCTGATTGCTCGGCGGCCGCGATGTCGGCGGAATTTGCGGCAAGCACCTCGGCGGCGCGGCCGGTCAGCCGGTGTGCCATCGCCTCCAGCACGGCGTCGATGCTCTCAGCGGACGCCGCGGCCAGGGCCGAGGCGGCGTGTTGCGCCCGGCGCGCGCATCCCGCAACGACCTCAGCCGCGGTACCGGAACCCGCTCGCACAGCCACGATGACCCACCCTACTTGCCCGGGTGTCACGCTCCGGCGCCCGGTGTGTCGTGCTCCGGTGCCCGTATGCCGCGGGAATTGCGGGTCAGACGGGTACCAGGTCGTCGGCGTGGACGACTTCGCGGCGCAGTTCGGGGGGCAGGTCACGGGTGGAGCGACCGATCAGATCGCGAAGCTCGGCCGCGTCGTAACCGACCACCCCCCGAGCCACCAGGCGACCACGTGCATCGATCAGCTCCACGACATCGCCGGCCTCGAAATCACCCTCGACGCCGGTGATGCCGGCCGCCAGCAGCGAACGCCGGCGGTGCACCACCGCGCTCACCGCCCCGTCGTCAAGTTGTAACCGGCCCGCTGCGCCTGCGGCGTGCCGCAGCCAGAACCGGCGGGCCGATAACCGCACGGCGGCAGGAGCGAACGCAGTTCCCACGTCAGCCGACCCCAAGGCCCGTTCGACCTGCGCCGCAGCGGCCAGCAACACCGGCACTCCGGCTTGGGAGGCCACCGTCGCGGCGTCGAGCTTGGACACCATCCCACCGGTTCCCAACGCACCACCGGTGCCGAGTTGCACTGCCCGTATGTCAGCCGGTCCCTTCACCTCCGGGATCAAGTGGGCTCCGCCGAGCCGGGGGTCACGGTCATAGAGCCCCTCGACGTCGGAGAGCAACACCAGGGCGTCGGCACCCACCAGGTGCGCGACCAAGGCGGCCAGCCGGTCGTTGTCGCCGAACCGAATCTCGTCGGTGGCAACGGTGTCGTTCTCGTTGACCACCGGCACCACGCTCAGACCCCGCAGCCGAGCGAAGGTGCGCTGCGCATTGCGGTAATGCGCGCGGCGGACCATGTCGTCGGAGGTGAGCAGCACCTGCCCGACGGTGTAACCATGCCGAGCCCAGGATTCGGTGTAGGCATGCCCCAACGCCAGCTGCCCGACGCTGGCGGCGGCCTGCTGGGTGGCCAGATCCCGGGGCCGCCGTCGTAGCCCCAACGGCGCCAACCCGGCGGCGATAGCACCCGAGGACACCAGCACCAGGTGGGTTCCGGCCGTGACACGGGCCGCGAACGCGTCCACCAAGGCGTCCAACCTGGCCCGGTCCAATTCACCGGCTGCACTGGTCAGCGACGAAGAGCCGATCTTGACCACCAGATACCGCGCCTGCGCCACAGCTTCCCGGGTGGGACTCACATCTGCTCGACCTCATCGCCGGCGGTCGGCTCGCGCCTGGCCAGCCGGGCGGACTTGCGCTGCGCCGCGCTGGTGCGCTCGTCGCTGTCCAACCGCCAATCCGTTCCCCGTCCACTCAGGCGGATGGCAGCCGCTCCGGCCGGCGTGCTGGGTTCCCAGTCGAAGGTGACGTCGCCGATGGTGACCGGGCACCCGGGCCGGGCACCCGCACCGGCCAGCGCCTCCTCGACGCCGAGGCGGGCCAGCCGGTCGGCCAGGTAACCGACGGCCTCGGCGTTGTCGAAATTCGTCTGCCGCACCCACCGCTGCGGACGGGCACCCCGGACAATGAATCCTTCGGACCGATCGGGATCGGGCGCGATCTGGAAACCGGACTCATCAACAGCGGTGGGGCGCAGCACCACGCGGGTTGGTTCGGCGCGAGGCAGCGACGCCCGGTGAGCTCGCACCGCCGCGCCGAGCGCGAAACGCAGCTCCCGCAGCCCTTCGGTGGTCACCGTGGACACGCAGTGCACTGGCAACCCGCGGGCCACGAGCTCGGGGCGAACCATGTCAGCCAGCTCCCGGGCGTCCGGAACGTCAACCTTGTTGAGCACGATGAACCGGGGACGCCTCGCCAGGTCATCGCCCAGCGTCGGGGTATAGGCGGCGAGCTCGCGCTCCAGAGCATCCACATCGGATAGTGGATCGCGGCCAGGTTCCACTGTCGCGCAATCGACCACATGCACAAGCACGGCGCAGCGTTCGATGTGCCGCAGGAATTCCAGTCCGAGCCCCTTTCCCTGACTGGCACCAGGGATCAGGCCTGGAACGTCGGCGATGGTGAACACCGTCTCCCCCGCAGTCACCACGCCGAGGTTGGGAACCAGGGTGGTGAACGGGTAGTCAGCGATCTTGGGACGGGCCGCTGAGACGACGGACACCAGGGACGACTTGCCCGCTGAGGGGAAACCGACGAGCCCGACGTCGGCCACCGACTTCAGTTCCAGCACCAGCTCGCGGTGCTCGCCTGGCTCGCCGAGCAGCGCGAAGCCGGGCGCCTTGCGTGTCCTGGAGGCCAGCGCCGCGTTGCCGAGTCCTCCCCTGCCGCCCGCGGCCGCAACGAACCGGGTGCCCTCTCCCATCAAGTCAGCCAGCATCTCGCCGTTGGGCGTGAGCACTACGGTGCCATCCGGTACCCGAAGGTCACGATCCTCGCCCACGGCGCCGTTTCGGTTGCTGCCCTGACCCGGCTTGCCGCTGGAGGCGAGGACCTGCGAACGGTAATGAAAGTCGAGCAGCGTGTGCACACCTGGGTCCACCACCAGCACCACATCGCCGCCACGCCCACCATTACCGCCGTCCGGGCCGCCCAGCGGCATGAACTTCTCCCGGTGCACCGACGTGCAACCGTGCCCGCCGTCGCCCGCGGCGACGTGAATCACCACCCGATCCACGAAACGGGACACGTCTACATTCCCTCAATTCCACTCGATCGCCTCCCACAACGCCCAGGAGGGGCGGGGCCGGTCCGCACCGGTCCCGCCCCTCCTGGGGTGCGTCGTGTGGGGCCGGGCTCAGGCCTCGGCCGGGACAATGTTGACGGTCTTGCGCCCACGTTTGGTGCCGAACTGCACCAAACCCGCCTCGAGGGCGAACAGCGTGTCGTCACGTCCGCGACCGACGTGCACGCCCGGGTGGAATTTGGTGCCACGCTGGCGGATGAGAATCTCCCCAGCGTTGACTGTCTGGCCGCCGAACCGCTTCACCCCGAGCCGTTGCGCGTTGGAGTCGCGACCATTCCTTGAGCTGGACGCGCCTTTCTTGTGTGCCATCGGTGCTCACACCCTCGTCAGAAGTTTTCTCACGACCAACGCCTCAGCGGTTGATACCGGTGACCTCAACACGGGTCAGCTGCTGCCGGTGGCCCTGGCGCTTGTGGTAGCCAGTCTTGTTCTTGAACTTATGGATCCGGATCTTGGGCCCCTTGACCTGCGCGATGACCTTTCCGCGGACCGAAGTCGCACCCAGACCAGCCGCGTCAGCCGTCACAGTGGGACCGTCGACCAGCAGCACCGCAGGCAGGCTGACCTCGGTTCCTGGCTCGCCGACGAGCTTCTCCACCTCGACGATGTCCCCGACGGCCACCTTGTACTGCTTGCCGCCGGTCTTCACGATCGCGTACATCGGGTGGTACTCCTGGCTGTTCGACTGGCTTGGATTGACTGTGACGTGAACTCATCTGGTACTACATCGCTAGCAGCGAATACACCGCAGCGGACAGACCTTAGCCCCGC
>CAXUFG010000034.1:0-29760 GCA_964250265.1 uncultured Pseudonocardiaceae bacterium | reverse complement strand
GGCCGGTGGGCTCAACCCCGGACGGCACTCCAGCGGCGCCAACCCCAACGACCCACGCTACGGCGGTGACGGCGCCGATGGCAGCTCCGGCGCAGGCGGGCTCGGGGGAGCCGGGAACCTGCCTTGCACCGGCGACCAGAACCCACCCTGCTCCGGGGGCCAGAACCCGACCACCTCGGGTGGCGGCGCCGGCGGCGGCGCAGGCGGGGGTTACTTCGGCGGCGGAGGCGGCTCCGGCGGTGGTGGCCTCTTCGGTGGCGGCGGAGGCGCCGGTGGCGGCGGAGGGGGCGGCAGCGCCTTCGCTTCCTCGGCCATCACCTCCCCCACCCTGACGCCCGGGGTCAACACCGGCACCATCAACGGCGGCAACGGACAAGTCACCATCACGTGGGCCGCTCCGATATCGACAGTGGCAGGCCTCACCGATCCGGACCTACATTTCCTCATGGAGGACCTGTCTAACACCATCAGGGACGGCGCCGGCAATAAGATCATCACGTTGGATCCGCCCTGCGCCATGACTGGGCCCTATCAAGGGCTTTCTGACATCGACAAACTGGACTACTCGACGCAGGCCAACGACGGCTGCCTGCAATTCATCACAACATATACCGGCCCAAGTGGGAACCCGTAACGATTCGGCTCAGATAGTGAGCCGGTCCGCAGCGCGAGAAAGGTCAGGGATGAGGGGGACGAAGGCTGATGCCTGGACGCACCGAGGGGCGAGTGCTCGTGGGGCTGGTGCTGGCCGGGCTCGTCTGGTCAGGTATCGCCCCGATCAGCCGGCTCACCTGGTTGATGGAGGTCGTGTGGGTGGTGGTCGGGCTGCCGCTGGTGCTGTGGAGGTGGCGCCGGTTCCCGCTCACCCGGCTGGTGTGCTGGCTGCTGGTGCTCCACGCGTTCGTGCTGCTCTACGGCGGGCATTACACCTACGCCGAGACGCCGCTCGGTGATTGGTTCCGCGACACCCTCGCCCTGTCCCGCAACCACTACGACCGGCTGGGGCATTTCGCTCAAGGGGTTCGTGCCCGCGATCCTCGTCCGCGAGATCCTGCTGCGGCGGACTCCGCTGCGGCCGGGTGGTTGGCTGTTCTTCCTGGTGAGCAGCGTCTGCCTGGCGTTCAGCGCGTTCTTCGAGTTCATCGAGTGGTGGTCGGCGTTGGCGCTGGGCTCAGCGGCCGACGCGTACCTCGCCACCCAGGGCGATGTCTGGGACACCCAGTGGGATATGTTCATGTGCCTGATCGGCGCGCTACTGGCACAGCTGCTGCTCTCCCGCCCGCATGACCGCCAGCTCGCCGCGATCCAGCCCCGGCAGCCCCAGGACGAACCATCATCGGCCGCCCCCTCGCCACCGTGACGGCGCCGGTACCCTGGGGGTTGTCGGTGGCTTCACCTACGCTCGGCTGATGGCGTTGTCCAGACACGAGTGTGAGCAGTTCCTGGCCGAGCCGCACATCGCGGCACTGGCCGTCTCGGCCGGTCAGAGCCGTGGACCGTTGACCGTGCCGATCTGGTATCAGTACGCGCCCGGCGGTGAGGCGTGGGTGCTGACCTCAGCCGGGTCCCGGAAGGCTCGGCTCATCGAGGCCGCCGGACATTTCAGCTTGATGGTCGACCGGCTTGAGCCGACCATCCGGTACGTCTCCGTGGAGGGGCCGGTCACACGAACGATTCCAGGGACCGATGAGCTGTTGTGGGAGATCACTCGGCGCTATCTACCGCCGGAGAAAGTGCCGTCCTACATCGAGTTCGCCAAGGCGGAGCTCGGCGAACAGGTCGCCATTTACCTGCGACCCCAGCGGTGGCTCTCAGCGGATCTCGGTGCCAGCTGACCACCAAGCCGCGCCGGCGCGGCCGTGCACAGCCGCCCCGCCGGGGTCAGTATCGACTTGGCCCTGGGAGAAATCGGTATTGCTCTGTCGGTGGTGGCGGTTAACGTCGGTGCTCGACCGACCGACACCACTGGTGCTGCCGACATCCCCATCGACCCTATGAGGTGGCCTCCGCATGACCGAGCCATCAGCGCCACCCGCGCGGACACCTGAGACCCCGGCCGCCGCGGTCAGCCGTCCCGGACTCATCATCGGGCTGCTCGTGACGTCCGCGTTCGTCATGATCCTCAACGAGACGATCATGAGTGTGGCGTTGCCCTACCTGATTGTCACCCTGGACGTCTCAGCCACCACCGTGCAGTGGTTGACCAGCGGATTCCTGCTGACGATGGCGGTCGTCATCCCGACCACGGGTTTCCTGCTGCAGCGGATCACGCCGCGCCAGGTGTTCCTGACCTCGATGACGCTGTTCAGCGCGGGCACGCTGATCTGCGCGCTCGCGCCGGGCTTCCCGGTACTGCTGGTGGGGCGGGTCGTCCAGGCCTGCGGGACGGCGGTGATGATCCCGCTGCTGTTGACCACGGTGATGATGCTGGTCCCAGCCGAGCGGCGCGGCGTCATGATGGGCAATCTCACGCTGGTCATCGCCGTCGCCCCGGCGATCGGACCGATGATCGGGGGCCTGATCCTGGCCGCGCTGGACTGGCGATGGATGTTCTGGAGCGTGCTCCCGCTCGCCGTCATCATGCTCGCCTTGGGTCTCGCCCTGATGCGCCTGAGCTCCGAGACCCGCTCGGCACCCCTCGACGTCGTCTCAGTGCTGATCTCCGCGGTGGCGTTCAGCGGCATTGTGTACGGCTTCTCCGCCATCGGTGCGAGCACCCAAGGCGGCGAGGGCGTGCCCCCGTGGATCCCGATGCTGCTGGGCGTGCTCGCGCTGGTGGCGTTCGTGGCGCGCCAGTTGCGCCTGCAGCGAGCCGACCGTGCCCTGCTCGATCTGCGGCCCTTCACCCACCGCCCGTTCGTGGTGGCTGTCGTGCTCTCCGGCCTGGTGTTCATGTGCCTGCTCGGAGCCGCCGCCGTCCTGCTGCCGCTCTACCTGCAGAGCGTGCTCGGCGTCAGCCCGCGTACCACCGGCCTGGCGGTGCTGCCAGGAGGTCTCGTGCTGGGTTTGCTCGGGCGGCCGGTCGGACGGCTCTACGATCGGGTCGGGGCACGTCCGCTGCTCATCCCGGGCTCGATCGCGATGGCGATCTCCCTATGGCTGTTCGCCGCGCTGGGCTCGGGTGCCTCGCTCAGCGCGGTGATCGCGGTGCAGATCCTGCTCATGGCCGGGCTCGGTCTGATGATGACGCCACTGTTCGCCGAGGGCCTCGCCGTGCTCCCCAACACGCTGTATTCGCACGGCAGCGCCATCATGGCCACGCTGCAGCAGGTCGCCGGCGCCGCCGGTATCGCGGGCTTCGTGACCGTCGCCGCCATCGCCTCGAACGGCCCCCCGGGAGCCCCGGACGCCACCGGGCTCCGCGCGGGGTTCATCGCCGCGGGAATCGTCGGGCTCCTGGCTGCGGTGGCGGCGCTGTTCGTCCGCGGCAAGCAACCCGGTGGTCCCAGCCAGGAGGTGGCGGCAGACGCCGGGGCGAGCGAGGCGGCGACCCCGGTCGCTCGCCACTGACCCGCATCGGCGGGTCGACGGCCGAAAGAATACAAGATCAACCGTATGGCTGAGCATCCATGCCAGGTCCACTACACCTGATGCAGTCGAAGTCGGACCTTCGTAGTGTCGGCGAGCCGCTGCAGATCATCAGGGTCTGAGGTGAACACAGCGGCCCGGTAGCGGAGCGCGGTCAGCACGACGTGCGCATCGACCACATCGGAGGTGCCGGCATCGCGGAGCAGGCGGCCGACCGCGCGGCCGGCGTTCTCGTCGAAAGATTCGATGAAACAGCCCTTAAGCAGGCGAGATAGTTGTGGCTGTGGTCCCCCTCGCCATGCCTGCCCCAGCACCACGGCCGGGACCACGATCTGGCCGGCACGGTCGAGACCGCGACGATGCACTGCCCATATAGTCCGGTCGCCACGTTCGGCGGCGAGCAATGCGCCGATGTCGTAGACGAGGGTCACCACGCAGCGGGCCGTACACCGCGCTCGTCGAGGATCTCATCGGCCCGGTCGATCTCCTCCTGGGTGAAGGCACCGGCCTCAGCCTCGTATTCGCGAGCGGCCGCCAGCCCAGCGGCCAGCTTCGCTGCTCGCTGCGCGGCTTGGGACAGCCACGCCGACAGGCTGAGCCCCGCCTCCTCCGCGGCGACACGGGCTGCCGCAAGCGCCTCCTCCTCCAGCGACACCGAGATCTTAGTGACGGTCATGCCCCTAGGCTAGCAAGACGGTGCTACTTCCGGTGCGAAGATCGCCGATCCGCCAGGTTTGCCAGGATGTTTCGTTCCAGGGGGCAGGCGCGGGCAGCCCTCGGGCTCGGCCCCCGATCCACCCTCTTCAACGCATACAGGCCGGCGACTGTCCATGCCTGAACCTCCTGCGGCGGCTGCTGCGGTTCTCCCGCCAATCGGCGGCCTGCCAGACGTCGACGGGCCGAAATCAAGGCACTCTCGGACGAGGTCACCAATATCGGCGAGCCAGTGGGCCAGATCAGCGCAGAGTTGGCGAGCAAATGACCTCCGACATACCGACGCGCACCCCAAAAGCACCGGCGCACCCCTGGGCGCCACCGAATTCGACCTACTCGACGGGCGAAATGGGGCTGAGTGGGAGGCGACGGCGCAACCGGCGCAGGAGCAGCGTCACTTGCCCGGTCCCCGCGGCCAGATCGAGCACAGTTTATTCCCTGGTAAGCGCCAACTCGCCCATTACCAGCTCAATCGCGGCGACCGGGTAACCGGGCCGCCCGCGCTCGTAGTCCTCGGCGGCGATGAAGCCCGTCGCGGCACGCGGATCGACCACCATCGTGGAGAACCTACGGGGCGCGTCCCGTCGCCGATACCGTCCGCGCGGTGGCACGAAGAACCTCCAAACGGGAGGCCTGAGCTCAGCGGTCTGGTGTTGCGAGGATCTTGAAGAGCATGTTGTTGACGGCGTCGGTGGTCCAGATCTCGCCCCGACCGTCCTGCCCTGGTGTCGCCGAGTTCGACAGCAGGGCTGCTGATCGCTGGCCGGCATTTGATTGATCACATCGGCGGGCAGGTGTGATCACCAACGATCTCCACCTTCCTGGCAACCAGCTTGCCTCAGTCGTACTGCGTTGCGGCGGCTACTGCCTTGTCGCACGGTGATCGACCGACGACGCAAACTACCGGTCCGCCACGAAAGCCGGCTCACGGCTGGCTCGCAGGCTGGTAACCGTGGTGATCGCGAGTACGGCGACGATGACAGCGAGCGACGCGAGCGTCGGGATCTCCGGCACCGAGGGCCATACCCCGTGCGCGTAATGCAGCAGCAGCTTGACGCCGATGAACGCGAGGATCACGCCGAGGCCGTACCCGAGATGCACCAGCCGCGACAGCAAACCCTGCAGCAGGAAATACAGCGCCCGCAGGCCGAGCAGCGCGAAGGCGTTCGTGGCGAACACCAGGTATGGGTCCTCGGTGATGCCATAGACCGCGGGGATCGAGTCGACGGCGAAGACCGCGTCGGTGACCAGCACGGCGGCCACGACCAGCGCGAACGGTGTCAGCGCGCGCTGGCCGTCCAAGCGCGTGGTCATCTTTGCGCCGTCGTACTCCTGGCTGACCGGCATGAATCGCTGCAGCAGCCGGACGGATCGCATCTGCGTGACGTCGGTGGAGGCGCCGTGACCGGATCGGGCGTCGCGGATCACCTTGACCGCGGTGATCAGCAAGATCAGCCCGAAGACGATGAAGACCTCGTCGGCCGCCTGAAGTGCTGCCGCGCCGACCGCGATGAACGCACCGCGCAACACCAGCGCCCCCATAATGCCGTACAGCAGCACCCGCTGCTGCAGCACCTGGGGTACTGCGAAACCCGCCAGCAGCAGCATGAACAGGAACAGGTTGTCCACTGATAACGATTTCTCGACGAGGTAGCCGGCCATGAATTCCAGGCCGCGCTCACCGCCGTACGCATTCCAGACGAACACGCCGAACGCCAGCGGCAGCGCGATATAGACCGTCGACCATCCCGCTGCCTCCTGCATCGACCCCTCGTGGGGTCGCCGGGTGAGCAGGAAGTCGAGGGCGAGCAGCACGAGGACCGCGCCGATGGTGATCACCCATAAGGTGGGGGACCCCACGACTGGAGCGGAGGAGAGCGAGGGCACAGAGATCACCTGGTCGTCTGGCGTGCCGGAGCGCGCGGAGCGGCCGAGGTCTCCTCCACCCGCCGATACTCGACGGGCCGCCACCCGGGGCGCCTCCTGGGACGCCGTACTGACCGGGCCTGCGCGACGGGAGTACTCCCCTCTAGCATCCAGAGTACCGCCGAGCTCACGCAGTGGGCCTCCGGCGAGGGTGCCGTGAATCTGCCAACGTGAACTCCGTGGTTCGTGCTCTGCGCTCTCCGCTACTGTCCTGGACGGTCATCACGCCGCCGGTCGCGATCATGGTGCTGGCCGTGAGCTGGGGACGCCAGCTCGGGACTGTGCTGGTGGCGGTGGTGGCGGTGGTCCTCGCCGGCGCGGTGTTGGCGGCGGTACACCATGCCGAGGTGGTCGCTCTCCGGGTCGGTGAACCGTTCGGATCGCTGGTCCTGGCGGTCGCGGTGACTGTGATCGAGGTCGCATTAATCATCATGCTGATGCTCTCCGGGGGACCGGAGTCGGCCTCGCTGGCGCGGGATACCGTCTTCGCCGCAGTCATGATCACGACCAACGGGATCGTCGGTATCGCACTTCTGCTCGGTGCGCTGCGTTACGGGACGATCTTGTTCAACCCCGAGGGCAGTGGCGCCGCGCTGGCGACCGTGGCCACCCTGGCCACGCTGAGCCTGGTGCTGCCGACGTTCACCACCAGCCGAGCCGGCCCGCAGTTCTCGACCGGGCAACTCACCTTCGCCGCAGTCGCCTCGCTGGCGCTGTACGCGATGTTCGTGCTCACCCAGACCGGGCGCCACCGCGACTTCTTCCTCCCCGTTTCTCGGGAGGGCGTCGCCGTCGAGTTCGAGGACCATGCCGCGCCACCGACGGGGCGGGCGGCCGCGGCGAGCCTCGGACTGCTGGTGATAGCGCTGGTCGCTGTTGTCGGGCTGGCGAAGGTGGAGTCCCCGGCGATCGAGGCCGGCGTCGAGGCCGTGGGCTTTCCGCCCTCCTTCGTCGGTGTCGTGATCGCCCTGCTGGTCCTGCTACCGGAAACCCTCGCCGCCGGGCGGGCCGCCCTCCGCGAGCGGATCCAGATCAGCCTCAACCTCGCCTACGGATCGGCGATCGCCAGCATCGGGCTGACCATTCCCTCGATCGCGCTGGCATCGGTCTGGTTGGAGGGACCGCTGCTGCTCGGCCTCGGCCCCACCCAGATGGTCCTGCTCGCGCTCACGGTCGTGGCCAGCGTCCTCACCGTGGTCCCGGGCCGGGCCACCCGGCTCCAGGGCGGCGTGCACGTGATCCTGCTCGCCGCGTTCCTCTTCCTTGCCATCAATCCCTGAAATCAGCGTCGTTGTTCCGGCCGACGATTCCCTGACGGGTCTACTAGGCAGGGTCTGCGTCGGCATTCGCGCCGACAGTGGCATGAGCGTGCGTTTCGCTCCACTGCCGTCCAGCACAAGCGCCCGTGGGTGTTTTGATCTTGTTCCGCAAGGGGATCGGTCTGCGGGAATCGCTTCGCGTCCGTTCGGGTTGTTGCCTGATCCTGGATCCACCGCCCGAATTTGAGTGATCATTTGTGTAGGATAGTTGATCTTTGCTTGGGAGTGCCCGGTCGTGGGCGTGTGATAGCGGCCGGCCCTTGGTCCGGCTTATCCACTGAGTGTCTCCGGTTGGGCCCTTGCGGGCGGGTGGTCGGTTCAGGCGACTAGGGCTGGGGGTCCTCGGTGGGTGGCTTCGAAGGCGCCGAGCCAGACATCGCGCCAGGGCCATTGGGTGGGCAGGTGCCAGGTGATCTGGTCGCGTCCGGTGCGGGCGGGTCGGCCGGCGAGGTGGATGAGCTCGGTGCGGATGGTCGCGCCGCGGGCGCGGGCGTGCCGGGCCGAGGCCAGGGTGCCCAGCGCCCGGGTCAGCGCGTGCGCGGTGACGGCGAGTTGGAGCCAGGCGGCGTTGGCGTTGAAGGCGGCCGAGGGCAGGTGGGCCAGTGGTCCATCGATCACATCGGCGAAGACCTGCTCGATGATGGCGTGCCCGCGATGCTGGGACTCGGCCTGGGTGAGCTGAACCGGGCTGTCGGTGAACACCGCGTGGTAGCGGTAGGTGGCGAACAGCTCGCCTTGGCCCTGCGCAGCGGCTTTCGGGTTGAGTCGCCGGACGCGCCGCACGATCAGGCGGCCCTCGGTGCGGTGGGCGCGGTTGGTGGCGAAGGCGGTGTAGGGCACGTCGGCGATCTCGGCGTCGGAGATCCACTGGGCGGTTTGGTCGTCGAAGATGGCGTTGGGGTATTTGATCGCGATCCAGGCGTGCTCATCGATGCTGGTGATGGTGCGCCGGATCTTGGGATCCATCCGCACCGTGACCGAAAACCGGGCCCCGGCGCGGCGGCAGGCGGCGATGAACGCGGCGGCGTAGTAGGCGGAGTCGGCGCGCACCACGATCATGCCCCGCGCGCCAGCCTCCCGGGCGGTGCTGATCGCCTCGGCCACCAGGCTGGCCGCGCCCCGGGCCGAGCCGGCGTTGCCGCCCCGCAACCGCGCCGCCACGACCACCGGCGCCGCCAGCGGCGTGCACACCGTGGCGACCAGTGCGTTCAGGCCGCGCACCAGCAGCGACTTGGAGGCGACCTTGGCGTGCCCGAACGCCGCGCCCTGCTTGGTGGCCCCATACACCCGCCGCTGCACCGAGTCGACATCGACAAAGGCCAGCGTGTCCGCGCCGGGCAGCAGCGGGGTCTGCGCCGCCAGCCGGACCAGCACCCGGCGGTGCACCGCGGCGAGCTGACGCACAGTGCCCTGAGTGAAAGCCCGCAAAAACGACCCCAACGTCGACGGAGCCCGGATCCCACCGAACGTCGCGGGGATCGCCCCGTGCCTCAACAGATCCATCCCGTCAATGCCATCCGCCCCGGCGACCATCCCCGCCACCAGCGAACCGACCTTCACACCCGGATTCGCACCAACCTTGGCAGCCACCTGCACATGCTCGGCGGCCAGCTCCTCCAGGCCGACGTTCTCAGCCAGCCGCACCACTGGCACCAGCCCAGCATGCGACACCAGATTCGGATCATCAAACCGCGCGCGGGTCTTGGCCGCGGTATGCAACAATCGCATCTACGAAGTGCCCTTTCGACGATGGGTTCCGGAGCCTCATCAACTCCGATCTTCCCAGGTCAAAGGGCACTTCTGCTGTTACGACACACTCCCTGCCACAATTTCGGCGGTGGATCCAGGCTGATTGTCCCGTTGCAGCCTGCCATCGCCGGCCGCCGAAAGTCCGATGAGCGGTCCGCCTCCTGCGGGGCGCATCCGGCCCCGTCAGCTCATCGGCTCACGGCATAGCGAAGGAAACCATGCCGTTGCCGAAGCGGCGTTCGTCGAGCAACTCGAGCGGCTGGTGAAGGCGGTCGGGAAACATCCGCTTGCCGCTCCCGACGAGCATCGGCGCGACGAAAACGTGGCATTCGTCGACGAGCACACACATGACTGGGTGCCGCGCCAGTGCTTGTTGTGGTCACACCTCGGTGGTCTGTTCTAAGTCGATCACTATCTTGCCGAGCGCGTGACCGGACTCTACGGCTCGCAGTGCCTGCGGCGCATCGTCGAAGGGGTAGGTCTGGAGCACCTTGGGATCGAGCTTGCCTGCCGCGACCAGCTTGGCGACGGCGGGAACGCCCGCGAAGCCCGACGACAGGAAGCTGCCGCCCAGGTCCGCAACACCGGGGTCGACGACCGACACGATCCGGGCCGGGTTGGTGATCAGAATGGCGACGTGGCGCAGCGATTCGCCGCCGACCATGTCGACGATGGCGTCCACGCCGCCGGGCAGCACCTGCCGCATCTGCTCGACGACATCGCCACGGTCGTAGGGCACCAGGATGGCTCCGAGACTCTCCACCATCGGCCGCTTGGTCTCGCTGCCGGCTCCGAAGACCGCGGCGCCGCGGTTGCGCGCGAGCTGCGCGGCCATCACCCCGACGCCACCGCCGACGCCGTTGATCAGCAGCGTGTCACCCTCGGCGACGCCGAGTTTCTCCAGCGCGTCCCAGGCGGTCCCACCGGCCACCGGCAGCGCGGCTGCCTGCACGAAACTGATCTGCGGGGGCTTGGGGATGGTGCCCTCGGCGCGCAGCACCGCGTGCTCGGCGTAGCTGCCGTGCCCCGGAGCGGTCTTACCCAGCACTTCATCGCCCTCGGCGAACCCGTCGACGTCGGAGCCGACGGCTACCACGACACCGGCCGCCTCGACGCCCAGCACCAGGGGGAAGTGTGGTGTGGCCTGCGGGTTGGCCATCGTGCCAGTGCGGATCTTGTAGTCGGCAGGGTTGACCCCGGCAGCCTTGACCTTGATCACCAGCTCGCTGGGTCCTGGCGAGGGCTCAGGCCGGTCGAACCAGGTCTCGGTCTCCGGGCCGCCGTAAGAGGTGTAGCCATAGGCCCTGCTCATCGCGGTTGGTCCTCCCTATCGTCACCCATCGGCCCTTCCGGCCCTGCCTCGGCCGCAGCCTACGAGGAGCGACGGTGTCCCGCGCGGTGGGTCTTCAGGACGGCATCGACGAAGTCCGCCTTGCCGGCTGTGTAGGCCTCGCGGTCGGCCGGATGCTGGGCCGCGAGAGCCCATTTCAACGTCGCATATCTCCCCGCGAGTGCCGGGTCGCCGCGCAGTGCGTCGCGGAACTCCAGTTGATCGTGCCACCGTGCGCTGTTCCTGGTCACCAGATGCAGGTGCGCGGCGCGGCGACCGGCGTTCACCTTGACGTAAAACCGGCGCCACGGCCGACCGTCCAGTTCCGGGTCGACATAGTGCCAGCCGGCGGGGCCCAGGGTGGCTGCGATGCGCGGCGCGCAGTCCAGGTCCGCGATCATGGTTTGAAGATCCAGTATCGGCTTGGCGGCAAGGCCGGGCACGGCAGTGGAACCCACGTGATCCACCCCGGAGACGAGCCACGGTGCGAGGCTGGTCTCAAGAAGCCGGCACTCCTGCTCCCCCCGCTCCCGCCAGCCGGGATCAGGCGCTACGAGCTCAACTGGTTCCGTCGCCCATGCCGGCCAGTCAGACGCAAACATCAAGCCCCCTGCCGTTGCTGTTGTGCGTAAGGCAATGTTCGGGGCTGCTGTCAGTCCCGCCAGGTATCTTTGCGTCCGCTTGCCAACGACGAGGGGCGCGGCTTGACCAAGAAGTGGATCTACTACACATCTCCTGCTGGTCGTAACAAGATCCAGGACGAGTTGAGAGACGCGAAGCTCAGCAAGTTCGAGGTGGCCAAAC
This sequence comes from uncultured Pseudonocardiaceae bacterium, assembly GCA_964250265.1. GTDB lineage: Bacteria > Actinomycetota > Actinomycetes > Mycobacteriales > Pseudonocardiaceae. The sequence goes on along the minus strand of CAXUFG010000034.1, from coordinate 18,390 downwards.
TCCAGCTCCTGATGGAGCGCCTTGCGCAAGGCCGCACGATGCCGCAGGACGTCAAGGCGCTGCGAGAGGGTGTGCGTGAGCTCCGCGCGAAAGTCGGGCAGCGGTCCTTCCGACTTGCGTACGCGGAGGTCGACGGTGGCTTGGTGCTGCTCGCGCTGCACTTCTTCTTCAAGAAGTCCCAGGTCGCGCGATGTGACATCGACCTGGCCGTGGACCGTCTGAAGGACTGGCGTGCACGACAGTGACATGGGACCATCGCGGCGGTATCGTGAATAAACGATGTCGATTATTGGTTCGCGGAGGAGCTCGTGACTAACAGGCTGGCAGAGCTTGCGGGATTCTCGGACGACGATACTGAGTTTGCCGCTGCCCGCGCGGACACGGTTGCGTACGCAGATCTCATCGAAGGCCTCGTTGAGCTTCGTCGCCGCAGCCGCATGACGCAGGCCGACGTGGCGCAGGCGATGGGTACAACGCAGTCTGTGGTCTCCCACTTCGAGCGGCTCGGCGGTGACGCCCGCTTCTCGACCGTTCAGCGCTACGCGCGGGCGGTCGGAGCGCATCTGCATTGGCAGGCCAGCATCATCAGTGAACCGGTTACGACGCAGTTGCGCGGTCCCGCTGTGAGCAACGCGGATCGGTGTTGCCAGACGGCAGCAGCTCAGTGATCACCATCAATTGCTGTCGGTAGCTTGCAGATCCAGTATCGCCGCGACGGGTAAGAAGCCGACGGCACCCGCATGGGCAGCCACAGGACGACCGTCGCTAGCGATCAACCCCAACCCTTAATAACCGCAAGCATCAGGCCAGGGTGGCTCGGCTGGACGGCTTCAGAATCGGCCGATCCGTGGCCCGCGCTGCGTCCAGCCACGCCGCGATGACCTGCTCCCGCACGAGACGCACAAGGTCGTCAAAGCTCACGTTGGTGATGTCTCCACGCCGGATCCGGACGAGGAGAAGGTCAGGCTTCACAGCGAGTGATGTTAGGGAAGCGGTGCGACAAAGTGCGTGCTCGGACGATCAGCGCATGTTTGCCCAGCCTCACACGCTAGATCGACAACAGCGTTGACTCAGCGTCGGTGCGCTGTGAAGACCGACTGGCTAGCCGTCTAGGAGGAGAAGTAGTGGCGGATCGTGTGGAGCTAACGCAGGTGATCGGTCAGCTGCGGCAGGAGTTGAGCGCGGCGATGCGGGAGGGTGAGGGGGAAGACCTGCGGTTCGAGCTCGGCCCGGTGCAGCTGGAGTTGACCGTCGCGGTGAGCAGGGAAGCGGGAGCGAACGCGAAGGTGCGGTTCTGGGTGATCGAGCTGGGCGCGGACGGGAAGGTCGCGTCACAGGCGACGCAGAAGATCACGCTGACTCTCGATCCTCGCCGCCGCGGGGCCGTGGGCAAACCGCTGATCTCGGGTTCCGAGCAGACCGGGGAGCGTTAGAGTCCGCTGCGTGAGCGACCGACCTGCCCCGGCCCATCATGGGGTCGTGCCCGGGCAGGTCGCAGAGATCATCGCCTCGCTGCCCGGCGAGGCGGGGCGACGGGGCTCGGGGTACCGGATCGGCCCGACCGCGGTGCTCACGGCGGCGCACGTCGTCGAGGACGCGGTGTCGGTGCGGGTACGTTTCGACGCCGCCCGGCCCGCTGAGTGTATCACCGAGGCACCGTCGTGCTGGACCGATCCGGGCTCGGACCTCGCGGGGCTGACCATCGCACCGCGAGACGGAGAGTGGCCGGTGACGGTCGCGCGATTCGGCCGGATCGGTGCTGACCGCGCAGGCGGTGGGATTCCCCCGGTTCAAGCTGAAGAGCGACGATGATGACATCGCCGTGTACCGGGACTCGCATCAGGCCGACGGGTCAGTGGCGGTGCTGTCCAACCGCTGCGAGGGCACCCTGGAGGTCACGGTGCCGCCACCGGAGCGGGGCCTCGAAGCGTCCCCGTGGGAAGGCATGTCCGGTGCCGCGCTGTGGATCGGTGGTCGCATCGTCGGCGTGATCGCGAAGCACCACCACACCGATGGGCTGGGACGCCTGGCTGCCGCCCGCTGTGATCTCGCCCTCGACAGCCTCGACCCGGGCAGGCGCGCTGAGCTGCGGGCACTGCTCGATCTCCCCGAGACCTTGCCCGATGTCGTCCCGCCCTCCACGGGCGAGTGGTTGACCAACGCTTACCAGGTGCAGGTGCGCGAGATCGCTCCCGATGAGCTCCTCGATCGTGAGGAGGAACTCGGCGAACTGGTGAGATTCTGCGCCGGCGACCGGCCGTACGCGTGGTGGCAGGCCGGGCCGTGGGCAGGCAAGTCGGTACTGATGTCGTGGTTCGTGCTGCACCCACCCGCCGGGGTGGATGTGGTGTCGTTCTTCGTCACCGCCCGGTTGGCCGGCCAGTCCGACAGCGACGCATGCACCGACGCGCTGATCGAGCAGCTCGCCGCGTTGCTCGGCGAATCCCCGGCCAGCGTGCTGACGGTCGGGGCGCGGTGGGGCACCCTACTGAAGCTGCTGGCGAACGCGGCGAGCAGGTCGCGGGAAGTCGGCCGCCGGCTGCTGCTGGTAATCGACGGCCTCGACGAGGACACCGGCACCAGCTCCAGCATCGCCGCTCTGCTGCCCCGCCGGCCCCCACCCGAGGTGCGCATCCTGGTCGCCAGCCGACCGCACCCACCGATCCCCGACGACGTCGCGGGAGACCACCCACTGCGGACGATCAACCCCAGACAGCTCGACGTGTTCGTACACGCCCGCGACATCGAGCGGCGCGCGAAGCTTGAACTCAAACAGCTTCTGGGGGGACGGCAGCTACAGCGCGATCTGCTGGGATTGATCACCGCCGCCGGTGGCGGTCTCACCCTGGATGACCTGGAAGAACTCACCACCTGGACGCCCCACACGATCCAGGGCGTGCTAGATGGGCTGTTCGGTCGCAGCGTAGACAGCCGCACCCAGTCAGCGGGATTTGGACGCACCGAGGAACGCGTCTACCTGTTCGCCCACGAAACGCTGCGGCACGTCGCCCAGCAGCAGTTCGGTAACAGCCTCATTACCTACTGCGACCGACTCCACGGCTGGGCCGACACCTGGCGGGACCGACGGTGGCCTCCCGATACTCCGCAGTACCTGCTGCGCAGCTACCCCCGCATGTTGGTCAGCGTCGGGGACCTGACCCGGCTCGTCGCCTGCACCACCGACCAGGTCCGTCACGACCGGATGCGTGACCTGACCGGTGGTGACGCCCTCGCCGTCGCCGAAATCAACACTGCCCAACAACTCATCCTCGCCCGACCTGACCCCGACCTCACCAGCCTCGCGCTCCTCGCCGTCCAGCGAGAACATCTCACCCACCGCAACTACTTCGTCCCCATCAACCTGCCTCCCATCTGGGCCATGCTGGGTCAACCGACCCACGCCGAAGCTCTCGCCAGCAGCATCCCGGACCCCCACAGGCGAGCGCAGGCGTTGACTAGCTTGGTTGAGGTCGCAGCCAAATGGGGTGATCACGATCGGATTGATCAGCTGGTCAGTGCAATCGAGGCCGTCACCGTACAGGTAGGCGACCCGATTGCACGGGCACAGGTGATGGGCCCCCTGGCCGGGGTAATGGCCCGGATTGGCAATCGTACTCAGGCTACCCAGTTGGCTGAGGAGGTTGCCCGGCTGGCTGACGATGCGGAAACACTCATCACTCAGATCACTAACCTCATCGCGCAGGGCATCGCGTTGTGCGCATTCGTTGAAGCAGTGGCGGCCAGCGGTGATCACTATAGAGCCGAGACTCTCACTACACAGATCATCGAGCCTGGCTTGCGCGCGGAAGCGTTAGGCCGACTCGCCACACTGATTGCCACTGGCGGTGATCGGGATTGGGCTACTCGGCTGATCAACGAGGCGGAAAGACTTCCGCCGAGCAAAGAGACCGTCTTTCGGGACCTTGCATTGATCCAACTAGTTGAGGCAACTGCGGCCCTCGACGATCACGTCCGGGCCGAGACTCTTACTACACAGATCATCGAGCCTGGCCTGCGGGCGGAAGCGTTAGGCCGACTCGCCGCCCGGGTAGCCGCTGGCGGTGATCGGACCCAAGGGGGCCAGCTTGTCATCGACGGTGAGGCTCTCATCGGGCAGGTCGCTGATTCGGACCAGCGGGCGTGGGCGTTGTGCCAGCTAGCTGAGGCGGCGTACGTGAACGATGATTGCGACCGGGCGACTCGTCTGCTCAGCGAAGCTGAAGCCTGCACCGGGCAGTTCGCCGACGCCTCTGAGGATGAGCGGGCTGAGGTACTGTGCCAGTTAGCCCATGCGATGGTGATTAGTGGGGAGCAGGACCGTGCCGCTCGGCTGAGTATCAAGGCAGAGGCGTTTGCTGAACAGATGACCTCGCCCTCTTTGCGGGCGGAGGTGCTCTGCCAGCTAGCCGAGATGGCAGTCGCCAGTGGTGATCGGGATCGAGCTGCTCGACTAATCAGTAAGGCCGAAGCCGTCACTGCGATGCTCATTGATCCCTACCCCACAGGAGACCATACTGACGCGGGCGGCCCCGTCGTAACTTCCGGTGGTGATTTCGACCGCGACGAGGCCCTCAACATGCAGGTCGTATGTCCCCCGGGTCCGTGGGAGCATGCGCTGACACGGTTGGTGGGCGCCGTGGCTGCCCATGGTGACTACGGGCGTGCCGAGGTTCTCGTCATGCAGATCCCGGATTCCGGCTTGCGGGCGTGGGCATTGGGTCGGCTGGCCGAGGTAATGGCCAAAGAAGGTGATCATGACCAGGTCGCTCGTCTGGTCAACGGTGCCGAAACTCTCACCACGCAGCTCCCCGACCCGTTTCAACAGGCATTGGCTCTGAGTCAACTCGCCACCGCAGTATTCGCAGGTGGTGATCAGGACCAGGCTATCCGGCTGGCTGATGAGGCCGAGGCACTCGCCGCGCAGGTCACCGACCCGCGCACGCAGGCTGGAGTGTTTGTTCAGCTGGTCGAGTTAGCGACAGCTGGTTGTGATTATGACCGAGCTGAGGGGATCATCGCGCAGATCGTCGAGCCGGACCAGCGGGCGAGAGCACTGGGTCGGCTAGCTCAGGCGGTGGATGCTGACGGTGATCATGACCGCGCCGCTCGCCTGGTCAGTGAGGCGGAGGCTCTTACCGATCAGATTTCCAACCACTACCAGCGGGCGAAAGCGCTAGCCGGCGTCGCGGTCGCACTTCGGACAATCACCGAAAACACAACAGGGGTACGAGAACACCAAGCCCGCAAGAGTTCGCATGCGTTGGTTCGCTCGCGCGCCCTATTCGCCGAGGCTCTCGTGATCGGTCCGTGGAGCGCAATTGTCTCCGATCTGGCGCTGGTTGATGCGTCAGCCGTCAGTGCTCTCGCTGATGAGCTGGAGGTGCGCTCTAAGCTTGCTGCGCGGGCAGACCCGTAGACAGCATAGAACAGCACGGTTCAGAGTGAGCCCTCGCGACGAGCTCACGCAATGCGCCGAGTATCAGGTCCCTGTCGGGCTTCTTGCCTCGTCATGGTTCACCGGGCGATGCGCTCTTGCCGCTCCTGTCGATGACGCACGATCTCGTCCATGGTTGTGGTGGGGAGGGTGCCGGCCACCGGTAATCGAGGTACCGGTGAGGCAGGCCCGCGGGCTCGGGGCACGCCGATGTCAGCCCCCGTTCCGTACTCCCGGCTCTGGCACGTCGCCTCTCGACCATCGCTGAAGCAAGCTCGCACGGTATGGGTGATCGTGTCGGCATCACCAGGCAGGACGGGCCGCTCTACGCTGGTCGTCATGGCGGATCGTATCTCCGAGCTGCGGCTGACGGCGTTCAAGTCGTTCCGGAACGTGGTGCTGCCGCTCGCTCCATTGACCGTGCTCATCGGCCGCAACGGTGCAGGTAAGTCGAACGCCCTGGACGCCCTGGAAGTGCTGTCCCGCCTGGCGAAGGGGACCGAGATCAGGGACGTGCTCGACGGGGTGAGCCGGGATGCAGGCCCGGTGCGCGGCGGCGCCGAGGGATGTCCCCCGCTCGGATCGGACACGTTCGAGCTCGGCGTCACAGTCGAGCAGGCCGGCGGCAGTGAGATCCGGCTCGACGTCCGTATCCAGGTGCGGCCCCAGGTGCAGGTGTTATGGGAACGCCTGGTCGAGAACGTTGCTGGTCGTCCCCGCGTGCTTATGGAGACGCTCGCCCCCCAGGAATACCCGGGAGACATCGACACGAAGCTATGGAACGGTAAGCAGGGCCGCAACCCGCACCGGCAGTTCCGTGCCTCCCATTTGGTGACGGCCCAGTTGCCACTCCGGCTGGAGGGCAGGACAGAAGCTGAACAACACATTCTTCAGACGGCCACCGATGTATTAGCCGTTCTTGGCGGCGTGTTTCACTTCGACCCCGTGCCAGCGCTCATGCGTCAGTACGTACCCGAACAGGACATGGTGCTGCGGCGCACCGGTGAGAACCTCAGCGCCGCAGTCGCGTACCTCCAGCATGACGAGCCGCCGAAATTCACCGCGTTGTCCGACATCATCAAAGGTATGCCCGAGCACGAGATCCGGGCGATTGAGATCCGTCGCGGTGGCTTCGGGGAGGTGATGCTCGGCCTGAGTGAGATCAAGGATGGTGAACTGGAGACCATTCCGGCCCGCCAGATGAGTGACGGAATGCTCCGCATGATGGCGATCGCGACGGCGCTGCTCGCCGGCAGGCGCGGTCTGGCGATCGATAGTGCAGCGTCCAGGTCAAACCACCTCACCCTCGTGATCGAGGAGTTGGAGAACGGACTGCATCCGATGCTGGCCGCGCGGGTAGTCGAACTCCTCAAGTCATCTGCGCAACAGCAAGGCTTCCAGGTCGTGCTCACCACGCACAGCCCGGCGCTGCTCAATGCGCTCAACGGCAACGATCACTCAGGAGTGGTCGTGATCGGACGTGACCGGGAGACCGGCCGTAGCCGTGCGATACGGCTGGTGGACCTCCCGGGTTACTACGCGGCGATGGCTGCCGGTGGCTTGGGCGACGCCGTCGCTGCAGGACGCTCGCTAGAACCCGCACAACTCTCGCGGATCGACACTGGGGATCTCCACAGGCTGCTCGGGATCACGTGACGATGACGGAAGTCGTCTTTCTGGACAGCTCGGTACTGTTCAACCTCTTGGAGGTACCGCGCAAGTGCAGCAACCGGGCCAGCGTCATCGACGAGTTCAAGCAACTGGCAGGCGATGGTGCAACCCTGATATTCCCCATGACGGCGGTCATCGAGACCGGCAACGTGATCGCGCAGTTGGCCGGTCACGACCGCCGGGTGTGTATGGAGCGCTTCGTCGGGCTGCTCCGGCAGGCGCTGGGCACGACAGCCCCTTGGGCGGTCTCGGGAGTGGCCTGGGATGGGAACTTCCTGAGCGCTCTCATCGACGGCGGCGACCCTCGGCTACCGCTGGTCGAGTACGCCACCATGGGCATCGGGAGTGGCGACGCCGGCCTGCTGCTGGAGATCGAGCGCTCTCGGGCGAGGGTCCCCAGCGCCACACCGATCCGGTTGTGGACGCTCGACGAAGCTCTCTCGGCGCACTGCTGATGGCACCGCCGCCCTTCCCGCGTACGCCGTACCTGTGGGCGACCGAAACGATCACCCGGGGTGACCGGGTCCTGGCCCCAGCAGAGATCTCGGACTGGCTGCTGCATCCCGTCGTCGTCGAGGAGAAGCTGGATGGCGCCAATGTGTCGATCTGGTGGGAGCGCAGCCAGCTCCAGGTTGCCAGCAGAGGGGGGGCGGATGCCATGGATCGCGGTGGGCAACTCGGGCCGCTGCGTTCCCGGGTAAATGCGGGCTACGGGCAACTCCAACCGCTCCTGGAGAACGGCCTCGTGCTGTACGCGGAGTGGTTGTGGCTCACCCATACCGTGCGCTATGACCAGCTGATTGACCATCTGGTGGTGCTGGATTTCGGTCGTCCCGACGAGGGTTTCGTGGAGCTGCGCGAGCGAGACCGCCTGAGCCAGGCGCACGGACTTGTCGTGCCGCCGCGGCTGTTCGCCGGTGTTCTCGGCTCCAAGGATGCGCTGGTGACGTTGCTGGGCCGATCGCGCATGGGCTCCGAGCTCATGGAGGGAGCCGTCCTGCGCAGGGACAACGGCCAGCGGTGCAAGGTGCTCCGACCGGGTTTCGTCAGAGCCGGTGATGCGGACATCGGCCGAAGCCGTAACGTTCTTGCACCCACTGCGTGTTAAGGCCGTGGACCGAACCATGTAGCTCCCAGCTCCACCCAGGGTGGAACCATGCCCTATTGATCGCGGCGCTCACATCACCCACGGATTAGACACTGTCCCGTGGATCTTCGGCTCCGTGATCAGCCCTCCGGTTCCCGAGCTCAACAGCAGAGTTTTTTGATCAAGCTCCAGCAGCTCTGCTGTTGAGCTCGGGAGGCTCAGAGTGAATCCAACTCCCACCGGAGACCCCACGGGGCACGCGCTAGTGCAGCAGGTGGTCGAAGTCTCCGTTCTTGGCGCCGGCGATGAAGGCGGCCATCTCGTGCTGGTCGAAGATGAGGGTGCGGGCCTTGCGCTCGGCCGGCGGGAGCTTGTCGTCCTGGAAGCCGATCAGGCCGTCGGTCACGGTGAACGACAGGCAGCCACCGTTGCCACTGCTGAAGGGGGATTTCACATAACGGCTATTGACCACGGCGTCGTAACGCCGGTCGTCGAGCGAACGGTAGGGGTTCGGTGTGCGGGCCACTGGGTCACAACTCCTCCATGACTGCGCGGATCAGGTCCTGTGACTCCCGGGCGGGAAGAGCCTGGGCCAGAGCCGCGTGGAAGGTGTAAGTGCACTGCCGAACGATGTCACGCTCCTCCTGGATGCGCTGTGCCGTGCTGCTGTCCACATACACCACGTCGCCGTCGAGGTCATGCGGGAACTCGAAGATCACGAAGTTATCCGAGCCGGGTAACGCTCCAGCACTGAAGGGCAGGATGTGGATCGTCACCGGGTACTCCTGAGTCACTTCGATCAAGTGCCGTAGCTGATCGCGCATGACGTCTCGACCACCCACTATGGTACGGATGACTCCCTCGGTCATGACAGCGGTCAGGCCCTGAAAATCGTTCTCGCCGAGTCGCTGCTGACGCCGCATCCGCAGATCCGCCATGCGGTCGACGTTGATCGGCGGGACGAAGGCGCGGGCGCTGGCGATCACCGCCTCGGCATAGGCGCGAGTCTGCAGCAGTCCCTGCACGAACGCGATGTCGTAGCTTCGCGCGGTGGCGGCGTCTTCGCCGATCTCGACGAGCATCTCGATGGCTTCTACGACGATGTCTGAGTACTCCTGCCACCAGCCTCGTTCGTCTGCCCGGCGGCGTAGAGCGTCGAGTTTCTGGGCTTGATCGGCATCAACGTTGAGCACAGCGATGATCCGGTCCAGGTGCTCTGAGTTGATCCGGGCGATGCCAGACTCCACCCGGGACAGGTGCGCCGAGGAGATGCCGCGCTGTTTGGGCTGGTCGGCGTTCATCAACTCGGCCAGCTTCTCCTGGGTGAGCTGGGCATCGTCGCGGAGTCGCCGGATCTGCTTGCCCAGCCGGCGGGACCGTACCGTCTTGCGCTGCGCCACCCGGACCTCCCAAACATCAAGATCATGAAATTTGCAGGAAACTATCTCCCGTGTTACCGTTGAGATGTGAGCAAGGCAAAGATAAGCCTAGTTCACGTGCTGGGACGATCCGGTGAGCCCACGCTCCCGCGTTCCGGCAATTCACCCACCGGCGACGGTGGCCCCGGCCTGAGCGCCCCCCGAATCGGCCGGGGTCACCGTCCACCACCGACAGCGGTGATCGCATGACGGGTCTGCCGCCGGTGGTGGAGAAACTGCTGCTCGACGTCGTCGCGGACGGCTTCACGGTGTATTGCTGCGGCCCCCGAAGCGCACCGACCGCGCTGGCCGCCTCCTACGACTGGGCGGACTACGTCGATCAGCTCACCATCTGGAGCTGGGACCGGGCGGCCGCAGCCCGAGTGCCCAGGCTTGGCCGCCGGGTAGATGTGTTCGCGCCCGAGGTTGTCGTCTGGGCCTATGAAGGCCCCGCAGAACACACCGTGCGCGCACTGCTCAACCTGGTGCACCCGCAACACCCGGATGCCCCGACCGTCGCCTATCCAGCGCCGCGCTCATTACATGTGCCCCGGCAGCAGCAGCGCCCGATGTCGATCCAGCTGCCGTCAGCGACTCGGGCCGGAGCGCGCGCTGTCCGGCTGGAGGGTTCGCGGCGTCAACTCGCATCGTGATTGTATGACCGCGACGTGGAGATCAAGCCTGTGACCTGCGCCTCGTGGTTTCGCTCGTACGGAGCGCTCTGCCACAGGGCGCTGACCGGCATGGCCCGCAGTCGAGAGCCGAAGGGAAGCGTCTGCTCACCGGTGTAGAGGATAATCCCGACCAGGAAGTCGTCACCCAATCGTTGAGCGAGGTGGCGAAGCCCCCGGAAGTCTTCCGCCCGGACCGTCGATGACGCCTTGACCTCACCCCCGACGACCTGCCCTCGGCGGTTTTCGAGCACCGCGTCGACCTCGACCTTGTCGCGGATGCGGTAATGGAGTCGACCAGGGCGACCTTCGGCGTGCCGACGGCCCGTGTGCTCAGATTCCGGGACCAGGCTGGTATCGGCTTGATCAGGAATACTTCCTCCAGTAGGTCGAGCCACCAATCCATGGTCAACGCCTATTTTGCCGCCAGCTTGGTGCGCATTCTGCCGCACGTGGAGCGCTCGTATTGCCAGGGCCCCGGCACCCCTTCCTACCCTCCGGGAGGAGGGGGTGATCCGTTACGGAGTTGCCCTTAACGGCAACTCCGGACCAGAAGTTGCCTCCCGCGGCAACTCCGTGCGCTGCAACAGTCCTTCCAGCGGCTCTCACGCACAGTGACATCACGGCACGGGGCGCCAGAAAAGTGGGCCGCGCCGCTGACGTGAGGTTCCCCCGAGATGACTGCCTCGCTACTGCCGGGTAACAAGACGTACTGTGCGACTGGTGGAGCCACCCGGTCCCCGGCTACGTTGCAGGCAGCCCTGGACACCCGCGGGGAGGTGGACGGCGTGATCGCAGTGCGACTGGTGATCGGCCTGGGACTGACTGTCCTGACGCTCGTTCTCGCCGGCCGGCGGGTGTCGTGGCTGGTGGCGCTGATCGGGTCCGGGCAGCCGACGCACGACCGCACCACGGATCTGGGTGCGCGTCTGAAGACCCAGGTGGTCGAGGTGTTCGGGCAGCGGCGGCTACTGAAATGGACGGTCCCCGGGCTCGCGCACTTCTTCACCTTCTGGGGCTTCGTCGTCCTGCTCACCGTCTATATCGAGGCCTACGGCGCCCTGTTCAGCGAGAACTTCGCCATCCCGCTGATCGGGCACTGGGAGGTACTGGGCGCCATCCAGGACGTCATCGCGCTCGCCGTGCTGTTCTCGATCATCACGTTCGCGATCACGCGCCTGCGGCAGGACCCGGAACGCCAGCATCGCGCGTCGCGCTTCTACGGCTCGCACACCGGCGGCGCCTGGCTCATCCTGTTCATGATCTTCAACGTGATCTGGACGTTGTTCCTATTCCGCGGCACCGAGGTGAACAACGGCACCTTTCCTTACGCACACGGCGCGTTCGCCTCGCAAGCCGCCGGTGCACTGCTCGCCCCGCTGGGGACGGCGACCAACCAGGTCCTGGAGACGGTCGGGCTGCTGCTGCACATCGGTGTCATGCTGGCCTTCTTGATCATCGTGCTGTACTCCAAGCACCTGCACATCTTCATCGCACCGATCAACGTCGCCGCCAAGCGGATGCCCAAAGCACTCGGCCCGCTGCTGCCGATGGAGTCGGGCGGCAAAAAGATCGACTTCGACGATCCTGACGAGGACGACGTCTTCGGCCGCGGCAAGATCGAGGACTTCACCTGGAAGGGCATGCTGGACTTCGCGACCTGCACCGAGTGCGGCCGCTGCCAGAGGCAGTGCCCGGCCTGGAACACCGGCAAGCCGCTGTCGCCCAAGCTCGTGATCATGGATCTGCGGGACCATCTGTTCGCCAAGGCGCCCTACCTCCTCGGTGACCAGCCGGTACCCGAAGACGTCGACGTCCTGGCGCTGGCCGCCAGTAATGGGCACGTGCCCGAGTCCGGTTTCGGCCGGGTCACCGGATCGGGACCCGAGCAAGCGGCCCGGCCACTGGTGGGCACCGCCGAAACCGGCGGGGTGATCGACCCCGACGTGCTGTGGTCGTGCACCACCTGTGGGGCCTGCGTGGAGCAGTGCCCCGTCGATATTGAACACATCGACCACATTATCGATATGCGCCGCTACCAGGTGATGATCGAGTCGGAGTTTCCCACCGAGCTGGGCACGCTGTTCCGCAATCTGGAGAACAAGGGCAACCCGTGGGGGCAGAATCAATCCGCCCGGATGGACTGGGCGAAAGGCCTGGACTTCGAAGTCCCGCAGCTGACCGAGGAGACATTGCCCGACGACGTGGAATACCTGTTCTGGATCGGCTGCGCCGGTGCGTATGACGACAATGCGAGGCGGACGGTCCGGGCCACCGCCGAGCTGCTGCACCGCGCCGAGGTCAACTACGTGGTGCTCGGAGACGGCGAGACCTGCACCGGTGACCCCGCCCGCCGCTCGGGTAACGAGTTCCTGTTCCAGATGCTCGCCCAGCAGAACGTCGAGGTGCTCAATACCGTTTTCGAAGGCCGCCCGCGCCACCGTTGCAAGATCGTGACGACCTGCCCGCACTGCTTCAACACGCTGGGCCGGGAGTATCCGCAGCTGGATGGTCACTACGAGGTGGTGCACCATACCCAACTGCTCAACCAGCTGGTACGCGAAGGCAAACTCATACCGGTCGCGCCCTCCAATGGCATTGACGGGCCCACCGTCACGTATCACGACCCGTGTTACCTGGGACGGCACAACGAGGTGTACTCGCCGCCGCGCGAGCTGGTCGGCGCCTCAGGAGCGCAGCTCACCGAGATGCCCCGGCACGCCGAGCGGTCGATGTGCTGCGGCGCCGGTGGCGCCCGGATGTGGATGGAGGAGCGCATCGGCAAGCGGGTCAACCTGGACCGGGTAGACGAGGCGATCGCCACCGGAAGCGCCGCGATCGCCACCGGGTGCCCGTTCTGCCGGGTGATGCTCACCGACGGCCTGACCACCCGCGACGCCGAAGGCACCGCCGCCGACACCACCGAAGTCATCGACGTCGCCCAGCTCCTGCTCACCAGCGTCAAACGCGCCGAGCCTGCGCCGCCAAGCGGCTCCGAATAGCGCTGCGCTCACGTGGCCGGGAGCGCGGGCTCAGGGTGCTGGTGCCTGGAGTTCCGTCAGGACGGTGTCGCGGAGCTCTTTGAGGTCGGCACCGAGCTTGACCAGCACGGCGGCAGCCACGCCTTCGCCCTCGCGGATGAGGCCTAGCAGGATGTGCTCGGTACCCAGAAAGCTGTGGCCCAGGTGCAGGGCCTCGCGCAACGCCAGTTCCAGTACCTTCTTGGCGCGTGGTGTGAACGGGATATGCCCTGGTGGCGCTGCGTCACCACAGCCGACGATTTCCTCGATCTCGGCGCGAGCGGCGCCCAGCGTGATGCCGGCCCGCTGGAGAACCTGCGCAGCAATGCCCTCACCCTCGGCAAGCAGGCCCAGGAGGATGTGTTCAGTGCCCATATGATCATGTCGAAGCGTCCGGGCCTCCTCCTGACCGAGCACGACCACCCGTCGAGCCCGGTTGGTGAACCGCTTGAACATGGGCCCCGTGATCGTTCCGATGCCGCCGACGAACTTGCCGATCAGCGAGCGCAACGCGGAGTGGCGCTGCTGGGCAGCCTGCTTGCTGATGCCGAGCGCGGTGCCGATCTGGGACCACGAGCAGCCGGCGGATCGAGCCTCCTGGACGAAGTGGTCGAGCAGCTTCTCCCCTACGTCGGCTAGTTCCTGTTGCTGGCGGGCCGCGGTCGCCAGCAACGCGAGTGGCTCACGGCTGTTGGTCTGACTCTGGGTGTGGGTGATGAGTTCATCGAGCGTCATACCGTCAACTATCACTTGACGAATCGGTTTCGTCAAGAGTTTATTGACGACCCGTTTGACCTGTTTGGAGCCGGGAGTTCTTCATCGGCGCCCACGCCGCCGTGCTCGGGTTGCCACTGCTCACCCGGGACGCCGCCCGCTACCGCACCTACTTCGCCACCGTCGAGGTCATCGCACCGTCCTGACTCGCGGCGGGTGTCGATGCGCTGGAAGTTGAGGTAGGCCCGGGATGGCGTGGGCCCCCGCTGACCCTGGTAGCGGGAACCCACCCCAGCACTGCCGTAGGGGTGCTCGGCGGGGCTGGAGAGCCGGAACAGGCAAAGCTGGCCGATCTTCATTCCGGGCCAGAGGGTGATCGGCAGATTGGCCACATTGGACAGTTCCAGGGTGATGTGCCCGGTGAATCCGGGATCGATGAACCCCGCTGTGGAGTGTGTGAGCAAACCCAGCCGGCCGAGAGATGATTTACCTTCGAGGCGCCCGGCCAGATCATCAGGCAGGGTGATCTGCTCAAACGTAGAACCGAGCACGAACTCGCCGGGATGAAGCACGAAAGGCTCGTCACCCTGCGGCTCCACCAGGGAGGTCAGTTCATCCTGCTGCTGCGACGGGTCGATGTGGGTGTACCGGGTGTTGACAAAGACCCGGAAGAAGCGGTCCAGCCGCACATCGATGCTGGAGGGCTGGAGCAGCTTCACGTCGAACGGTTCGACGCCCAGGCGCCCGGCGTTGATCTCAACCCGCAGGTCACGGTCAGACAGCAGCACGGCGCCACCCTAGTCGGCAGGCAACTCGTCACCAGACCACTCGCTGCTGGCCAGAGCACGACATCCCAACAGTCACACAAGTCCCACCCTCTCCCCTAGCGGTCACTGACGGTGACATCAGACGCAAGCTGGGTGCGCACCGCATCCGTGCTAGGCTCAGCGGCACCGCGGGTGTAGTTTAATGGTAGAATGAGAGCTTCCCAAGCTCTAGACGCGGGTTCGATTCCCGTCACCCGCTCCCATCACAAAGCGCTTCATATCGCAAAAAGCGCAGATTAGATGGTGTCCTCTACTTAGTATTACAGTAACGGTGTCGCGTCGAAACCGAAACAGGGTTGCGACATTCGACGCTCAGTCGCGGTAGTTCCGGCAGCGGTATTTGGGGTCAGTGCCCAGCTGTGCCGGGTAGTGTCGTCGCAGGTGTGACCAACGGGAGACGGGACGGCCAGGAGGGGACGGGCGCAACGAACGCCTGGGTTTCCGGCTGCTGCGGATCGGGATCAGCGATGCCCTGCCAGCGTGTCAGTGGCAACACGATGACCCGGGCCTTGCCGATCACCGTGTTCACCGGCACTGTGCCAGATCGCTGGTCGGCGACGTGCGCCCGCGAGTCCGCGCTGTTGTTGCGGTTGTCTCCCATCACCCACAGGTTGCCTTGCGGCACCGTGACCGGGCCGAACCTGGTCTGGGGATCGTGCCCGAGGAATGTCGCGTAGGGCTCGGTCAGTGCAGTGCCGTTGACCATGACCCGGTTCTGCTGATCGCAGCACTGCACGGTCTGGCCGCCCACCGCGATCACCCGCTTGACGAGGTCTTTCTCGTCCGGCGGAGCCAAACCGATCAGTGCGCCGACCTGCTGGAGCCCACGGACCAGCACGTTGTCCGACCGCTGGCTGGTGAACTCATTGGCCCAGGAGTCGGTACCGCGAAATACCACCACGTCGCCAGGTGTCGGATCGCGAAACCGGTAGGTCAGCTTGTCAACCAGCACCCGATCGTCGGTGCATCCGGGGCAACCATGCAGGGTCGGTTCCATCGACGCCGAGGGGATCTCATACACCCGGGCCAAGAACGTCTGGATCATGATCGTGAGTACCAGCGCGGTGAGCACCAGGATCGGCAGCTCGCGCCAGAGCGAGCTCTTCTTGCGCTTGGACTGGCGATGCCGGTGCACGCGCCCGCCGGGATCAGTGCCCCGGGCGGATTCGGTGGAGCGAGCCAGGTTCGCCACGCCCACAGGCTATCGACACACGGCCGGGCCGGGGGATCAGGACGCCGCCCCTGCTGGGCGAATTGACAGCCGGACCACACTGGATCTATGGAGCTCGACCAGTCGTGAGCAACCCCGACCGGCGAACCTTCGCGAGGGCCAGGCATACGGTCCTCGATGGCAAGCACGCAAAGGAAAGGTTGGGGATGATCGTCAAAGTGATGTGCCGCATCGCCGATGGCCAGCTCAGGCCCGGCGAACTGGAGGTCACTCAACCAGTCGCACCCCTGGTGAGCTGGTCTGTTAACACCCGCGATGACTCTGCGGAGTGGGGCCCGCAAGCCAGCGACCTGGCCGTCGAGCTTCATCTTCCCGACGACACCGTGTGGACGGGTGAGGCGTACCTGGTGACTGACGTCGAGCCCGAGTCACCTTTGCCGGTGTTACTGCGCGGTATCGGTCCACTCAGAGAGAACTCGATCCCGCTGCACTCTGATGTGGTGGCCAAGCGGCTCGACCCGATGTTGGTCGAGCGTCAGCGCTGAACCACAGCCAATATGTCAGGGCGTTTGTGCGTTTCTTCGTACCTCGGCCGGCAGTGTGGCGTGCATGAGTGAGACGTTGTAGCGATCGTATTGGGTCATGGTGAAGTAGATGTCGGGCCCGTGTGAGTCCGGGTTGAGGAAACCGCCATAAAGGGTCGGGTACTGCTGGGAGGTGGCGACGGGCATCGGGGTGCCCCATGGCCCGGTCGGTTGCGGGGCCAGCCGGACCACGATCGCCCCGCGCGGCTCGTCGAGGTACATCATTTCCCAGCTTTGGAGCGTCTGGTCGTAGCGCACTGACAATTCCCCGACAGGTCCGGTCATGATCGGGACCGCAATCGAGCTGGCGCCTGGCAGCCAGCCTGTTCCCGTCCAATACTCGTAAGCGGAGCCCTCCAGCAGCCGCTGCTCGGGCACTCGGGCGAGATACGCGTCACCCAAGCGGCCATTGGGCGTGCCGAAGGCATAGACGAACCCGTCCCGACGGGCGTAGGAGATCATCTGAAACTTCTCGTCGGAGGCTGGCGTGTTGGGACGATATGTCTGGGGGGCACTGATCCAGTTCTGCCCACCGTCGTCGGAGTACGCGATGCCGCTGTAGTTCGTGGTCCACTGCCCCGGTTGGCCGAAGTGGCGCACCGACATGTAGGCCAGATAGTTACGTCCGCCGACGTTGACGCCACCGGTGGGGATCTTGGTGATCTCGACGCCGTCCTTCTTGAGTGAGGGGAGTAGTTCCTTGGCGTGGCCCGCGCGGTCGGTGACGAAGTCGGTGAAGGACATGCCGTCGGCTGGATTCCGGTCTCCGCTGCGGGCCAGCGTGTTCGAGCGCCAATCGCTGGCGGCCGGGTCGGCGATCTCACTGCCGGGACCCGCCCAGCCGGGCCCGAAAGTGTCCCCGAAGGCAGCCAGAATCTGCCCAGCCTCATCGGCCCACATGATCCCCAGATCGGTGCCCTTCACCTGGTATCGCGCCTGCGTCGCGTTGAGGGACTCCCCGCCGGTGAGCACGGCCACCCGGCGTGCCTGGCCCGGCTGGTCGGCCTGGGCGGTCCCCGGCGGTGCCGGCCCCAGCGTCACTGCCGCGATCACCACCCCCAGCACGACGCCCGTGTGAGCTCGGTGACGGATCATCAGTCTCCCCCTCCTGCCTGGATGTGCACGGTGCAGGAGACGTCCTCGACACCCGGGAAAGTGAGAAGACTGCGCGTACCGAGGCACCTATTGGCTAACGCGGGCCACGACCGAGGGGTAACGCCAGATCAGTACGCCTTCTTGGGTGAAATCAGCGGCACGTGGTACCAGGGCCCGGCGAAGCCGGTCACAAACTCAATCGCAGCTAGGGATGATCCTGGGCGACCCTCTCGTAGGGATAGGACCACGACTGGGTGGCACCGGTCGACCGGGCGATCGCCGTCGCGACAACGTCGACGAGCACATCTCTGGTCATTCCCCCTACGCCCTTGAGCCCGGCCTCAAGCTTGAACCTCTTCTCGAGATCCGGCTCGTTCACCACACCCTCGACAAGCACGGTCAGAATCCGGTCGGCGAGCAGCTCGGCGTCGTTCGGCATTGTGCCCACCAGGCGTAGCGCACGGTCAGTAGCGTCGTTTACCACTGGCGGCCCTCCTATCGCACTTCGTATCAGTTCGGCGCCGTTGCCGGTCACCACGTAGGTATGGCTGCTCAGGCGGCGCAGCGATTCCCGCACGCTGTCGTAGTACTCCTCAGGAAAAACCCGCAACGCCTCACCCACCTCAATGCAGTGCCCCGAGCTTTCGAACCGCTCGACCACCCAATGCAGCACCTCGAAGTCGTCAGACCACAACTCG
>CAXUFG010000033.1:24848-29941 GCA_964250265.1 uncultured Pseudonocardiaceae bacterium | reverse complement strand
CGTCTGGCACCAGCGTGCAGACCTTCGATTCCCAGCAAGCGGGGTTGGCAGGCACTCCGCGACAGGTCAAGATCAGGGTGCGGACATGGCGAGGAACGCAGGAGAGAGCGTTCGGCTGAAAGTTGGGTGGTCGTGACCGGTGCCGCAGCGATTGGACAGGTGACCGACGAGACACTGTCGATCATGAACTGTTGCCTGCAGGAGATGTTGCTCACCCCCGGCTAGGACGGCCTGCCTCCTCGACTATCGTTGGGCGCTGAAGGGGAGTAGCCCCCCACCAAGTGGTCGACATGCTGGGAGTACAACCTCCCCGGTCCTTGGGCCCGCACCTTCCAGGCTGCGGGTGGGCGAGACCTTCGATCCATAACGGATGAACTAATCCGTCGCGGATCGAGGTCGCCCACGTTTCTCGCGGCACCCCGTCCCGGCGGCGCGGAAGGGTGCTTCGTGATCCATGTACTGCTGTTGGTGGGATGCGCGGTAGTCATCTACCTGGCCTGTGAGTGGTTCATCAACGCCGTCGAGTGGCTCGGTGTGCAGCTCAACGTCGGGCCGATAGCGGTCGGCACGATCCTGGCCGCGGTTGGCACCGCCCTGCCAGAAAGCGTGGTCACCCTCGTCGCGGTGACCTTTGGTGGCGGCCCCCACGGTGACGACATCGGGGTGGGTGCCGCGCTGGGCGGGCCGCTAGTGGTCGGCACCATCGCCTACGCCACAGTGGGGGCGACCCTGATGGTGCGCCGTCGGAACGCCTCTCGCAGGCAAGCCACACTGGCCAGCGTCCCCGACACATCACAGCCGGACGAACCCCCGGCCCTGCCTGTGCAGACTGATGGGGCTCTCGTCGGAATCAACCACCGACAACTCGCCCGCGACCAAATCTGGTTCTTGGCGATCTTTGTCGTCAAGGTGGGCCTCGGCCTGGTCGTATTCAGCATCAAGCCATGGCTCGGGTTGGCGTTCTTCGCCGCCTACGCGGTGTACTTCTGGCAGGAACTGCGCCGCGGCGGCCCCTCCGCAGCCGAGGAACTCAAGCCGCTCAAGCTCCAACCCCACCGCGCGGTGCCATCCAGGATCGCGGTACTCGCGCAAACCCTGACCACCCTAGCGTTGATCTTCGCTGCGTCACAGGTCTTCGTCGGGCAACTGGAATGGGCCGGCCCCGCTCTGGGGATGCCTCCCGTGGTGGTGGCGCTGCTGCTCTCGCCGATCGCCACGGAGCTCCCCGAAACGATGAACGCGCTGATCTGGGTACGCCAAGGCAAAACTCAGCTCGCGCTGGCCAATATCTCCGGCGCGATGATGATCCAAGCCACCATTCCCTCTGGTCTCGGTCTGCTTTTCACCCCCTGGCGATTCGACACCCCACTGCTGCTGGCCGGCATCGCCACCGCCGCCGCCGTGATCTACCTACTGGTGCTGCTACGCAGCCGGCGTCTCACCCCCGCACGCCTCGCCGCGGCTGCCGCGTTCTACGGCGCCTTCGCGATCGCGCTCGGCTTCGCCATCTAATCCAAGCCCCCGCCGACCCGACATGGAGACATATCGGGGTAAATGGACCCCTGATTGGCCCGATATGTCTCCATGTCGGCCTCTTCGATGACGGGGTCATCACTGGCGCTCGGCGGCTGGGGTGCGGATGTGTTCGGGGAGGATGCCGGTGGCCGACAGGCGGGTCAGCAGGCGCGTCATCGTGCGGTTTTCAGGCACCCGGGAGAACACGGTTGGTGCCTCCTTGTCGGGATGGTGCAGGGCCTGGTCGATGCCGCTCCACTGGACAAGCCGCTGGACTATCTGGGTGCCGATGGTGGGCAGGAGGCGGCGGCGCTGGACGGCGCTCAGAGCCCGCCGGGGTACCGGAACTCCGTGGTCCTGCCAGCGTCGCAGGTGGCGGCTCAGCAGGTTGGAAGTGGCCACGGCGTCCTGGACCGCCAGGTTGATGCCGACGCCGTATAGCGGGGACATCGCGTGCGCCGCGTCGCCGATGAGCAGCAGGCCCGGCTGGTGCCAGGTCCGTAGCCGGTTGACGGTCACTTCCAGGACACTGACGTCGTCGAGGTGGCGGACCTGTTCGCGGACGCGGTCGGCCAGAAAGGGCACCAGCCCGGCGATGACGTTGTGCAGCTCCTGTACGCCGACACGCTGCAGGGCCTGGAAGCCGCCTTTATGGATGACGTGCATGAGGTGCCAGTAGGTGTTGCGGTTGATGACAGCGACGAAACGGCCTCTTCCGATCCACATGGTGAAGGTGTCGTCGGGGTCGCCATCCTCGCGGGACAGCGGGAACATCAGCACGTCCATCGAGGAGCCGAGTTCGCGGGGTCGCAGCCCCGCCGCACGGCGCACCGCGGAGTGCCGGCCGTCGGCGGCGACGGTCAGCTGCGCGTGGATCTCGTGAGGGCGCCCGTCGGCATCGCGGTAGCGCACCCCAGCCACCTGGCCGCCGGCTCGGACAATGTCGTCGACCTCGGCGTTCATCAGCAAGGTGAAGGTGGGATAACGGGCGGCCTCGGTGGTGATGAAGTTCAGGAAATCCCATTGCGGAACGTAGGCCACGTACGGGAAGCGCTGGTTGAGCAGGCGATGGTCGAGCATGGTGCGGCGCCGGCCGCCCTCGATGAGATCGACGGTGCGCATCTCGCGGTGGGGCAGCCGCAGGAACCTCTCCGCGAGCCCGAGCTCGTCGAGGATCTCCAGGGTGGAGGGATGCACGGTGTCGCCTCGAAAGTCGTGCAGGAAGTCGCCGTGCTTTTCCAGCACGACGACGTCGATGCCGGACCGGGCCAGCAGCAGGCCGAGCATCGCTCCCGCCGGTCCACCGCCGACGACGCAGACGGTCGTGCTGTGGGCAGTGGTCATAATGTCACCCCTTTAGTAGACGCGATCGTTTCTTATCCGAACCGACGGTAGTCTCTGCCAATAGGAAACGCAATCGTCTACTATCTGTTGGCAATGGCACAGTCACGACGGCGCGGCGCGGCGCTGGAACGAGCGATCTGCGAGGCGGCCGTGGCGGAGTTGCGCACCTCTGGCTATGCGGGCATGACGATGGAGGCGGTCACCGAGCGCGCGCAGACCGGCAAGGCCGCCCTCTATCGGCGCTGGCCAACCAAGCGGGATCTCGTTCTCGACGCCTTGCGCACCGTGCTTCCCGACCCGAACGAGATCACCCTCCCAAACGACGTGCGCACGGCGCTGCTGACCGTGCTGAGCACCTTCAACGACGCGCTCGCGGGCAACGCCGGTTCGCCTGGCATCGATGCCGTAGCCGAGCTGTACCGGACTCCGGAACTCCGCGAGGCCTTCGTCGACCAGGTGGTCACCCCCAGGCTCGCTCTGCTGGAGCGGATCTTGCGCGAGGCAATCGATCGAGGTCAGATTTCCCCTGCGGGCAACCTTCGGCTGATCGCCCGCACCGGCCCGGCCCTCGTGTTGCAGGGGCACTTCCTCGGGGGCGCACCGCTGTCAGACGACGAGCTGAGCAGGATCGTTGACGAGATCCTCATCCCGCTGCTGCGGCCGCCGAGTCGTAGGGGAATCGTCGTGTGAAGCTCGATCTGCCGCTACCCGACGGTAGCGCGCGCTGGGGGGTCGAGGTCCGCGAGCCGCCACGGTCGCACCACGAGCACCAGCCCCGCCAGCGCCAGCGTCATCGCGGCTGCCAGCACAGCACTCATCGCGGTGGCGTCGTTGCCCAGCAGACCCACCAGCGGCGACACAACGGCCCCGGTCCCGAACTGGACGGCGCCGAGCACTGAGGCGGCGGTACCGGCGGCCTCGCCGTGGCGGCTCAGCGCAAGGGCGGGAGCATTGGGCAGGGCCAAGCCGACGGCGAACAGAACCGCCCACAGCGGGATCAGCAGGCCCACCAGGCCGCCGAACCCGGTGAGCGAGGCCGCGAGCAGTATCAGCCCTGCGGCTGTTGCGGTGAGTACGGCGGCGAGCAGCAGCTGGCGGGGCTCCAACCAGCGCAGCAGGTAGGCGTTGAGCTGGCTCGCGCCGATAATCCAGATCGCACCGACCCCGAAGAGCAGGCCGAAGGCCTGCTCGCCGAGACCGAACTGCTCCTGGAACACGAACGAGGACCCGGCGATGTAGGCGAACATCCCGGACATCACCAGGCCGGCGGTGAGGATGAGCCCGACGAAGACGCGGTCGGTGAAAAGCCGGCGATAGGTCCGCAGCATGTCCCTGGCTCGGGCGGCCTGCCGGCGCGGCGGGGGCAGCGTCTCGGGCAACATGCGGGCGGCGACCGGCAGCAGCACCAGCCCGTAAAGGGCGAGCGCGACGAACACGCCGCGCCAGGAGGTGAATCCCAGCAGCACTCCACCCACGGTGGGGGCCACGATCGGGGCGGCACCCATGACCAGGATCAACCGCGACAGCAGTATCGCGGCGGCCCGCCCGGCGTAGAGGTCGCGGACAACTGCCAGCGCCACCACCATCCCTGCTGCGGCTCCCGCCCCCTGCAGCACCCGCAGACCCCCGAGGACGGCGATGTTCGGGGCCAGGGCGCACAGCACCGACGCGCCGACGTGCACGCCGGCCCCGATCAGCAGCGGCCGCTTGCGGCCGAACGCGTCGGCGAGCGGGCCCACCACCAGCTGTCCCACCGCTAAGCCCAGGAGCGTTCCGGTCAGCGTGAGCTGGACGGCGGCCTCGGTCGTGACCAGGTCGGTGGTGATCGCCGGCAGGGCCGGCAGGTACATGTCGATGGTCAGCGGGCCGAGCGCGATCAGCGCACCCAGGATTAACACCAGCCGGACTCGGGCACCTCCGGCCGGTGGGATCACCCTGACGGGTGGTGTGGGCTCCACTATCAGCGCGCCAGGCGCCCGTTTCTCCACAGGCAGTGCAAGCAGACCGGTCCCGAGCATTGTTCCCCACCCGATCGGATGTGACCTGCCACACACCGACGGGCGGCGCGCGCCGGTCCCGAATCGGCTCTCCTATTCCCGAGCTCAACCACAGAGCTGCCAGATCAAACAGCGCTGTTGTTGAGCTCGGGAGGCTGAGCGCACGCTCAGCTGTGGCCCGCAGATCAGACGCCGGGGCCAGCGTTGGCGCACGTGGCGATATGTCCGTTTTGGGGG
>CAXUFG010000033.1:0-24748 GCA_964250265.1 uncultured Pseudonocardiaceae bacterium | reverse complement strand
AGATCAGACGCCGGGGCCAGCGTTGGCGCACGTGGCGATATGTCCGTTTTGGGGGTACGCTCGTCGGGTATGGACCACTGGTTGTCCATCGAGATCTTCGACGGGGAGTTCCCGGCGAGGCGCTGGCGGCGGGCGCACGGCGACAACCTTACCGAGGCCGCGATCACCAACGGGGCGCTGCGGTGGCAGTGGCACAAGCACCATTGGGGCGTGGTCCTCGAGCTGGAGTTCATCGACGACATTCAGCGCGACCGCTTCCGTGAGCTGCCCGCGGTGTGCGCGGCGCTGGACGCGGCGCCTGATCCGGTGAGCGGGGTGCTGGTGTACCCAGGTCGCGGCGGCGGGTCCGGTGCGCGGGTGCCGCGCCGCCCGCGCCCACGACCCAGCTCCGGCGCGGGTGCGCGACCTACGCCAGCGGACGAACCGTTCATCCGGCCGTCCAGCCACGACTTGGTCTGACACCTCCGCACCGCTGCCGAGGCTGAGGCGATCCGGCAGGCAGACCCGCCCGTATAACAGCGGGGTTCCTCGCGGCGACCTCTAAGCTGCGCGCATCCTCCCTTGAGCACCCCGAAGGGCGATGATGGCAACCACGCACGGGATTCAGCAGGTGAGCGACACCCAAGGTCGCCCCGCTTGGCTGGTATCAGGACACGAGCGCGTGCGCGAACTGCTGGCCGATCCGCGGTTGTCGCGCTCGCATCCCAACCCGGGGCACCCGGTTCGCCTCACCCAGCCGGGCCTGTTCGGGGGGCCGATCCCCGACCCGGAAGGGGAGCTGGCTGACCTGAACCGGATGCGAAAGCTCCTGACGCCACCGCTATCAGCCCGTCGGATGGAGAGCCTGCGGCCCCGGGTCCAGGCGATCGTCGACGGGTTGCTCGACACGCTGGAGCGCGGCGGGCCGCCGGCTGATTTCCACTCGCTGGTCGCCTTCCCACTTCCGGCCCTGGTGGTGTGTGAGTTACTCGGTGTGCCCGCCGGGGATCGTCCGGACTTCTGCCGCTGGCAGATCGAGGCGAAGCAGGTCAGCAAGCCGGCGGTCGCCCGGGGGGGCCTGCAATCACTGTGGCGCTACCTCGGCACCCTGATCGAGCGCAAGCGCTGGGCCCCGAGCGATGACCTCATCGCGGATCTGCTACAAGCCGCCGAGCTCGACCCGGCCCTGACCGATGACGGGATCGCCCACCTGGCCGCCGGCCTGCTCTTCGCCGGGCATGCGCCCGTCGTCGCCATCATCGACCGGGGCATGCTGCTGCTGCTCACCCACCCCGAGCAGCGGGAGGCGCTGCAAGCTGACCCGACCCTCGCCGCCACCGCGGTGGAGGAGATCTTCCGTTTCGCCAGCCCGATCGAGCGTCAGCGAGCCGGCCGCCGCGGTGGCCTGACCCGGTACGCCTCCGTCGACGTCGAGATCGGCGGCGTCACCATCCGCACCGGGGACACCGTGATGTTCGCCGTGCAGGAGGCGAACGAAGACGAGAGCGTGTTCCCCGATCCGAGACGCTTCGACATCACTCGCGAGCGTATCCCGCACCTGTCACTGAGCCACGGCGCACATTTCTGTCTGGGAGCCCATCTGGGCCGGGTGACCCTCCAGTACCTGTTCGTCCGCGTGTTCGAACGCTTTCCCGCCCTCCAGCTCGCTGTGCCCCTCCAAGAGGTTCAGCCGGTCCGTGAGGCTGTGGCCGGCGCGGTCAGCCAACTACCTGTTAGCTGGTAGCGACGCAGCGAGCGCCTCGTAGACGACCAGATCCACGGGCTCACCGCCATCGACGTCGACCCGCTTCCCGCAACAGGTCATGCCGGCCTTCTCCATCACCCGGCGGCTGGCGGTGTTCTCCACCATCGTCTCGGCCACCACCCGGTGCATGTCCGGCTCGGCGAGCACATGACCCAGCAACGACCGCAATGCCTCGGTGGCATACCCACGGCCCCAACACGGCTCGACCACCGTGTAGCCGACCTTGCCGGTGGCCGAGGCGTCCTCGACACTGCACCCGATCTCGCCGACGATCGCACCGTCAGCCTTGCGGGCCATGAAGTAGGGCCCGAACCGGCCGGGCTGCGGCGACTCGACCACAATTTCCATCACGTCACGGGTGAACGGGGACGGGTAACCAGGGGCGAAGCTCAACCCTCGCGGTATCCCACCGGCGAGAATCATCCGAGCCACTGGCTGGTGGATCGGTCGTAACAGCAGTCTGCCGGCGTCGATCGCCTTCACAGTTGGAGGGTCCCACCACAGAGCACCGAAGCTCAGCCCGGCGGGAACTAAGCGGGAGCGCGAGACGACTATTGCTGTGAGGAAGGGATTATTCGGGCGATCACCGGCCAGAGGAGGTGAGCGCGGTGGCTGGCGCGGAGTGGGCGCGTGGGGTCTTCGCGGGGATGTTCGCCGCGCTGACCGTCTTCTACCTGTTCCGGCTGTTCGCGGCCCGCCGTGACGCCCCGGCGTACGGCAACGGTGACCGGACGGTGGATCTGTCTCGCGGTGTGATGAGTCTGGGCATGGTAGCCATGCTGGTGCCGTGGCTCGATCCACTGCCTCGGCTGTACTGGCAGGTTCTGTTCGGTCTCGTGGCCGGACACATCGCCGTGCGCCTGATCCGGCGTGGAGCGCGTGCGGTTCCGGCATCGCGACGTGAGCTGGGCGGGCAGCATGAGCTGCACTTGGTGGTGGGTGGTCTGGCCATGGTGTACATGTTCGCGGTGATGCCGGCCGGGCAGCACATGGCGCAGGGTATGGACATGGCGGGGGTGGGCTCCACCGGCTCGGCGATCCCTGCGCTGACCTGGGTGCTGGTCGCTTATTTCCTGGTGTTCGTGGTGCGGTTGAGCACGCGGCTGGCCGTGCCGGTGAACACCCTGGTGCCCGCGGACGGCGTGGTCGTCTCGCCTCATCTTCTCGGTTCCTCCGAGGTCGTCATGGGTATCGGAATGAGCTACATGCTCATGACGATGCTGTGAGGGCCGTGCACACCTTAGGGAGTCTCCTCATGGCGAAGGTCGCTCGGCGCTGGGGGAATCGGCTTGCCGGCCTCGGCGCCATCTGCGCGTTGGCGCTACTCACCCTGGTTGGCACCGCCTCGGCGCACGTCACCGCCAACGCCGGGTCCGCCAAGCAGGGCGGCTTCACGAAAGTCTCTTTCCGGGTCCCCAATGAACGGGACACCGCCTCGACCACCCAATTGGAGATCAATTTACCTGCCGACCACCCGATGGCCTTCGTGTCGACCCGCGCGGTGCCGGGCTGGACCTCGACCGTGCAGAAGACCAAGTTGGACAAACCGATCAAGACTGAGGACGGAGAGGTCAGCGAGATCGTTTCGAAGATCACCTGGACTGGCGGCAAGGTGGCACCCGGAGCGTTTGAGGAATTCGACGTGTCCATGGGGCCGTTGCCCACCGACACCGACGAACTGGTCTTCAAGGCCCTGCAGACCTACGACAACGGCGAGGTCGTACGCTGGATCGACACCGCCCCCGAGGGAGCTGCCGAGCCCGAACATCCTGCGCCGGTGCTCAAGCTGGCACCGGCCAACGCGGCCGAGGCGGCGACTGTGACCACCACCAACGGGGCACCGTCCACGGCGGGTACCTGGGGCGTGGTGCTCGGTATCGGGGGGATCGTGTTGGGCTTGGTCGGGATCATCCTGGGCCTGCTGAACCGGCGTAGCGCCGCCTCTGGCTGAGCTGCCAGTGCGCTACCGGCAAGGACAGCGGGCCTGCACTGTGCTGGTCGACTGCGCAGTGATGCTGGTCTGCGCGGTGCTCGGGCTGCTCATCGGCGCCGGTACCGCCTCCGCCCACGCGACATTGATCTCAACTGATCCCGGGCAGGGTGCCGTGCTCGCCACCATCCCCACCACCGTCTCGCTGACGTTCAGCGAACCGGTGGTGGTGGCCGAGGATGGTCTCCGGGTCTTCGGACCAGATGGCGCCAAGGCCGACAACGGCCGTACTGCGCACCTCGGCCGTTCCTCGACTGTGGGTGTCGGGGTGATCGCCAAGGGTTCGCAGCAGAAGGGTTCGCAGCAGAAGGGGTCGCAGCTGGGCACCTACACCGTTTCGTGGCGGGTGATCTCGGCCGATTCGCACCCGGTTGCCGGTGCCTTCACCTTCTCCGTGGGCCACCCCTCGACGGGCCGGCCACCCGCGAACGCGCAGCCCGGCGGCAGCGCAGCCGTCGGCGTGATCTACGCCATCACCCGGGCCGCCGCTTTCGCGTCATACGCATTGCTCGTGGGATCGATTGCGTTCGTACTGCTGTGCTGGCCCGGGGCCATCGCCAATCGTGGTGTGCGCCGCGTCATGCTGACCGGCTGGGCCGCCCTGTTGGCCACCACGGTGGCAACTCTGCTCCTGCAAGGGTGCTACGGCAACGGCCTGGGGCTCGATCGGGCTCTGGACTCGATGGTCGTCTCAGAGACCTTGGCCAGCCCGCTGGGCACTGCGTTGACCGCCCGGCTTATTGCACTCGCTCTGGCAGGCGCTTACCTCATCTTGCTGTGCGCCTGGTTGGCGCAGCTCGCGCGACGGGGTCGGATCTGGTTCAGCGTTCTCGGCGTGGCCTTGGCGCTGGGCCTCGCCGCCACCTGGGCTGGTGCAGACCATGCCGCCGTGGGCGTCCAACCAGGACTGGCGCTAGGGGTCGACGTCGCGCATCTGCTGACGATGGGAGTGTGGCTCGGCGGCCTCACCACGCTGGTGATCCTGCTGCGACCGGACGACACGCCACATGCCGGATTGCCTCCCTATCGCGCGGTACACCGGTTCTCGTCCGTCGCAACCGGATCGATCATGGTCCTCATCGGCACCGGTAGTTACCAGTCATGGCGCCAACTCGGCAGCTGGGGGGCGTTCGGTTCCACCGACTACGGCCGGCTGCTGCTGGTGAAGCTCGGAGCCTTCGCGCTCATGCTTGGCGTCGCCTCGTTGTCCCACAGATGCCTCTCCCGGCATCGGCGAGCGCTGATCGGCGTTGGAGCGGCAAGGCCCGCCGTCAACCCGCCGGAGTGTGGCACCGTGCCCCGCCACGGTGTGCTGGGGCGCAGCGAGCTGCGGCGCAGCGTGGCGGGGGAAGCGGCGCTGGGCGCACTCGTGCTCGGCGTCACCGCACTACTGGTCAACGCCGAACCTGGGCGCACCGTGACCACCACGCTGCCCGGTCCGGCCCACCAGGTGATCAGCTACGACACCGGCGGTCCGGGCGGCCGGGGACAACTCATCGTGGACGTCGATCCGGCCACTACCGGCCCGAACACGATCCGCGTCACCGTCGAAGACCCTTCCGGGAGCCGGCATGACGTGGCCGAACTGCGCACCGAGCTGACGCTGGTCGCACGCCAGCTCGGTCCATTCGCGGTAGCTCTCCAGCACACCGAGCCCGGCGAGTACGGCGCCAGCGGGGTTACGCTCCCGTACCCCGGAACCTGGCGACTGAGAATGATCGTGCGCACCTCGGAGATCGATGAGACAGGCGTGACCGTCCTCATCGACATCAAGTGAGCTGGCGCTATGGCACCGGCCGGAAGGTCTCGACCACCCGGTTCACCTGTGGAAGAACGATCTTGGGATCCGAGCCGACCGCCGTGAATACCGCGATGGCATAGTTGCTGGGGTTGTTCTGGACGGTGATCGCCAGGAAACGGATGCTGGTGTTCTGGGCATTGTTCCCGACCCCGCCATAGATCAGAGCCGGCCGCGAGCCTATCTCCTTAGCCTCCGGCGGGATCACTTGGACGTTCTTGTAATTGCCGGCAACCTGCTGGAAGAACAGGGTAGCGGCCACCGGCAGCGATCCGATGCGACCCACCCCGAGGGTGATCACGGTGCTCTGATCTGCGCTGGTCAGCGTCGTGGTACGACCCTGTTGGGTGCTCGACCAGCCAGGGGGGGCCTCGAAGCTGTACTTGCCTGCGGCGTTGACCACCGCAGGGGTACCGACCGCGCTGCCGACGGTGCCGCTCAACGCCCAAGCGATCACCCCGCAGGTGATGGCGAGCACCAATGCGACGACACCGATAAGAGAGGGGATCGGCCGGCTGCGCAGCCTGGAAATCCAGGGGAGCCTAGAGATCAAGGTATTCATGAGGGCGCCGATCGTAGCGAGGGTTGTGGGTGGACATGCCTGCGGGGGCCGGCGACTAATCACCGACCCCCGCTGACGCCATACTCAGTTACTGTTGTCTCAGGTACTGCCATGCACTCCTAGCCGGTGTGGTGCCTACACGGTGTGGTGCTTACCCACGCGACGGCGGCTGGCCGCCACAGTGAGCGCACCCAACCCGGTGAGCAGGAATCCACCGGCGAGCAGGCCAGCGATGTCGGAACCGGTCTGGGCCAGCTCAGGACCCTTCTCGCCACCGTTGTTCTCGCCCTTGCCCTGCTCTTCACCCTTGTTTCCGTGCTCTTCTTCCTTCTTGTGGTGGTCACGGTTCTCGTTCTCGTGTGCCAGAGTCTCGGACTGACCGAGGACCACCAGCAGGGTGCGGTTCAGCACGTCGAGACGCAGGGCCTCCTGCGCGCTGCCAGCACCCTTGGGGTTGTGGAAGATGACCGACTTACCCTGGTTGAGCAGCAGGCACAGGATCGCGGAATCACCACAGTGATCCGGCAGAGCCAACGCGGTCGGTGCATCCAGCAGGTAGGAGGAATGACCGTTGCTGTCGATGCCAAGCAGGAAGGAATGCCGCTCGGTGTCCGGCTTCTCCGACCTCGACTTGGTGTCAGAGTGCACCGCCTCGATACCGAGACCGTCGCACGGAGTGGTCAGCTTCTCCCGCTTGCCGATGCAGAGGTTCAGCAGCTCGTTGGCGGAATCGGCCTTGGTGTGGTCGTATTTCTTATCCCGCTCGGCAATACCGAGGCCTTCGGCGACACCTAAGGACAGGATTCCGTCGCACTCATAGGAGGCGGTGGCCTCCTTGTCGTGGTTGCCCAGGCACAATGCCGCGACGCCACCGCGGGCCGCGGCAAGCGAGTTGTCGTGGTCCTCGGTGGCCACCGTGTTGTGATAGAGCAGGCTCAAGCAGAGCAGTCCACCGCTGGAGTTGCACAGCTTGAGGGCGTCGCCGTTGTCGCCTTCCCGGTTGTGGTCGCGGGAATCCGCGCTGGAACCGACGATGCGGCTGCCACCCAGGCCGAGGACGGTCGAGTCGGAGTGCGACTCACCATTGTCCTCAATGGTGGCGTCGTACTTGGTGATGTCCAACAGGTGCGACCTGAGCAGGTCGATATCGGCAACCGAACCGGACGCATGGTCAGGCGGGTAGGGATCGTCGATCTGGTGACTGTCTGGGGAGTCATCACGGTGTACCTCTTCACCGCGGTGATCACCATCATGGTGCCGCTTGTCGCCATCGCGGTGATCGCCGGTCAGACTGGGCGTCCCTCTATCTTTACCGCCACCAGTGACACTGCCGACGAGGTCGGACACCGCCTTGGAGGGATCATCCGGCGCTGGCGCAGCGGGTACGGAGGGAGCGTTGGGACCGGGAGGCGCCACCGGATCGCTGGGCGTCGACGGAGCGGCCGTGCCCATGACCTGCTGCATTGAGTGGACCACCTGCGCCGAGGCAGCACCCGGCAGCAAAACCATCGCGGCTGCCGTCCCGGCGGCCATGAGAGCCAGGCGGCGATGCCTCCTGGGTGTGCGTGACGTCATGTTCCGGTGTTCCTCCTCGTTCGAGATCTCTCCGCGAGAGGGCGGTACGGCCTTCCCCCTCGGGTTGCCGTGGATCCCTCGTACCTGGCAACAGACGCTCTGAATTCACCCGGGGGGTGGGTGATCTCCAGGCATCCAGGTACCGGCTCAACGAGGTGGGAGTCGGCGCAGATACGACCGGTAGCCCGACTACTCCCCAAACGGTGACCCTTGCCCCGACCGACACCGTCCAGAGGTAACGAATAGTCGATAGAGACTCAGGAAAATTGGCACGAACCACACCGAGGAGGTATCGAAGGGTAACTGATCGTTACACTGAGTTGCAGTAGTGCGGTCTCGAGTCGGATCTGCGGGCCCTAGGAGGCGGTGGTTCACAACCCGAACTGAGCCCACCGTCACGGTCGTGGTTGACTGCCCGCCGACATGTCACCAGCGGGTCGTCGCAGGCCGATCATCGCCAGCCTCCGCCGGAAGCTGATCATCATGACCAGCGCAGCCGGGCCGCTGGTTGCCGCAGCCATTAGCTGTAGCCATCCGACCAGCGCTACGAACGCCCCCGAGCCGCCGGACACCATGACCCCAACCGTGACACCTCCACCGCTGGTGCCGCCGGCACCACAACCGGTCACCAATGGACCATGCCGCTACCTCCCAGCAGAGTCGGTCCAGTCCGCCAACGGCGAACGGGTCGCGACGGTACGAGTTTCCGGGACAGGCGCCGACCAGCCCTACCCAGCCTGCTTCTTCCTCACCGTCAACGGCACGGTGCAGCTGCGGACCTGGAT
This sequence comes from uncultured Pseudonocardiaceae bacterium, assembly GCA_964250265.1. Taxonomy (GTDB): domain Bacteria; phylum Actinomycetota; class Actinomycetes; order Mycobacteriales; family Pseudonocardiaceae. The sequence goes on along the minus strand of CAXUFG010000033.1, from coordinate 16,294 downwards.
CGTGGTAGCCACGCCCAAGGCGGCCCGGGCGACGGTCGACGCCGCTGCCCCGGTGAATACCTCTGACCTGGCCGAGCTGCCCGGCGGATGGTCAGGCGGCTCGCAGCCGACCGCCGAGGGAGCAGTATTCGCGGTGGCCCGGCAGGGCACCGCGGTCGTGATCACGACCAATCAGCGGCAGACGATCAGCGCTCGGCGGATCGCCCAGCAGGTGATCACCACATTGGGTTTGTAGGGGGTCTGTGAGGGTTCTCGACTCAGTGGTCGGCTCCGGAAATCCGTCTGGGGTTGATCATCCGTGCCGCCGCGCTGAGCTTTGAGGTGGGACACCCTGCCATCCAGGGCCGTCCACCGCCGGACCCAGGTGATGGCAGGATGGGTCTGGTGAGTGAACAGACGAACCAGAAGCAGGTCATCCTGCATACCAGCGAGGGCGACATCCGCCTGACGCTCTTCCCGACCCACGCCCCGAAAACCGTGGCGAACTTCGTGGGCCTTGCCGAAGGCAGCAAGGAGTACACCCAGCGCAACGCCAGAGGTGAGCTGTCCGGGCCGTTCTATGACGGCTCACTGTTCCATCGCGTGATCGACGGCTTCATGATCCAGGGTGGTGACCCGACCGGTACCGGCTCGGGCGGACCGGGTTACCGCTTCGGTGACGAGACTCATCCGGACCTGCAATTCAGCCGGCCCTACCTGCTGGCCATGGCCAATGCCGGCCCGAACACCAACGGCTCGCAGTTCTTCATCACCGTCCGCCCCACAACACACCTGAACCGCAAACACACCATCTTCGGTGAGGTGGCCGACCAGGACTCCCGCAGCGTGGTCGACGCCATCGCAGTGACCCCGACCCGAGGCGATCGTCCGGTGAAGAACATCGTGATCGAGCGAGTGACGGTCGCGCCGGCCGGGGTATGACGGCAATGGCAGCTCCCGTGTGTGTCCGGCACCCAGGCCGTGAGACCGGGGTCCGCTGCACCCGCTGTGATCGCCCAGCCTGCACGGACTGCCTGCGCGAGGCCTCGGTCGGCTACCAGTGCGTGGACTGTGTCGCTGCGGCTGCTCGCTCGCAGCCGCGCGCCACTGCCGTCCGTTGGACGGGGCCGGCGCAGCGCCCGTTGGTGGTCCCTGCCCTGATCGCGATCAACGTCGTGATCTTCGCGATCACCGTGGCGCAGGCCGCCAGCCTGACACACAACGCGGAGTCACCGCTGTTCGACCAGTGGGCGTTGCAACCCAATGCGGTGGCCGGCGGTGCGTGGTGGCAACTGCTCACCGCCGGCTTCCTGCACATCGGGCCGATCCACCTCGCCTTCAACATGATCGCCCTATGGGTGATCGGCCGGGATCTTGAGCAGTTTCTGGGGAGCTTCCGCTTCCTGGTGGTGTATCTGGTTTCGCTGCTCGGCGGCTCGCTCGTGGTCCTACTGTTCGAAAGGGCGGCAAGCAGCACAGCTGGGGCATCCGGCGCGGTGTTCGGCCTGATGGGTGGCTTCGCCGTGGTCCTGATGAAGATGCGCCTGTCCCCACGTCCAGCGCTGACGATCATCTTGCTGAATGTGGTCATCAGCTTCGTGGTACCGAACATCTCCATACTCGGTCACCTCGGCGGCCTGGTGTTCGGCGCAGCAACCACCGCCGCGATGCTCTACGCCCCCACCCGCCGCTAAGCTCCCCGGGCGCCGGGCGTGTCGCTCCTCCGCGTCCGGTGTGTCGAGCTACCGTGCCCGGTATGTCGACCTCCAACGCCCGATGTCGTCAACGTCCCTGTATCGCGCTCCTGCGTCCGGTGTGTCGGGCTCCAGGGATCAGCCTGCAGGCTGGGGAGGGAGGACCCCGTTGTCCCAAGAGGTTGTCCCCAGAGATTGTCCACAGTGGGGATGAATGGCAGCGGTGTTGTTAGCTCACAGCCAGGTGAAACGGCACCCGACCGAACCCCTACGGTCCCCCCGACCGGTGGCTGGCAAATGAAACGCAGCAGTGGGTGGTGGTCGAGCGCTCAGCGCCAGCGCGTGGTCATCCCTAGCCCGATGACCATCAGGGCGAAGCCGATCAGGAAATTCCAGTTGCCGAGGTCGCTGAGCAGGGGAATCTTGTCGACGGCCAGGTAATTGACCACCAGCCACAGCAAGCCCAGCAGCATCGACCCGAGCATGACAGCGACATAGAAAGGGTGGGAGGGTCCGGCGACGCGGACCTTGGCCGGACCGAGCGCCTCGGCCGGCGGGGTGTAGACCGACTTCTTGCGGACCTTCGACTTCGGCATGGTGATTCCTCGTCTGACATGCAGGCTCGTTCGCCGTGCGGGTTAAGCGCTCGCCAGAGGGACGCTGCAGCACACGTTAACGTAGTGCGGCCGGTGACCCGCACGGCGGCGCTGGCGGCTACCGGGTCCCGGTCCGTCATCACGTCTATGTGGGCCCGGACACGAGGAGATGACTGCACCCACTACGGTCGGCGTGCCAATGCTGGTGTGCGCCGCGGGTGTGAGGAGGCATCGTGAGCCATGCGCTGGCCCCGGTACGGGGCGCCCCGTCACGACGCGGGCGCACAGACCCGGTGCGAACGGGGATCCGCGGGGTGGGCGAGCTGCTGCTGACGGCGGGGCTGGTGGTACTGCTCTTCGTATTCTACGAGGCATACGTCACCGATTGGACGTCAGCCGGCAAGCAGCGCCAGGCCACCGCCAAGCTGGATGACACCTGGCAAAACGGGCGCGGCCTGGTGGATCGGCCGATCAAGGGCGCGGGAATCGCCAAGATGTACGTCCCGGCATTCGGACCTGATTTCGTCTTCACCGTGTTAGAGGGCACTGATCAAGACACGTTGGCATCGGGTCCAGGCCACTACCAGGGCACCGCATCCCCCGGAGCGCTGGGTAATTTCGCCGTGGCCGGGCATCGTGTCGGCAAGGGCTCACCCTTCAACTCCCTCGACCAGCTGACCTCGTGCGATGCCATCGTGATCGAGACGGTCGATCACTGGTACGTCTACCGGGTTCTGCCATTGCAAGGTGAAACCGCCGGTTGGACGGCGGGGAAGGGAACCCAGTCGCAATGCAAGGGCGTCGATCCGCTGCCTGCTCGGTACGCCAACGTGGTGGGCAAGACGATCGTGCTGCCTTCACAGGTCGAGGTGATCGCACCGATTCCTGGTCAGCCCGGTCGGACTCCCATCAATCGGTTGATCACTCTCACGACCTGTCACCCGCAATTCTCCGCCAGCCAGCGGCTGATCATTCATGGCGTCATGGTCGCGTCCTACAAGAAGGGCGACGGTCAACGTCCCGTTGAGCTGACCGCGGGAGCGTGAGGAGCCTCATGTACAGCTGGATCTGGCGTCACCTGCCCGGGCCCACCCCGTTAAGGCTTGTGCAAGCGCTGCTTCTCGTCGCAGCGGTGATTGCAGTGCTGCTGCTCGTAGTGTTTCCGTGGGTCGAGCCCCAGCTGCCGTTCAACTCCGTCACGACGGTGAACAGCAGCTCGTGAGTGCGTAACAGTGTCATGAAACTGTTAAGCCCTAACGAGCGCACGGGCGCCGCCCCCCGCGGCGCGCGGCGATCGGCGCGCGGCGCCAGGCCGTCCTGCCACCACCCCCGGCCTGACCCGGCCGCCGGGGGGAGCCGCGGGCGGGGGGCGCCCAACCCACGCCCGCGAGCCCGGTGACCTCGCCGGCGCGGACGGGGTGCTGATCAGTCCCGGGCCGGGCACTCCGGAGCGTGCCGGGGCCAGCATGAGCGTCGTCCGGGACTGTGCCGAGCAGGGCCGCCCGTTGCTCGGAGTCTGCCTCGGCCACCAGGCGATCGGGGCGGTGTGGGGAGCGACCGTGGCGCGGGCACCGGAGCTGCTGCACGGCAAGACATCTGAGGTGCACCACAATGGCGACGCGGTGCTCGCCGGGTTGCCGCAGCCGTTCATCGCGACCCGGTATCACTCGCTCACCGTGCTCCCGGAAACCATCCCTGACGATCTTGTGGTCACCGGGAGTACCGAATCGGGGATCGTGATGGCGCTGCGGCATCGCGAACTCCCAGTGCACGGGGTGCAGTTCCACCCGGAGTCGGTACTGACCGACGGCGGGCATCGATTGCTGGCAAACTGGCTGCGGATCGCGGGCGCCGAGGTGGACGAATCGCGGGTACTCGAGCTCGAGACCGGGATGCGCAAGCTCGCCTCCGCCGCGCTGGTGTGCTGACTCCACTCCTCGAGTACCGCCCACCACCTCAGCCACCTGGACTGTTGAATCCTGGTGATTCGAAGATCGGGCTGCTGGTCGTCGTGCTGGTCGTGGTGTTCTCCCGACCAACGTTGATCGTGATGGTCTGATTGGTGGCGAAGCCGGAGCCCGGTAGCACGTCCTGCTTGACGATGAGGCCGACCTGATTGGCATCGTCCACCTGGGTAAGAACTTCTTTGAAGGTGCCAGTCCAACCCAGTCTTTGCAGCGTGGCTTGCGCTTGGGCCGGGGTTTGGCCCCGGAGGTTGGGCATCTGAAGCTGGTTGCCCCGCGACACCATCAGGGTCACCGTGCTACCTACTTTGACGTTGGTACCCCCGGGCGGGTTCTGCTTCAGAACCTGACCCTTCTGCGCGGGGGAGTCGATCTCCTGGATCTGCGCGGCCAGTTGGGCCAACGTGATGTTGCGCTGCGCCTGCTCGATGTTGGTGTTCGTGACATCGGGCACCCCCACGGTCTTCGGGGGCACGCCGACGGTGATGACCACCAACTTGCCCTTGGGCAGGCGGCGCCCGGCGAGCGGATCCTGGAGTTGCACATGGCCGACGTCCTTGTCGTCCTGGACGACTTGCTCGCGCTGGTCCGGGGAGAGCACCAGACCTACCCCTTGCAGGGACGCTTGGGCCTGCCCGCGGTCCAAACCGAGCAGGTTGGGCACCTCCACCTCGGCGGGACCGGCGCCGACGTCCAACCGGATCGTCGTCTTGGGGAGCGCCATTCCGGCGGGGGGAGTCATTCTCACCACCCGATCAAGTTCCGCAGTGGTTGACTCGACTGGGCTGCGTTCAGTCGGGAACCCGGCGGCGTTGAGCGTCTGCTCGGCTTGCAGCGCCGGCTGGCCGACCACGTTGACCAGCGGGACTGGTTTGGGGCCGCCACCGAAGAGGTCGGTGAACAACAGCAGGACCAGGCCGAGGATGGCCAGCACCACCACGGTGGTGAGGATCCCGAGACCGCGTCCGGCTCGACGATCCTCGACCGGCGCACCGACGGGCTCCGGGTGCCGCCGGCTGACCCGAGGGGGTCGCAACGCTACGGTGGGGCCCGAATCGAGCATGACATCGCGGTCAGCGTCGGTCATGACCACAGGCGCGAGTTGCCGCTGCCCGTTCAGGACGCGGACCAGGTCCGTGCGCATCTCAGCGGCGGACTGGTAGCGGTTGGCCGGGTTCTTGCTCATCGCCTTGAGCACCACCGCATCCAGGGCCGGTGACACCTGAGGGTTCTGCTGCGACGGTGGCGTGGGGTCCTCGCGGACGTGCTGGTAGGCCACCGCGACCGGGGAGTCACCGGTGAACGGTGGCTCCCCGGTGATCAGCTCGTAGAGCACGCACCCCGCGGCATAGACGTCCGACCGAGCGTCCACCAGCTCCCCGCGAGCCTGCTCGGGTGACAGGTACTGGGCGGTGCCGACCACCGCGGCGGTCTGGGTAACACCCTGCCCGTCGGCCAGCGCCCTGGCGATGCCGAAATCCATCACCTTGACCGCGCCAGCGTTGTTGATCATCACGTTGGCCGGCTTGACGTCCCGGTGGATGATGCCATTGCGGTGGCTGAAGTCCAGGGCCGCACAGATGTCTGCCATCGTCTCCATGGCACGGGGCTCGTCCATCGGGCCTTCGGTCTTGACGATGTCGCGCAGTGTCCGACCGTCGACGAATTCCATCACGATGTAGGGCAGCGGACCGTAGTCCGACACCGTCTCGCCGGTGTCGTACACCGCGACGATCGCCGGATGGTTCAGCGCGGCGGCATTCTGCGCCTCGCGGCGGAAGCGGTGCTGGAACTGGGGATCGCGGGCGAGGTCGGCACGCAGCACTTTGACGGCGACGTCGCGCCCGAGCCGGACGTCGCGGCCGCGGTGCACCTCGGACATACCGCCATAGCCGAGCGTCTCGCCCAGCTCATAGCGATCCGACAGTAGCCGGGGAATGGTCATTCCTGCGCCGTCCCGCTCCTTGTTCGTGAGCCGCGCTGTGGCCGTATCCAGGTCTGTGTCTGGGCCGGTGTCTGTGTCGGTGTTTGGGCCCGACCCGGGCCCTATCATGCCCCCCTTCCGATTGTCACCCGATAGGTGTCGACCGGTCACTGTCCCCTCCGGCAGGTAAGTTCCAGCGTCGATCCGCGGGGGACATAGCCGGCCAGCGGGTCGACACCGATGATCCGGCACTGGGAGCGCAGGTCAGGGTCGACCTGCTCGCCATCGTCGTCGACCACGCGCGGTGTCAGGCCACGGACCTTCGCGGTGACCACGGCGTCGCTGCCCCGGTGGCCGAAGTAGTCGGTCGGGATGATGAGTACCTCCGGGGGCGTGTCGTCCCGGTTAGTCAGCTCCGGGGCAGGTTGTGCCTTAGTAGGATCCAGCTGGAATGACGGTGGCGTCGCGGCCGGCCCGGGCGCGCTGGCAACGTCGGTGCTCGGCGCCCCGGAAGCCGCTCCCGAAGGCGTCCCCGACGGGCGTAGCACATCGCGGACCAGGTAGCCGCCGAGGATCAGGGTAAGCGCGCCCAGCACAGCGACGGTGATCCGCCCCGGACCGAGCCGTTCGCGGTGGCCCGGTGAGTTTGAGCCCAGTGACATTGGACTCAGTGACATGGGGCTCTGCGGAGAGCGTGGCAGGACCGCGGTTGGTGACGGACGGGTAGTATGTGTTACTGGTGGTAATTCCTGTCCGCGTCGGGCCGCGGCGACGGCAGCGGCGAACTCACCACCTGAGCTGTAGCGCTGGCGTGGGTCTTTGACCAGGGCCGCCTCGATCAGCATCCTCGCTTCGCGAGGAACATCGGGAGGCAGCGGCGGCGGCCGGTCACGGATGTGCATCATGGCGACGCCGACCGCGTTGTCAGCTGAGAACGGGCGCTGCCCGGCCAGGCATTCGTAACCCACCACCGCCAGTGAGTAGACGTCACCGGTCGGACCGGTTTCGTTGCCGGCGGCCTGTTCCGGGGCGATGTAGTGCGCGGTGCCCATGACCATCCCGTTGCGGGTCATCGGCGCTGAGTCGACCGCTCTGGCGATGCCGAAGTCGGTGAGCTTCACTCCTCCCGAGGGCGTGATCAGGATGTTGGCGGGCTTGATGTCGCGGTGCACCAAGCCGCGCTCGTGCGCCGCCTGCAGCGCATTGCCGGCCTGCTCCAGAATGTCCAACGTGCGGCCCGCACTCAGCCGCCGGGACCGCACCAGGATCGTGTCCAGCGGCTCCCCGGCAACCAGCTCCATCACCAGGTACGCAACATCCGGGTCGCTCGCCGCTTCGCCGTAGTCGTGTACCGCCGCGATGCCAGGATGGTTCAGCGATGCGGTCATCCGGGCCTCGGCGTGGAACCGGTAGCGGAACTCGGGGTCACCAGAGAGCTCCGGTTTGAGCACCTTGACGGCCACCTGACGTTCCAGCCGGGTGTCGTCGGCCTGCCACACCTCGCCCATCCCACCGATGGCGATGCGCCGGCCCAGCCGGTAGCGCCGCGCCAGCACCTGCCCCGCGCTCACTCCCCCCATACACCCACCACATTGCTGATCTTCCGATATAACCCTGGGGCTCCCGACCTCAACAGCAGAGTCCTCCGGATCCGGACGAGCAGCTCTGCTGTTGAGTTCGGGAGACTGGGGGCGCCACCGACGCTGAGCATCAGCGGGCCCCTTGGAGGGCGGCGCCGATGACGGCTCGGCCGATGGGGGCGGCCAGGGAGCCACCGGTGGCCTCCAGGTTGCGGTCTCCGCCGTCTTCTACCACCACTGCGATCGCCACCTGCGGATTGTCTGCGGGCGCGAATGCCACGTACCAGCCGTGCGGCGGGGTGTTCTTGGGATCGGCACCGTGCTCGGCGGTGCCGGTCTTCGCGGCGATACTGACCCCGTTGATTTTACCTTCATTCCGGTAGCTGTTCTCGGCTGCAACCATCATGGCGCGGATCTGCGAGGCGGTGGAGCGCGACATCGCCGTCTCGACCTGCTCCGGGGCGAATCTGTCCAGCACCGACAGGTCCGGGGCCAGGATGTTGCGCACCAGCTGGGGTTTCATCCGCACCCCGCCGTTGGCGATGGTGGCGACGATCATCGCGTTCTGCAACGGAGTGAGCGCCACATCGCGCTGGCCGATGCCGGACTGTTCCAGGGAGGCGACGTCGGGAATGGCCCCCACAGTCGAGGGCGCCACGGGGATGGGAATGGTGAGATCCTGCTGCCCGACACCGAACAACTGGGCCTGCTTGCGCAGGGCGTTCTCGCCGACCGTGGCGGCCAGCTGGGCGAAGGCGGTGTTGCAGGAGCGGACCAGAGCCTGGGTCAATGTGGCGGTGTTGCCACCACCACATGGTTGGTCGGCAAAGTTACGCAGCAACGTCGTCGTGCCTTGCAGCTGCAATGCGGCCGCCGCGGTGAGGGGGGTATCCGGGGTGGCCCTGCCGGACTCCAGCGCGGCTGCGGTGACCACGAGCTTGAAGGTCGACCCGGGCGGGTAGGTGGCGGCGACCGCACGGTTGGTCAGCGGGGTCCCTCGTTTGGCCGAGGTGGCCTCGTTCCAAGCGGCTTCCTGCGTCGCGCCGTCGTGCGCGGACAGGCGATTGGGGTCGTAGGACGGGGTGGAGGCCATCGCCAGGATCTCACCGGTGCTCGGCTTGATCGCGACCACCGCGCCGGTGTAGCCGCGGCGGGTCAGCGAATCGTAGGCGACCCGCTGCACGACCGGGTTGATGGTGAGCTCGACGCTGCCCCCGCTGGGCTCGCGGCCGGTGACCAGATCAGAGACTCGCCGCACGAACAGCCGACCGTCCGAGCCGTTGAGCACGGAGTCCATCGAGTTCTCCATGCCACCTGAGCCGTAGCGCAGTGAGTAGTAGCCGGTGATCGGGGCATACAGCGGGCCGTTGAGATAGGTGCGCAGGAAGCGCAGCTGCCCGCTGGTCTCCACCGAGCTGGCCACCGGCAACCCGCCCGCGATGATCTGGCCGCGCTGGCGGCTGTACTCGTCGAGCAACACCCGCCGGTTGCGAGGATCGGTGCGGTAGTCCTCTGCGCTGACCACCTGAATGTAGGTGGCGTTCGCCAGCAACAGCACGATCATGGCGATGACGGCCATTGCGACCCGGCGAAGCGGCGTGTTCACGGGCGCTGCACCATCTCGGTATGCGCCTCGGCCAGCGGGGTCACCGGCTTGCGGGGGGCGGCGGCGGCCGGCGCCCGCGCCGCATGGGAGATCCGCAGCAGCAGGGCCACCAGGATGTAGTTGGCCAGCAGCGAGGATCCGCCGTAGGCCAGAAACGGTGCGGTGAGCCCGGTCAGCGGGATCAACTTCGTCACCCCGCCAACCACGATGAACACCTCCAGACCGATCGCGAAGGACAGCCCCGCGGCGAGCAGCTTGCCGAAGGTGTCCCGGACGGTGAGTCCGGCGCGCATGCCCCGCATGACCACCAGCAGGTAGGTGAACAGCACCGCGGCCAGCCCGACGAAGCCCAGCTCTTCTCCGATCGCGGCCGTGATGAAGTCGGTGTGCGCTTCGGGCACCAGGTCGGGACGCCCGGCACCCAGCCCGGTACCGAAGACGCCACCGGTGCCCAGCCCGAATAGCGATTGCGCCATCTGGTAGCCGGCGCCGTCATAGTCGGAGAACGGATTGATCCAAGCGGTCACCCGGCGCTGCACGTGCGCAAATAGCAGGTCGGAGACGAACGCGCCACCCATGAAGAAGATCAGCCCGATCACCAGCCAGGCGACCCGTTCGGTGGCGACGTAGATGAGCACCAGCACGATGCCGAAGAACAGCAACGAGGTGCCCAGGTCCTTCTCCAGCACCAGCACGCCCAGCGAGAGCCCCCAGGCCATCAGCAGCGGCGCGAGATCCCGGCCCCGGGGCAGCTCCATGCCCAGCACCTTGCGCCCCGCCGTGGTGAATAGGTCCCGTTTGGTCACCAGGAAGGCCGCGAAGAAGATCATCAACAGGATCTTGGCGAACTCACCGGGTTGGATGGTGAATCCACCCAATCGCAGCCAGATCTTCGAGCCGTTGACCTCCGAGATAGCGGCAGGAAGCAGGCCGGGGAGTGCCAACGCGGCCAGCCCGACCAGCCCGCAGGTGTAGCCGTAGCGGGCCAGCATCCGGTGGTCGCGGACCCACGCCAGCACCGCCACGAAAAACCCCAGACCTAGCGCCGTCCAGGCGATCTGGTGGGGCACGTTGCCCGCCGGGATCGGAGCGCCGATAGAGGCGGCTGATGCCGCATCGGCCAGGTCGAGCCGGTGGATGACCACCAGCCCCAACCCGTTGAGCAACGCGACACAGGGCAGGATCAACGGATCGGCGTAGGGCGCGAGCCACCGCACCGCAATATGTGCAGCGCTGAACAAGGCGAGGTAGGCGGCCCCGTCGTAGAGCACCGACCGGGTGAGTCCCTGCGGCTGGTTGAGCTCGACGAGCACCAGCGCGGCGGTGACCACGATGGCGGCGAACGCCAGCATGATCAGCTCCAGGCCGCGTTTGGTGGGCGGCAAGGCCGCGGGCTGTGAGCCCGCGTCCTGGGTGGGGACAGAGGTGACCATCAACTCACCGTCCGGCAGTCCACTCCGGGTTCCGAGGGTTTCTCCGGCAGTGGCGTACCGGTGGTCGTGGGTATGGCGGGCACGGTGGTGTCTGTGACAAAAGGAGATGGTGAGGCCGGCACCTCGGCCGGAGAGGTGCCCGCGGTGTTCTGGGGGCTCGCGGCGGCGTTTTGAGGACACAGTGGCAGCAGGTCGTTGGTGCGCAGCCGACCGATGATCTCGCGCGCCCCGCCCAACCCACTGTTGCTGATCATGCCGCGGCTGACGTTGGTCCGGGCGTAGGGTTGCAGGTCCCGCAGGAAGACCGTCTCACAGCCGCGAGCTGCATCCCGGCAGCTACCTTCCGCCCACGAGTGCAGCGGCAGGCCGAGGAACTCACCCCGAACGCCCTGGAAGACGGCCACCTCACCGTTGCGGGCAGCCCCCACGTAGTACTGGCCGAGCACCAGGATCGACCCGATCGCGGCGATTCCAGCGACCAGCGTGGCGAGCGCTGCGAGACCGATCAGGGTGCGCTTGCGCTTGCGCTGGCGCAGTTGCGGGTCGGGCGGCGCGGGCTCGATCCGCTTGGGCTCTGACGGGCGTGGCAGCGTGGTCGTCGCTGCGCGGGAGGCCGCCGAGTCGGGCTGGGGTTGCTCGACGCCATCGCCTGCCGCCCCGGCGATGATGGGCGCGTCCTCGCCGTACTCGACGTCCACCACCTCGGCCACGACGCAGGTGATGTTGTCCGGTCCGCCGCCCTTGAGAGCCAGCTCGATGAGGCGGTCCGCACACGCCTGCGGGTCGGCCATGGTCAACCCCTCGGCGAGGTTCTCCGCACTGACCACGTCGGACAGGCCGTCCGAGCAGAGCAGGTAGCGGTCGCCGGCGCGGGCCTCCCGCACGGTCAGCGAAGGCTCCACTTCTTGCCCGGTGAGCGCCTTGAGCAGCAACGAACGCTGCGGATGGTGGCTGGCCTCGTTCGCGGAGATCCGGCCCTCGTCGATCAGCGACTGGACGAACGTGTCGTCCCGGGTGATCTGGCTGAACACGCCATCGCGAAGCAGGTAGGCACGCGAGTCGCCGACATGGGCTAAGCCGATCTTGTTGCCGCCGAAGAGGACCGCAGTGAGTGTGGTACCCATGCCCTCACGTTCGGGGTCCTCCCGGACCAGATCGCTGATCGCGGCGTTACCGGCCATGGTGGCCTCGTGCAGCTGATCCAGCAGGTCGTTGCCGGGCTCGTCGTCATCCAGCGGCGCGAACGCGGCGATGACCGCTTTCGACGCCACCTCTCCCGCCGCGTGCCCGCCCATCCCGTCGGCCAACGCCAGCAGGCGAGGGCCCGCGTAGACCGAGTCCTCGTTGTTCTGCCGGACCAGGCCGCGGTCGCTCTTGGCTGCGTAGCGGAGCACCAGAGTCATGTGCGTAGCTCGATCACCGTCTTGCCGATGCGGATGGGGACTCCCAGCGGAACCCGGGTAGGTCCGGTGACCTTAGCTCGGTCCAGATAGGTGCCGTTGGTGGAGCCCAGATCCTCCAAGAACCAGTCGCCGCCCTGGAAGCCGAGGCGAGCGTGCCGGGTGGAGGCGTAATCGTCATCGAGTACCAGGGTGGAGTCGTCCGCGCGGCCGATCAGGATGGGTCTGCCATCCAGTGAGATACGGGTACCCGCGAGGCCGCCTGCGGTGACGACCAGCTGGCGGGGTGTGCGGTCGCGCTCGGCCCGAGCACTACGCCGGGACATCGGAAGGCTGGCGCGCAACCCGGACGCCGCGAACAGGTCGGAGCGGACGATGCGTAGCGCGGCGACGACGAACAACCAGAGCAGGAGCAGGAAGCCCGCTCTGGTCAGTTGCAGCACCAGCTCCGGCACACTCGGTTCGTCTCTGCTAGGTCGCGTGGTGGTCAATGATATTCATCTGTGCTATCACCTGTTGGGTCACACCCCTCGGGCGATCAATTCTGGGCCATTAACCCTGGGTCCGGAAGACCAGCCGGGACTGCCCCACCCGCACCACATCGCCGTCAACGAGCTGCCAGGTCTGCACTGGCGTGCCGTTGACCGTCGTTCCGTTGGTCGATCCGAGGTCGGTGAGCAGCGCGGTCCGGCCGTCCCACATGATCTCCAAATGCCGCCGGGATACCCCGGTATCCGGCAACCGGAACTGGGCTTCCTGGCCGCGACCAACCACCATGCTGCCCTCGGTCAGCTCGTAGTTGCGATTGGAGCCGTCATCCAGGATGAGCGACGCCGAAAGCAGGCGGCCACCGCCCTGGTCATACCCGTCAAATCCATAGCCTTGCTGCGCCTCATCGTAGCGCGCCTCATCATAGTGGCCGTGCGGCTGCTGATAGTGCTCACCGGAGCCGCCTTGATCGTAGCCCGGCTGGTAGCCACCACCCTGGTCGTAGGCATCGCCGAAATTCCGGGACGGGCCTTGGTCGTACCGCTGGTCCTGAAAATCGCCAGATGGCTGACCGTAGTCCGGGACGGCGTGCCCGCCCGGTTGCTGACTCATAGATCGGTCTCCTGCGTTGCGAGGAAGTGGTGTGTCGGGATCGACGGACGAGCTGGTGCGGAACTGTCCGGTGTGCAGCGTCCCAGACAGCTTCAGGGCCACCACCACGTCTCCGTAGACATCCCAGCCCTGCTCCGCGAGATGAGTCTGGATGCAACTCTTGAGCATCCGGATCACCCGCTGTTCGTCGCCGGCCAGCCGGTCGTGGTCGGCCGCGCCGAGTCTCACGGTGTAGCGGTTAGGTGCGAGCACCCGCCCCCCGGCAAGCGGACGTGCGTTGTCGTCAGCCTCGCGTAGGAGCGCCTGCGCCACCTCCTGCGGCACCACGCTACCGCCGAAGACCCTGGCAAAGGCGTCGCCGACCATACCCTGCAACCGACGCTCGAACCTCTGCGCCTTACCCACGGCAGCCTCCTCTCGCAGCGGGGCTGTCCCCAATCGTATCCGGGAAGGCCAACGGTTCGAGTCTGCTGTCTCAAGGCATCCGGGCGGTGCATGCTAGGCTTCCGCGGTCACTTGGGCGAGTGGCGGAATGGCAGACGCGCACGGTTCAGGTCCGTGTGTCCGTAAGGACGTGGGGGTTCAACTCCCCCCTCGCCCACCAGTTTCAGCCCCACTCGATTCGGCCCCACTCGATCGGGCCGGGGCGCTTTAATGCAGCCTCAGCAGCCGGTCATAGACCATCTCGTAGATCCAGCGGGTGATTTTGGTCGGCTGTGCGGTCGCGACTGCACGGCTACGCCCCGCATGCACCACGTCGACAGCTTCGGGGTCGACGTCGTGCGGCCCTGCGGCAGCCAGCACCGTGGGGCCGTAATACTCGGCGTGGGTTAGGCACTCGACGTTCCGGGCTATATGCGCGGGTAGCAGCAAAGCAGTCGGGCACAACCCGGCAAACGGTGCAGCACCTGTCAGTCCGGTCCGCCAATGCCGGGCCGGCGCGATGATGCCGCTCAATTCCACTGCGGGTGCCGGCACGAGGTGACGCATTTCAGGCCAATCCCAGGTAGACACAGATACCCGATCGGTCACCGGGCCCCACCCGGAACTGATCCGGCGCTGATGGACGTCCGTGATGAGATTGGCAACGGCCACCACGCGGCGCCCGAGCAGCACCATCGGCGGCAGCACCACCCCGTCCCAGCCCAACGCGCCAGCCGCGGCGCAGGCCAGGTGATCGGGGGGAGCCAGGACCTCAACAGGCTCGGCCGCCCAGATCTGGGAACCGAGCACGGTGCCACGAGCCTCGATCAGCGATTCGGGTGCCACAGGGACGCCTCTCCCATCGGTCTCGCGGATTACGTCTATTCGCGCTTGATTAAGGCCTACCAGGAGCTTGCCGTTCGATGGCGGAGGCGCGAGGGCCGCGGCGTTCGGCGGCGGTTCTGCCGCGCTGACTGGTCGGCAGAGTTCGGCGCTCGCTAGCACGGCTACATCGACCAGCGGTAAGCCGGCCCGCCGGACGGCACAGGTCATCTACGGTCAGTCCGTCCAGTTAGATCCAGTCCATACCTACTCAACGGTAGGGTTACCTTGCGGTAACGCCGCGAGAGAGAAAGTCGTGAACGGTGTGAGCGAGAAGACCCACCACCACGTCATCATCATCGGCACGGGCTTCGCCGGGATAGGCATGGGGATTCGGCTCCACCAGCACGGAATGACTGATTTCGTCGTGCTGGAACGGGCCGCGGAAGTGGGCGGCACCTGGCGAGACAACCGCTATCCGGGCTGTGCCTGCGACGTGCCCTCCCAGCTGTACTCGTTCTCCTTCGAACTCAACCCATCCTGGAGCCGCAGCTTCTCCGGACAGCAGGAGATCTGGGACTACCTGCGGCGCTGCGTCGACCGCTACGGCGTCGGTAGGTATATCCGTTTTCACCACGAGGTACTCGACGCCGCGTGGGATCACTCACGGCGCCGCTGGCGGGTTCACACCAACTCAGGCGAGTTGACCTGCGACGTGCTGATCACGGGGACCGGCGCGCTGTCAGAACCCGATATTCCGGACATTCCCGGATTGGACTCGTTCCGGGGCGCGGTGTTTCACTCCGCGCGCTGGGCGCCTGACTACCACCTTCGCGACCGGCGGGTAGCGGTGGTGGGCACCGGCGCCTCGGCCATCCAGTTCGTCCCGCAGATCCAGCCCGAGGTCACCTCGCTCACGCTCTTCCAGCGCACGCCGGCCTGGATCATGCCGCGGGGCGAGCGTGCCATCGGTTCCCTTGAGCAGAAGTTGTACCGGGCCGTACCTGCTCTCCAGCGGCTGGTGCGGGCGGGCATTTACTGTGGCCGGGAGTCCCTGGTTCCCGGCTTCGCGGTACACCCGCGGCTACTCAAGCTCGCGGAAATGATCGCCCGTGCACACCTGCGTCGAGGGGTCCCCGACCCCGCCCTGCGGGCTAAGCTGACCCCCGACTACACCATCGGATGCAAGCGCATCCTGATTTCCAACGACTACCTCCCCGCCCTGACCAAGCCGAATGTCAAGGTCGTCACCTCGGCGCTCGCGCGAGTCGGCGCGGACTGGGCGCAGGCCGCGGATGGCACCCGCTCCAGCGTGGACGTGATCATCTTCGGAACCGGATTCCACGTCACCGACATGCCGATGGCCACCCGGATCCGTGGCCGGCACGGCCGGACCCTCGATGCCGTCTGGTCCAGCGGGGCGCAGGCGCACCGCGGCACGACGATCGCCGGATTCCCCAACCTGTTCATGCTGGTCGGTCCGAACACCGGGCTGGGGCACACCTCGTTGATCTACATGATCGAATCCCAGGTGGCGTACACCCTCGACGCCTTGCGCTACCTGAGCCGCTCCGGGACCGCGGCAGTAGAAGTCCGGCCGGAGGCGCAGATGGCCTACAACCAGGCGCTCCAGCGCCGGATGGCAGGCACGGTGTGGACCTCGGGCGGCTGCGCGAGCTGGTATCTCGACGCCCACGGCACCAACACCACCCTGTGGCCCACATTCACCTGGCGCTTCCGCCGCGCCACCCGCAAGTTCGACCCCACCGAAT
>CAXUFG010000032.1:0-30053 GCA_964250265.1 uncultured Pseudonocardiaceae bacterium | reverse complement strand
GAGCACCGCCCTCCGGAGGCGGGAGCGCAGGTTCGAATCCTGCCGGGGGCGCCACGTCTGACCAGGTACGACGGTTCGTGGTGATCGTCGTACGGTGAGTCGTGGACTCATTCGTGGATTCAGTCGCGCTACTCTGCGTCCATGTCTGGTCGCCCAAGCCGCTCTCGCGGCCACATCGAGACGCTTCCGTCCGGCAGTTTCCGGGCCCGGGTGTACGCGGGGATCGATCCCCTGACCGGCAAGCGCCGGTACCTGGTGGAGACCGCTACCAGCCAAGACGTGGCCAAGCGCGCGCTGACCAAGCTCCAGCGCCAGGTCGACGAAGACCGGCACCCGAAGACCGCCATCACGGTGCGGCAGGCCATCAAGCAGTGGCTTGAGGTTGTCGAGCTTGAGGACACCACCCGGGAGCGGTACGACGATCTGATTCGCCTCTACATCCTGCCGACCCTTGGCGACCTGCAGGCGAGCAAGCTCGACGCCGAGTTGCTGGAGCGCTTCTACCCGCGGCTGCACCGCTGCCGTGCGCTGTGCACGGGCCGACCGCCCGCAGGGCACGTCTGCCGGCCGCTGAGTACCAGCACCACCCGCAAGATCCACTACATCATCCGGGGCGCGCTCCAACGCGCCGTGCGCTGGCAGCACCTCGGCGTGAACAAGGCCGCGATGGCCGAAGCACCTTCCCCGAAACGGACTGAGCCCGACCCGCCGAGCGCCGAAGAAGCGGCGACGTTGCTCAATACCGCGTGGACGGATCCTGAGTGGGGTCTGCTGCTCTGGCTGACGATGATCACCGGTTCCCGCCGTGGCGAGGTGTCTGCGCTGCGATGGCGCCATGTCGACGCTGACCGGTCGATCCTCTGGATCCACCGCAGCAACGCACAGACCAAGGCCGGGATCAAGGAGAAGGAGACCAAGACCGGCCAGCGCCGACAGGTCGCACTCGACCCCTACACGACCGAGCTGCTGACCGAGCACCGGAAGCTGTGGGAGCAGCGATGCGCTGCTCTTGACTGTGCACTTGATCCCGACGCGTTCCTCTTCTCCCCCGCTCCCGACGGCTCCACGCCGCACGCCCCGAGGGCGATCAGTCAGCGATACCGCCGAATGGCGATCAAGCTCAAGCTGCGCAGCACGCGCATTCACTCTTTGCGCCACTACTCAGCAACAGAGCTGGTGGCCGCTGGCGTCGACCTCCGCACCGTTGCCGGGCGGCTGGGACACGGCAGCGGCGGCGCGACCACGCTGAAGGTGTACGCGGCCTGGGTTGCCGAAGCCGATCGGCGAGCAGCTACGACGATGGCCAGCATCATGCCAAAACCCGTTGCCATTCAGCAGGCACGCGGACCGTACGAGAAGATCGCCGCGTCACTGCGCGACGACATCCGGGCCGGTCGGCTCAAGCCTGGCGACCAGCTGCCCACCGTCGCGGAACTCGCCGTGGCTCATACGGTCGCTGTGGGCACGGCCCACCGAGCTATGGCGCTGCTGAAGGACGAGCACCTCATCGAGGTCACTCGTGGGCGCCGCGCCACCGTCGCGGCTGACCCGTTCCCAGCAACCGCCGTCGCGACAGTGGTCCCCGCTACCGCGGAGGGCGCCGGCTAGCGAACGGTGACCAAGAGTGTCTTGGCACGGCGTCGTTGGCGTGCTGAGCCGACTTGTGCCGCGAGTCGAATGGCATGATCAGCGTGGATGCGCGCCTCGTCCACCTCGCCGGCAGCCGCTAGGGCGGTCGCCAGGTCGACGCGAAGCCCGGTTTCGGCGCGGACGAACGATGGATCCAACCGGTTCAGGGCGCTGGTCAGTACGGCGGTGGCGTCGGGGTCGCCGAAGCGGGCGAGTGCGTGGCCGCGCCAGCGGGCGAGGTGGATGACGTCGAGAGCGACGTAGGGCCGTTCGTCGCTCGGGTCGTCAGGCAGGAGTTCGGCCGCGTGGTCGAAGGCATGCAGGCTCGCGATCTGGTCGCCATGAGCGGCGAGGGCTTCGCCGTGCGCGGCAGCCAGCCATGCCCGCAGGATCCGGGGCGCGGTTGCGTCGGCGCGACATCGGGCGTTGTCGAGGAGGTCGACGGCGTCACGGGTTGCTCCGGCATCGATGAGGACGAATGATTGTTCGGCGGCAGCGTGGCTTTCATAGGCTATGGAGTCAGATTGTGCGGCGGCCGCCCGGGATTGTTCGTAATTTTGCCAGGAATCGACGATGTCACCGAGATCGAGTGCTTGCCATCCGGCGAGGGTGTACATTTCTGAGAGTAACGCGGCGAGTGGTTCGCGAGCGCCCGGGGCGAGACTGTGGGCGGCCAGTCGCTCAACCTGCCGGATTTTGGCCTTGAGTTCGTCTCGGACGACGATGGCTCCGAGTTGCCGGTCAAGTCGACGGATAGCGTCGAGTTGCTGGTGCAGCAGTGCGATAGTTGACCGATCCACGCGGCGAGCGACGGCGAGCAATTGCCGCAGTTCAGCACCGGAGTCTTCGCTCTCGTTCACGGCCGTGCTCTTCGGTGGTGTGAGAAGGGCGGTAATCGGTTCGCCGAAGAGGCGTTCGAGTAACCGCGCGGTGGCCGGTCGTAGCGCGCCGATCGGCTGTCCGCTGACGAGTCGTTGAAGGTGGCGCAGGCTCAGCGTTCCCGGCTCGTGATTGTCTCGGGCGAAGGCTTCGGCGTGCTGCACGAACTCCTCGAAGGTCATGCACTGCTGGCGGATGCGCTGCTCGAGCAGTGTCCGTGGCGGCCGGTCGGTCAGAACGGTTCACCTCCGCATGGCGTGTCCGTGGCATCCCGATGGCATGCGTATGTCGTTCCGCCGATACCACGCTTACGGCACGATCATTTCAGCTCGCCACGATCGGGGCAAGCCGGGGCCCGGTGCCGCGCTGTCCTAAGCACCCGCCGGGGCTCCCCGTCACGGCCGGGAACCGGATTCCCCGATGCGGTTCCCGGCCGTCATCACCATGTCAGGAGCGGCCATGGGCAGGTCGAGGCATCGCCGGTCGGGTGTGCTGGCGCGAGTCTTGCAGCGCAACCAGGGTGTGGCGATGCCCGCGCCGCGATCCCCGGGAATCGCGGTCACCGATGGCCTGACGCTGGTGACGCATCGGGTGAGCAGCGAGGCGATGTCGCGGGGGCGCCGTACCGGGAGCCGGTACCAGGCCGTCTGCGGAGCGCAGCTGTGGCCAGCGAGCCTGACCGAGCCCGGCCGGGAGCGCTGCCCGGCGTGCGAGCGATGAGTGAGGTGCGCGTTGGCGCCGATAGTCCAGAGGTGATGGCGGCCAAGCGTCTGGTGGACGACGCCAAACGGCAGGGTTTCATCTTTCACCGCATCGCGCCCGGGGAGGACGGGCCGCTGAGGGGTGTGCGGGAGAGCCTGGAGTGGCGGGAGGAGATCTACCTTGGTGGCTTCGGGGATCCGGAATCGTGCGCCGCGATCCGCCGGCGCCGATCGTCTCTGATCCTGCCCGGTGGACTGCCGGTCGCTGAGCGGGTGATTGGGGACGCGATCACCGTGCTGCACACGGTGGTCCACGACTGGCAGATCACCTGACGAGCTCACGGTACGGGTTCCTCTCCTCCCCTGCGTGACTCACCGGGGTGCCGATCTGGCCCCGGCGACGATGCGTGTGACGGCTTTGCCGGAGGACTGCTATCCCGTCGCCTGGCAGGTCTTTGCACGTCAGGGCCTTGGGTGACCTGTCACGGTCGGTGTGACGGGTCACCCGGAGTCGTGACGGATTCAGCGGGGACCATCATCGGGTTCTGAGTCCACCTGCTGGAATGCCGCCACAGCGGCGCGGATGTCGGCCGTGAGGTAGCCGCGCACCTGCCGGACGGTCCCATCGTCGGTCGTCACCCGACCCGGGCGGGGTCGGCAGCCGAGTTCGCCCATCTGCCGACCGAACGCGGTGGGCTCAACGGTGAGCGCCTCGGCGAGTTCTGCGGTGGGGATGAACTCGCGGCCGTCCTCATCGAGATCAGTACCAAGGTAGGCCACCACAGACGCCAGTGGTTCCGGCAGCTCGCGGGCCGGCGGGGTGTCATTGGTGAGCTGGCTTGGTCCGATGACGTGCGCCACGCTGGCCGGATCCAGCGCGGGGGTCGTCCCGGCGCCGATGGCGTGACCGGTCAGGGTACTCGCCGCGTCGCGGAGTGCCCGACCGCGCTCACACAGGGTGGCCCAATCGTCGTTGGGCATGTAATCGGTGCGGACCATCACTGCGAGCACGTCTGTCCCGACTGCGATGTCCCCGTCGGGGCGCAGGATGCCCACGCCCTTGTGGGAAGGAAGCAGACGGCTGCTGTCCCATCCCCGGGTGTTCATCTGCTCCCCAAGAATGATGTTGCTGTCCCGCCAATCCATGACACGTAACGCGAACCGCGACCCGAGCACCGCGCGCAGCGCGGAGGGAATCGTCTTCGTGTCCGGCCGTTGAGTAGCTAACACGAGTACGATTCCGGCGGCGGGTCCTTTCTTGGCCAGCCAGGTCAACAGCTCGCCGATGTACTGGCCGACGGGAATCATCTTTCCTTGCACCTTAACCGGGGTGCGTTCCTCCAGCGGCACCTGCACCTCATCGATGAAAATTCCAGTAATCGGCATGTTCAGTGAAGGGTCACGGGACATGGTGGGGGTGATTTTCGATTCAGGGCAGGTGTCGTTATCGAGGTCGCGCATGCGCCGGAAGCGGTGTTGCACTTCGGTGACGAGTTCGACCAGCCACGCCCCCAGTGCCAGGACGTGGGCGGGCTCATCGCCGGAGAAGAACCGGTGCGCGACCTGGGCGGCCGCGTCCCAGTCCTTCCCGGCCTTGAAATCCGCCACATACAACCGGGTGTGCGGATCGAGGATCAGCCCAGCGGCGGCGAGCCGGGCGGCGAAGGTCTTACCTTGGCGGGGGATGGCGCCGACCAGGAGCGAGGTCCACACCAGCGGGAGGCTGATGCGGCGGTCCCGGGCGTCCCGGCCGAACGGGACGGGCCGCCAGGCATCCCAGGACGGCACATCCAGCAGCGGCGTGCGCTGCGGTGGTGTGGCGTAGGGGTCGGCGTCCGCAACCCACATCGCGACCCGACCGGCGTGCCCACCGTTGCCCCGTACCCGCTCGACCAGTAGTTGCACCTCATCCACGGCGAGCGCGGAGGCGAGAGATTCGCGGTTTTTGACCACGTCGGTGGCCTTGCGGGTGGCAGGGAGGTCGACGGTGATCGACCATCCGGCCCCGACTCGGCTGGCTCGCTCGACCAGCCGCAGGGTTTCGTCTTTGCCGATGAGTTTGGCGTCGCGGAAGGCGTCGACCAGGATCTGCGGATCCATGGTCCAGCTCAGCGACCGCGGGCCCGCGAGCACCGGCCGCCGACCCGGGCTGCCGTCCTTGCGCCGGCCGGTGATCGCGAGTACGACAGCGCCGATCCCGGCTGTGATCCACAACGCCGTGGGGCCGTAGAGCATGTCGGCCACCGCCAGCACGGTCATGCTGGTTCCGGTTACGGCTCCGGTGACCCGCCACCGGAGCAGGGTCAGCTCGCGGATTTCGATGTACTTGTCCGCCAGCTTCTCCGACTGCTCGGCCGCCTCCCGGTAATCGCGCACGGTCACCCAGTGTCGCCACGCCCGCACGGTCAGTACCGTTCCCCGACCGGCCGCACCGATGAACCGCCACGGTGCACACGCCACGATCCCGACCGCGTCCTTGCTGGCCTGCCTTGCGTTGGTCCAGCTCTTGAGCGCGGTCGGGACGCGGGGTGAGCGCTGCCACCACGACGGCGTCCGCCGGGAGCGCGGCTGCTGAGCGCCCGAGTAACCGTTGTTCTCGATCAGCTCGTCGTCAAGCAGAGGATCAGCCGGGATCACCGCTGCCTCGGGTGGCGTGGTCATCGCCGGTCACCTCGCCAGTAGTTGTCCATCGAGGCCACCGATCTCGTGAGGGCCTGCGCGGTGATCAGCGCCGGCAGAGCGAGCACCACCCAAAACAGGGTGCTGCCGGGGGTGTAGGTGATCGCTATCCACTCCACCCCCAGGATCACCCCAGCCGTGCCCAGCACGTGCCCGGCCAGTGCGGCAACCCGGGACGCAGCGGCTCGTCGTCCCCGGCGGGCACCCGAGCGCCACATCATCAACAGCGCCAGCAGCACCCCCAGAGCAGTGATCACTTGCGTTGGGCTCAGATTGATGGTCATGGCCTTGGTCCTCCTTCCTGATCGGCGCTGTTCGGCTGGCGCTGACGGTGTCGCTGCCACACTCGGTGCAGCGCTCGCCGGTCGTCCTCGCACATCGCGCCCCACACACCGGTCGTGCAGGCACCGGCAGTACGCAGATCAAGCTCAAGGCACTGATCGATGACCGGGCACCCGGCACACAGCCGTGCCGCTAGCTCCCGGTCGCTGCCTGCGCAGTCGTCCCAATCTGGCTCCTGAGCAGGCCAGAGACCCCACAGGCACAGTCCACGGCGCATCACGACATCCCTCAGCACCTCGGTCGGGACCGCCCGCCACCGATCGAGTCCGGCGGTCATGGCGCCGTAGTCCGGGGTGTTGTCCATCACCACGACGCACCGCCGATCGCTCGAGCTGCTTCCCGAGCGGTGCGCCGCTGCGCGGCCATCGCCGCCACGTCCACACACCCGCCGGACTCGGCAGCCTCAGCCGCCAGCCGGTCCACGGCGCTGCCGGGGATGACATACCGGGTCCGGATCCGCACTGCGGGGAAGGCGTCTTCCCGGATGGCGCGGTAAATCGTCGCTGGGGTCACCCGCAGGATGCGGGCGGCTTCCGGGACGGTGTAGAACGCCGGGCTCCCGGCGTTCTGGTTGGCGCTGTCCATTACTCACTCCTGATTCAAAGCATGATGTCATCGGATTAGTGCACTGATTTCAGTGCTCAATGGTGTGCGGAATACCCAAACGACACGCGGGACTACTCTTCGGCGCTTAGGGCGGAGCGCGGAGGAATAGGTGGCGCAGGACTGGGCGGCGGTCGCCAGAGCGATCGACACGAGGCTCGCCGAGCTCAATTGGCGGCAACGCGAGTTGGCCGAACGCGCTCAGGTATCGGTGGCCATCGTGCGCGAGCTGCATCGCAACACCGCCCAGCGCCGCCGCAGTACCCGCACCCTCGAAGCGCTGTCGCTGGCGCTGGGCTGGCACCCCGAGCACCTCGACGCCGTCCTGCGCGGGCAAACCCCGCCCGATCGCGGCCAGCCGGCGACCTCGCCCGTTGACCCCGTCACGGCTCGGTTGACCTCGATCGACCGACGCCTCGCGGCTATCGAACGGCGCTTGGACGAGCTGGCGGCCCGCGATGGCTAGGCCAGCCGGTAACCGGCCGTTTGTAGTGTCTGTGATTTCCTGCATGGCGTTAGAAAACGCCCAACAAGGGTCGCTTCGTAATTGTCAGGGGTTAACGCCCGGACCATTAACCACCATTAACCAGGCAGGTCAGCACTGGTTCACTCAGGGCCGGAGTGGGCCATGGTGACATCGCTGCAGACCGTGCGCCGGCATCTTGGGTACACCGCAGCTCAGGTGATCGATCTCCTCACCCGGCGCGCTGATGCGCTGTACCTGCCAATCGCGAATAAGGCGAGTCTGAAGACCAAGCTATCGAGATGGGAGAACGGGAAGGAGCACCCCAGCGAGATCTACCGGCGGCTATTCCGCGAGATCTACGGCCGGACCAGCGCCGAACTCGGATTCCCCGAGGAGCCCGAGGAAGAACCCGAGGCAGCGGAGCTACGGAGCCGGCTCGCCGTGGCCCGCACCCTCGACCAGCAAACCGTCGAGGTCTTCCGCCACCAGGTCGATCACGCCCGCCACATCGACCGGCGATTCGGCGCCCTCACTCAGCTTGACCAGCTCCGCACCCAAATTGACCAAGTGCAGCAATTCCTGACCTACCGCGTCGGACCGCAGCGGCCTGCGCTGGCCGGGGTTCTCGTAGAGGCGTCCACTCTGGCCGGATGGCAAGCCCTCGACCGCGCCGCCGTAGGCCAAGCGTGGACGCACTACGAACGCGCCAAAGCTGCCGCCCGCGAAGCGGAATCGGTCGCTCTGCTCGCCCATGCCACCGCTGAACAAGCCTTCGTCCTCATCGACCTTGACGAGACCACCGCCGCCGTGGACCAGCTCGCCCATGCCCGCAGCATCGCCAACTGCACCGCGACGCCCCTGCTCCGGGCCTGGCTCGCCGCCGCCCACGGCGAAACACTCGCCGCCGCTGGCCATGCTGATGACGCACGGCGAGCTTTCGACACCGCCTCCGATCTGCTCCCGGCAGACCCCATCGATTCGACGCTACCGTTTCTTTTCCTAGGCGATTCCCACCTCGACCGTTGGCGCGGTAACGCACTCGCCCGCGTCGGAGCACCCGACGCAATCGACCAACTCACCGCGGCGCTCACCCGCCTACCAGCCGACTTTGTCCGTGCGCGCACAGGCCTGCTCGTTGACCTCGCCTTCGCCCATGCCGCCGCTGGTGACCGCGACGCCGCGCTCACCTACGCACGGCAAGCCCACCGCCTGGCCGCGCAGATCAAATCTGACCGGCAACAACGACGGCTCAACAAGCTGGCACTACCCGGCAGCAGCGGCACCGCCGCGTAAGGCCAGGTAGTACAACAACGCAACCAAGGTGCCCGACCCCAACAGCTCCCCGCGGTGGGCTAGGCCCGGCACCCGAGACAGCTGAACCCACTCCAATCGACCTGCTTCCTCCGTATCGGTCGGCTCCCCAATCCGCTCAGCCGCCCGCCACAAGAACACATCAACTGGAGCCGTGACCTGCCCCGGGAGCGGCTCGAAACTCACCAAACGCTCCGGGTCACCCAACGGACGCCAGCCGCTCTCCTCCTCCGCCTCCCGCGCCGCCGTCCGCACTGCGTCCTCGCCCGTGTCGACCATCCCCCCGAGCAGCTCATACCCCCACTGCTCGGTAACGAACCGGTAGCGCCACGACATCAACACTCGATCTTGATCGTCTACGATCAACGCCACCGCGATCCGATCGAGGTGCACTACGTGGTATTCCCACCGCTCCCCGTTCGGCGCCTCCACGTCCACCAACCCCAACCGCACCCACCGGTTGTTATAAACCGTCCTCTCCCCGAACGTCCGCCACCCGCCGCGCTGCTCTGCCACGGTCGAAGCGTAGGCGTCTCCATGAGTCTTTACCCAAGTCAGGGTCGCCCAATCGGCATAGTACGTAGTCGTACTAGCGCCTGCATTCGTCACGACCGTCCACCGAAGAGGTCGCTGGATCCTCGCTCGTTTCCGTTCTTGTTAACCGTGATGACAGCTTTGGTGCGCTACGGTTCGATTGGCACGGTGCAAGCCTGGGCGTTCCCCATGCCGCTTAGTCACGCCAGGCCCCGCAGAGTCGTGCT
This sequence comes from uncultured Pseudonocardiaceae bacterium, assembly GCA_964250265.1. GTDB lineage: Bacteria > Actinomycetota > Actinomycetes > Mycobacteriales > Pseudonocardiaceae. The sequence continues at coordinate 20,682 of CAXUFG010000032.1, read as the reverse complement.
CTCACGTTGACTTGGATCGGAGCTTCGCTTACGTTGACGTCAACCGATTCGGTGTGGCCGAATGGAGGGGTGCGTCTCTGTCCTGTCCGTCGAGCAATCCGGTGAAGATCACTGTCTCGTCAGGTGCTATGCGCATCGCGCGCGTCAATATCGTCAACTTCCGCTGCCTGAAGAACCTTTCGACGTCGCTGGATGACGTCACTGTGCTGGTCGGCGCAGATCAACATTCTGCCGCCGGCTAGCTATCGCGGTGAGCATTCAGCACGGTTGGCCTCCAAGACCGCCGAAGAACAAATAGGTGCCCCATTCGCTTGCTGAGTTGTTGGTGATGTCAATCGTGTAACAAGGCCCGGAGGTCGAGCCCGCCTCCGAGAGATCCGCCAACAGTGCGCCGCCACCTGATGGGTTGACGAACGCGCCGCGTTGATATGCCGCCTTGCCGAAGCCCGCTGATGCAGGTCTGCCCGAACCCATGGGCGGCCACAAGGGGAGGCTTGATCCAACCTCACCGCCGAATTTGATTCGCGTAGCGCCTTGAGTGAGCGGTCCGTCGCGAAACCATGCTAGTGGATAATAACCCACGGGATGGTCAGCGAAATAGAACACCCATGCACCGCCAGTGAGATAGAAACCCATTTTGTATTCTATTTGCGTTCCATCGGTTTGCGAAACCAGCAGTGGCGCCCCTGGAAGAACGTAAGGGTTAGGAATGGGTATATACGCGCCGCCGTCCAGGTTGAAAAAGCTGTGGCCGTCGTCGTAGTTGTGTCGTGTCGTGTACACGAATAGGTGCGGGTCGGCGTTCCCCTGATACCGGGTGATGTCAATGTGCCATCCGCATTCTACTGTTTGCAGTAAGGTGCCGTCGTGTCCCGCTAGATACCATTGCTGACTGAATGTGTCTTGATACGTGGGTGTGGCGAACGGCTTCCACACGTTCACGTAGCTGCCGCCGCCGAGGCAGTTCACATCCTGCTCACCTGTGGCGTACCGCTTGGGTGGGATCGCGGCCCGGGCGGCGCCGATGCCGTCGAATCGGTCCTTTGCCGAGAGGGCGGTTAGATTCCTGAATCGTGAGAGTTGCTCCAGAGTGGCCCTGTACATCGGGATCGTACCCGGAGGGTATTGTCGTCGTGTTTCTGCGCTGTCCTGGTATTGGGGCCGTGGTAATGCGTCCGACATTTCCCTGATGGACGGTGACGCGAAGTGCGGCGGAGTTGTCTCGTAGGATTCGGGTACAGGCTGGGCCGCGGAGGACGTGGAGACAATGTAGTCGTTCGACCGTCTCACAGCTGGGTACTGCTCATCCGGGATGCAGTCGATGACTTGGCCGTCATTTTCGACGAAGCTCGTGTCGACGTTGACGTCTCTATAGAGATCCAGCAGGTATGTTCTCATCTCCTCGAAGGCAGAGGCGTTTTCAACTTCCGAACCCGGCAAGTAACGGAATTCGTCATATGCGGCAGACGCTACTGATTCGAGAAAACCGTCAAACGGCTGTGGCGAAAACCCGTGAGTCATGAAAGCCATCCTCGGCTGTACGTCGGCAGAAAGTAGGACCCGTCTAGCAGTCGCACAACAGCATAGTCCAGACACCCTCGTGGTTGGGCACTGTTGATCGGAAATAGTCTGGTATCGAGCCGATGTGGCAGCGCTGGTGCAGCGGAAGTGCTCAGCGCGGCAGTTGACTCCTGCATTTAGTTGCCTGTCGGGTCGTCCGGGTTTCGCTTCGGCCGTGCGTTGGTAACGATCCGTTTGCCCTCCAGGGTGTAGTCGCGTCGTCTGCGACGCCGGGGGACGTAGCCGTCGGGACACAGCTTCCGGGTATCGCCACCCCCGGTCGGCGCCTGACCGGGTGGTTGCGCGAGTTCCCCGGAGGGCACTTGGGTGTCGATGCGGATGCACACGATGTCCGGGTCGACGGGTGAGGGGATGATCGGTGGGTGATCGTCGTCGGTTGGCATGTCAGGAGACTCCTCCCGGTCCACCCCAGTAGAAGTTGGAGCCCCAGGTTGATGTGCCGCTGAAGTCGGTCGCGATCTGGTAGGCGGCCGGGTTGGTCACCGATGGGTAGCCCTGGATCGGGGCCATTGTTCCGGCGGCGTCGGATTGATATGCGAGGTTGCGCATGTAGGCGGCATGTTGCCACCCTTCGTTGGGGTAGTGGCCGCTTCCCATCCATGTGGCGGTGGGCTCGGGGTGGTGGGCGAGGTCGTCAACGATTTCCCCGCCCCAATCTACGCTCGCCGCCTGGTCTCGCAGGCCGGCGGCGTTGTAGAGGCCGTTCGGGTAATAGCCCATCCATTCGTTGCCCACGCGCACCCACCAGTTGCCTTGTGAGAGCGTCACTTTCAACGTGAGGTCGTACTGGTCCCCGCCTTGCACGCTTTCGGCCAGACGCATCCCGGGAAAGACTTGTGTCGAGCGCTGCACCCAGCCGGCGACGTCGGTGTTGTAGCCGCCGAGGTTGTCCCCGCTGTGTGTGTAGTGGTTGGTGGTATAGAAGATGAACAGGTGCGGATACCAGTCGCCATACAGGTCGTAGAATGTCTGGGCGCCGACTTCGCAGGTTTGCACTCCGATCCCGCTGCCGCGCACCAGCCAGAGCTGCCCCAGGGAGAATTCGTTGGACCATTGCACGTAGGGCCGCCAGGTGTTGATCGTACCCTCGGTGCCGAAGTTGGTGACCGGTTGGTACGCGTGAGCATATTTGTGGTCTGGATCCGGTGCGCTTGCAGTTGCCACTCGCGGATCGTCTGGCGGAGTGAGCCTCCTTTGACGAGGTCCCTTAGCCAGGTAGTCCTGCAGATCGCCGACCGGTCGGATTTGATCGATGGGTTTGCGGAGCACAGGCACGGTGCCGGGCGGCCCGACTTCAGCCCTCGATTCGGCGAGGTCGAACGGCACCGGGTAGGTGGGCCGCGCACGGTCGCGCGGGTGATGGGGCGGCTCTGAATAAGGCGGCTCGGCCACAGTGCCCGAGACCTGGGACTCCGCAGGGATCCAGTCGAGTTCCTGCCCGGATGGTGTCGTGGTGCGGGCGATGACCTCCCGGCGTTGGTAGAGATCCTGGAAGTACTGTCGGATCTCATCGAGCCGGTCGGCTGCTTCACGATCCAGCTCTCTGCCTGACCTGGTCAGCCGCGACACTTCGGGTGCATCGGGGTTCCGTTCGATCCTTCCAGCTTCCATGGTCGGTTCTCCTCGTCGATCCGGTGACAACGGGACGCCTTTGATCATTCGATCGCTCGGCGGGGATCCGCTCGTCCATACCCGGACGATGCCGTCGTCGCTGATGGTCGCGATCAAGGCGCCGTCGGCGCTGAACGCGAAATGGGCTGCCGGTTTTGGGTGCAGGATCCGGACCAGTTCGATCCCGTCGCGGGCATCGTGAACTGCGATGGATGCGGCTGCGGTGGCCACAGCGACACTATTGTCGGCGGGGTTAAACGCCAGCCCCGAAATCGGCGCGGTGTAGGCGAACTCTTGCAGTTTCGGAGGGGGGGAGCTGCTGGTAGTGATATCGAAGATGGAGACGGTGTAATCGTCCCACGCGGCGGCAAGCAGCGCTCCGTCGAAGCTGAACGCGATGTGCGAGCACCCGAAGAGCCGCGTCACCCTGCCCCGCACTGATGCGGTGGCGGCATCGATGAGTACGACTCTGCCGTCTTCGTTTCCGGTTGCCAGCAACGACCCGTTCGGTTGGAACACGACCGCTCGGACTGCCCCCTCTGTCCCGTCTGTCCCGTCCCCGCCGACGCTGAAGGTTTCCGTCCCGGTGAGGGCGTCGATAATGCGGGTCTTGCGATCAGTGCAGCCCGTGGCGATCCATTTGCCGTCACGGCTGGACGCGATACGTGTGACAGGCTGCGGATGGGTATTGGGACTGGGCCAGCGGCTGTGACCGTCGACGCTGCTGAGCAGCCGGACCGTCTTACTCGCCGCGGCCGCGATCCACTCACCAGCCGGACCGACGGCGGCGAGCGCGCTGACCGCGCCGATGGTGTCCACCTTCCACAACCGGTCACCGACGATGGAGAACAGCAGGACCCCCCTGCCGCCACCAGCAGCCACCGCCTGACCACCATCGGTGAACACCACCGACGCGATGGTGCCGGTGGGCTTGCGCGCCAACCTGGCACCGCTGGAAGCGACGACGACAGTCACCGCCGAGCTGGTGTCAGCAACGGCAACCAGCGGCGTCCCGCTAGGCGACACATCGACCGACGTGAGACTGGCATCAACCACACAACGAGACACCTCGACGCCCAAGTCGAACATGTCGACGAAACCGGCAGAGTCTGTCCACAAGCCGACGACGATCGAGCCGCCATCCGGAGCAAAGGCCGCGCACCTGTCGTTAGGGCCGGTGCGGGCGTACTCGACGCCGGTGCGAGCGTCGATCACGATGACGCCTCTACCACCCTGGACGGCGATGTGACGCAGTGTAGGGCTGTACAGCACCGGGTCAGGGACCCAGAACGAATGCGCCTCGATCCTCACCGGCGGAAATCTCGGCCTCCCTCGCGCGAGGTCATAGACGCCGAGAATTCCGGCATTCTCGTCCTGTAGAAGACCGAAGGCGGCAATCCATCGCCCGTCGTCACTGACCGCCACTGACGACATTTCTGCGTTCTCTTCACGAACCTCCCACAACTGTGCGCCACTGCCGGCGTCGAACACGCAAATCGTGCCGTCACGATAACCGGCGACGATCCAGCGGTTGTCCGGGCTGTAAGCAACGCTCCATACCTGGGAAGGCGTTGTGACGCCGAAGCGTTCGGCGCCGGTCAGGGCGTCTAGTACAGTGACCCCGTCCCCGTATCGGCCGGAGGCGAAGATATGGTTTGAGCCGACGGCGGCCGATCCCGAGTCCGGACTTAAGGCGAGGCTGAAGATTATGGGGATATCTCGTCGCCATCGCTGTGTGCCGTCGGTGGCGTCAAACACGTATGCCAAGGAGCCCGGGGTGCCGAAGAGGGTCTTTCGAGCTGCTACCCAGCCGCCGTCGCGGCTGAAACTCAGGCTTTGGGTTGCACTGGTTAAGTCCCCGGTGTATCGGCACCGCTCAACGAAGGTGTCGGCGTCGAGGATCCGTATCCGCTGTTCGTCGGGGGTTAAGCGAGACCGAGCGTCCGATATCGCCAGCGACCGGCTGTCGGGGCTAAACGCCAGCGACGTCACCTGCCAGTCGTCGGCGATCTGATGCACGACACCGCCCGTGCGGGTGTCGAACACTGTGAGTGATCCTACTGAATGACCGTCTACGCTGCCCGAAGTGCCTACGGCGACCCGTTCACCTGAGGGGGCGAACGCTACGTGGGCGTCCTGACGCGGTATCGGGCTTCGCCAGAGTGTGCGTAAGGCGCGGGACGCGGGTGGCTGTGCTGGGTTGTTCATGCGGGCCCCCACGCTGTCGGCAAGATGATGGTGTCGATGAAAACGTTGCGGCGCAGCAGATCCGGCGGCGAGCCGGTGTCGGTGCCGCTGAGGTTCTCGGTTTCCCGCAGTCGGACCCGCAGCCGTCCAGGTGTCGCCACCAGGGTCAACGGCGGGATCGACCCCGCAGCGGTCCGCACGACGCTGCCTCCAGGCACTGGCCGCCACGCGGGCACCTGTGGTTCGTCGGCGGGATCGTCAACCACGAGGTCGAGCGTCTCCGGTGCGATACCTGGACCGCACGTTTCAAGGATCGCCTCAAGCCGGTTGAGCGGGTTCGGTGATGTGCCGTCGACGCTGATGTTGATCTGGTTGCCGTCTCGCGCGATGACGACGTGCCGGTCGGGCAGCAGCGGAACTCTCTGCGTTGTGACGACGGGGGAAAGCTGCAACCCGTCGAGGCTGTCGCGTTGGTAGCGAGCCACGGCGAGCTGGACGAACGGGTTGTAGGACTGGGCGGCGGCGGGGACGGCGAACTCGATGTCGGCATACCACCGGTCACCGCCGGGTGTGACGTCGAAGGGGATGACGGTGACCGGCGTGTTCAGTTCCGGCAGGGTGACCAGCTGGGCGGCTGCTGCGGCGGGGAACCAGTCCGGTTTTGGTCGTGGCGGGGTGGCGGGGGTTCCGAACAGCGGGTCGCGTCCGATGCGGGTGACCAGATCGCTTGTGGCGGCTGCGCTGCTGTCGTTGGGGGCCACGACGACGGCGAGTTGCTCACCTTCACCGGTCTGAAACCACGGTCGTGCCAGCTCGACGCGCAGCCGCTGTGATCGCCGGGTGTGTTCGATGCGGTCGGCGCCGGTCTGTGTCCGCTGCCACCGGAAGGCGGGGAAGACACCGAGGACGACCGGTGCGAGCGGGCGCACCGTGGACAGGACGGTGACCGGTGTTTGCTTTTGCTCTCTCGCGATCTGGAACGATGACTCGCATTCGGTGGGTTTGAAGTATTCGCGGAACCTGGTGGTGGCGTTGAGGGTGTAGGCGACGGTGCGGTGCTTGGTGTCACCGAATTCGTGGCGGATCCGCATCAGCGGTGGGTCACCGCGCGCGATCGACTGGCTGTGCAGGTGGCTGACGGTGACCGGTCGTTTCCCAGGGTCGGCTTCGGGGCCGACGTCTTCGAATTCGGTCCACGACGCTGCCACGTCCAGGCGCCCGGTGCTGTCGGTATTCAGGCCCAGGCCGATGTCGACCGCGGTGAAGGTGGGTTTCAGCACTACGGTTGTGTCGCCCGGTCCGCGCTCGACAGCGACGGGGGCGTTCCAGAGTGGTTCTGCCAACGGGCGCTTAACGGCGTGCACGACGAGGATGCGGCGCGGCGGGGTGACAACGGGGTTGCGGCCCAGTTTGGTGTCGTCCGGTGAGATCGGTGGATTGCTGAAATAGTCGGTCATCGCGAGATGGTCTTCCATGTCGCTGCGGATCGTCGATGACAGTTCGATGGTGGCTTGTTTGGCTTTGGCGAGGGTGACCTTGAGGGTGTTGGCGACCCATTTGATGGTGACCGGCACCGGCAGGTTGGCGTGGGCTGCGAGCTCGATCGTTTTCGGCTGCTGGTCCGGCCAGCGAGGAACCCATACCCAGTTGCTGTTTTCGATGCGCGGCTGGGTGAGTCCGCCGGGTTCGACGGGAACAGTTGCGGCCACCGCTTCGACCACCGGATCGGGCAATCCGGAGCCGCTGGCATCCGCGAGCATGGCGCGTTGGGCCAGCGCGAAGGATCGTTCGTCGGTTTGGCCGTCGAGCATGCGGTGCTGTTCGACCAACTGCAGCGACACGGTCGGCGGGTCGATCGTGCGCGTCTCGGTGAGCGGGTAGTCGGGATAGGCTGCGTGGAGCTGTACGGAGGTCATGTCATGGTCGCTGCGGATCACCAGCCGGTCAATGGCGGCGCCCGGCGCGAACGGGCCGGAGGCACGAAGCTGCGGCGGGTGGATCGGGTCGTGGCGCCGGTAGGTCATCTGGTGGCTTGCGGCCTCGTTGCCGTCGACGTCATTGAGTTCCAGGCCGCTGCCGGTGATGTCAGCGACGCGGATGCGCATCTGGTAGAATTCGGCGAATCGCAGCGCGGGCAGCCGCCCGGGCGGTATCGCGAAGGACCACTCGAACCGGTAGGGCAGCGGGTCGCTCGGATCGCGGACGGCTCCGCTGGTGTTACCGCGCAGGTTCGGTGTCGGTAGCGCCAGACTCCATCCATCCCACCGGAGCACAACCTCGTCGGCATGCAATCCGCCATCGGCGTCCTTGACCGCTGGGAACGCCTTGGCGTGCCCTTCCTCCCGCACGCGGCCGTTGGGCGACCCGGTTGACCCGATTACGACACCGTCGATCTTGTATTCAGCATCGCGTTCGCACAGTGAGCGCCAAGGGCCGCCGCTTCCGCGTCTGATGTCGACGCGGTAACCGAGAACGAGGTCGTCCGCGCCGAGCACAGTATCGGCCATCGACGCAGCTGCCCTGTCCGCTGCTACTCGGACGCGCGCGGCGAAGTCGAGGCGCCGGTTGAGTCGCAGCAAAGCCAGCCCCACCGACCGCAACGTCGGCATCGTCGCGGCCAATTGCGAGTTAGCGGCGAGGTCCCGCCCGATTTGGCGGAGGTTGCCGACGACGCCGACGTCGAAGGTTGCCAGGGCCCAGCGGGTCGGGTCGGCCGGCGCTGTCGGCGATGTGATCGACGCCGAGTCCGACAGGTCGAGCATGCCGTTGCGGATGCCGGAGTCGGACCCGGGCGCGGGCGCGGGCCGAAAATCCGTGCCGGTGATGTCATATCGGGTCCACGGTGAGGTGACGTACGGTCGCAGAAGCGGCGGGTCGATGCATTGAATAGACAGTTGCCGGCCCGCGGCCGCCGTGCCGAGGTTCAGGTCGGCGACGTCGACGATCAGTTCGAACACCAGTCCGAGGTCGAGGAGGACGGTGGGGTGTTCGCGCAGGGTTGACACGGTGGCATGGAAATCGGGAGTGGTGAACGCTGGCGGTTCGGTGTCCGTTGGTGGCTGATCTGGTTCGGGCGCCGCCAACGCGGTGAGTGCTGACCGGATCGCTGAATCGGCGTCGTTGGCGGGGTCGGCTGCCACTCTGGTGACGGTGCGGTACGTGTGAGCGACCGTTCTGGCGTCCTGGTAGGAGGGCGCCACGGCCGGAATGGGATGGGATTTGGGTTCGTACTCTTTGGTTAAGCCGGCGTCGCCGCTGAAGAAGCCGGCCCAAACGTCGGATCGGGCGCGCGCCACGTATCGTGGTCGGTGGGTGGCGAACCGGTCGCCAACCGATGTTCTGGTCCGCATCTTGAATGTGACCTCCTCGGCGAGCGTGGCGGGCCAGTCACCTAAACCGATGTCGCGGATAGTGCCCGCGGCGAGGCGGGGCACGACCAGGACCCGGATCGATGCCTCCGACGGTGACCGCAGTCCGTTGGGAACGGCCACCCATAACAGCTCGCTCATCGATGCCTCATCTCGTGTGCGGCGGCGAATCTGTTTTGCATTGTGTCAGTGACCATCCGGACGGCATGCCCAATTTGAATCGCACCACAATTGCGTTCCGGACAAACGAGCACGGCTACCCTCTCACCCGATACGGCCGCGATCATTGCAGCAGCACCCCATCGTCGTCGCTGGCTGGCGTCGGATATTGCAACGCGCGGGCTATCGCCAGGGAGCGCGCGTCCTCGTCGGCGAATGCGGCCCGGTAAATCTGCCACAGCGAGAACCCGTCACGCTCTGGGCAGGCGGCGTCTGCGGCGGCCAGGGGGCGGTGCTGATCGTCGCCGCCGGCCAGTACCCATTCGCCGGAGTCGAGCTCAACGCTGTCCGACCACAGGGTCAGATCGATCTCGATCACCAGGGTTGCGCGGCCAACTAGCGCGTTTTGTTGCGACCGGTAGGCCAGTGCCAGGCACAGTTCGATCGACACCGAGATCAGTCCGAGCACTTCCACGCAGCCACCGATGCGCAGATACCCGGTGACTGTGACAGCGCCGCTTCTTTCGAGCACGAATCGGACGCCGCCGAGTGCGTGCACTTCAGCCGAGGCAACCACGAAGTCGACCGCGACAAACGCACCGAAGTCGAGGGACGCCTCAAACCGCTTCAGACCGTCTCGGTCGAGTTCGAGCTCGATGTAGCCGCTGCCGCCGAACATCACCACGGCCACCTGGAAGGGATTCGCGCGGCTGGCGAACGCGAGCGAAACCGACACCGGCTCGCCGTCGAACGGCACCTCGATCCGAGAGGTGAACGCCATGTTGCGCATCACGAATGCGCCCGACGCGATCGACGGTATCGGCAGCGAGTAGCGCACCGCGATGCCGGTAGGTTTGACGTCGATCAGTTTGTCGGCGTCACCCAATCGGACGGCGTCCTGCAGCTTTTTCAGCAGCTTGAGATCGCCGAGGAATTGTGCATTGACGCCCTCGACATCAAGCCGAGGTGACTTCCCATCGTGTTGGGTGAATTTCATCGACGAGAACGACAGCCGCAGCACCCGTTTGGGGCCGGGCGGCAGTTCCAGCGCGAAATCGCTAAGAACACACTCGGTGTCAGCCCGGTTGGGTGCGGTGGTGACCGTGAGAAGAAGCTTGGTGGTGGGTTTGGCGATGAACGGGCCGACCGACTTGAGTTTTATGTCCTGCCACCGCATCCGGACCTCGGGCGCCGACCCCGGTATCGGGATGGAAGTAATCTCCGGCGGCAACTTCACCTCTGTCAGCAGCGAGCGCAACGGAAATCCAAGCAGTGACGCCTCATCGGTGCGGAACAGGCTTTTAGGGTCGATGAACCCGGTGGTCGGATCTGGTAGCGAGAACCGGTCGATCGGACCCAAAGTGCGCGAGATGGCGTTTGTGACGTATTGGGGTGCGACCAGTCCGCCGGAGCGATCTGCCGCCTTGGTGAAGTCGATAGGAATTTCCTGGTTGGGCAGCATGTTAAGCAGCACGTCCTCGGCGGCACCGTTTTGGAGGTACTTTTCTGCGAAGGCCACCTTCGTTCGCGGATCGTCACCGCGTAGGGCCCGTAACGCGGGTAGCGCAACTTCGAGTTCGGTGAGTTTGGATCGATAGCCGTCGGCGAGGTTGAGTCCTTCGGTGACGCCGGCGATGGTAAGCGAACGCACTTCGTGCACATCCCCGCTCGCTCGCGAGTCGGTGACGGCTCTGACGAGGTCGATATTGGTAGGGCGGATCCGGATCTCGGTGGTGCCGTAGTCGGCGGCCAGCCGTTGTGCGAGGACCGGGCTGGTCAGTGACTCGGTAGTGGGTCGCAGGTCGGCCACGAACAGCATGGGGAGGTCAAGGTGCACCACGCCGGTGCTCGTGGTGCAGGCAACGGGGAACTGCACTTTCACACCGGCGAGGGTGGTCGGCCAGAAGTGAGTGTCCACGGCCCCCACGCCGGGCAACGTTGTGGTCTGCCAACGAGGGGCCACATCGGTGAACACGGTGCGCGTGATCTCGACATCTCCTAGAGGAAAGGCGCGCCGGATCGGTCCGTCGCCCGGTGCGTGACGGACGGGTTCGACGATGGTGAGCACATGCACAAAGCGCAGCACCGCCGCGCCGCTGGCCGCCGGGTCGTAAATCCGTTCGGCGATCTGCAAGTACTCGGCTCGATGCCCCAGCGGATACATCACCCCTTTGTCCAGCGTGCGCACGTGCATGTCGCGGCCGAGCACCGCGCGGTGCTCCCATTCGAAGTTGGGGAACACTCCGACAGCGTCAAGTGTGCCGCCGAGCGCGCTCAACTCCAGCCGGCTGACACGGGCGGGCTGAGTGCTGGTTGCGGTGAATAGCAGCAAACGCTCGGCATGCGCGAGCGGAATCGAGTTGTTCAGCCCGAACGCTGGATCGGCCGCACCTGCTGTTGTCTGGTCGACAACCTGCACTGTGAGGTCGGCATCCAGCAGTGTCGCGTCCCCGGCGGAGGCCGGGTCGACCAGCCGTGTCCGCCACAGCCCGCTGGAGTCAGCGGGCACCGCCCGGGTCGGATGCCGGCAGACCACCTTCCCGGCGGCCGATCGTCCGCGCGGCGCGATCACCAGCCGCCACGGCAGCTCGATAGCGGTCAGGAAATCCGACGTCATCCCGGCCTGCGGACCCGTGTCGTGGTGGTCGTCCGGTCCGGGAACACCCACCGAAGCAAGCAGCGGATTGTTCATGACCGCGGCGAGCACACCCTCGGAGGTCAGCGGGATTTGCGTGCCTGCCGATACCGCGAACGCCAATCGAGTAGGGGCCGACAGAACGCCGCGCCACACCGGCACGGATACGCCCCCACCGCCGGCGGACAGCTGCAACGGAGCGTCGGACCCTGGGTGCGAGGTTTCCTCCCCGACATGCTGAGGCGGCAGCAGGATCAGAATCCGCGCTTGCGCACCCGCGGTGAGGCGTGCCGTCGCGCCCGTCCCGGACACCGTGAACCCCGACCACCGCACTCCGAGGATTAGATGATCGTCTGCCCGTATCAGCACGACGCCAGCCACAGCTACACCTCCGACCACCCCCACCGGCCGCGGCGCGGTCGATTTCGTTCGGAGATCGAGGGCTAAGTATGATTGTGGCACTCACCGCGCCGCTCTGTCGCTTCAATAATCGAGGTAGGTGCGGCCGATCATGCCGCTCGTTCTCGTCTGGTCGGCCCGGCACCATCGCTATGGCTGGCAACCGGGCGGCGGCCGGTCATCGGTCCTGCTCGCGCCGCCAGACCACCAGCGCCGCGGTGTGTCGGGTGCAGGCCTGGGCGTGACCGCGTTCGTTGTCGTCGGGGTGGGATTGGAACGGGCCTCGGTCCGTGATCGCCTTCTGGCCGGCGGTGCACCGCCACGACATGTGCGGAATGTGGAGCCCCAACCACCGGTCGAGGCCGCCGCTGTCGGGGTCGGGGATCGGTTCGTCCTCGGCGAAGTGCCGAAATGCCGCCTCGGCGCGATCGTAGTCGCTGCTGCCTCGGGTGCCGAGCTGCTCCCCGATCTGGTCTCAGCCAGCTCCGGCGGCGCGGGCGTGCTTGGCGTACTCGTCGAGCTCGCCGAGGGGCGAGGTCGCGGGCGAACAGCACGGCGACCAGACCGAGCAGCGGCTCGACCTCCTCGACCGTGGCGCGCTCGAACGCGCCGTGCGTTGGCAGCACCCGGGCGTGAATACGGCCGCGGTGGCTGAAACGGTCTTCACCGACGCGGACTGAGCCTGACCCGCCGAGCGCTGAAGAAGCCGCGGCGCTGCTGAGGACGAACGCCTCATAGAGGTCACCCGTGCACACCGCGCCACCGTCGCAGCTGACCATTTTCAGTAACGAACCGATCCGTGTGTCCAAGTCCCAAGCCGTTAGGCACCCGAAGCGCCAGTGCGCGAACAACCCTGGTGCCTGTCTGGCCACGTCGGTTAACCAGTGCATGGCTTTCCTCTCACGACGATTCAATCGTTTCTACTTCCGACAGACCCGACGCATCGTGTCTCGATTGAGATGATGCAGGGGTGGCTACAACATCGACTGTGGAAGTGTCCCTAGCAGTTGATCCAGCCCTGCACGTTGACTGTTGGCTGTTGAACAACCCAGAGTCGCCATCTCGACAGGCCACGGCGTCATCCGCAAAGACCCAAGACTGATATCCTTGCAGCTCCGGATGTCGGATCACATCAGGGGATGCTGAGGAAGTTAAGAATCGTCCGGCGCACCATGAACGATATCGCGTTGTGCCGGTCGTTCAAGTTTGGCACGTTCTGCCAAACAACGATGAACTGTTGGCCGGTGTCATCGTGGGTGAGGATGGTTGCCTCGGAAGCGACTTCGCCGCCCGCCTTCAGATCACCTAACCCGATCTTGCAGTGGGTAATCGTGAAGCCCGGACCGAGGCCGTTGATACCTGGCCGTGCGCCAGTCGTCATGAAAGAGGAGTCACCCACAGACTGGGCGTCGGAGAGTAGGTCGCGCATGTCCGAGGCGATGCCGTCGATGCTGCGTGAGTCCAGCGTAATGCCTTCGATGAGTAGCGCGAACAGCCTCGCCATGTCGATAGTAGTGGTGGCCTGCGCGGAGAGTCCATCATTGATGGACGGCACCCGGACGGCGGGGAAAGCAGTGCTGAACGTCCCTGCCAACCAGATTCCCCGATTCGTGTTCTGGTTGAAGAGCCCTACCTTGGCCAGAATTCCGTTGATCCAGCTGTACCCGAGCGCCTGGATGGATGCCGAGGCCTGGGCGTTATTGCTGGGTACGATCATGCCACGCACATTTGTCGTGTAAGTAGGACTGAAAGACATCAGACATCCGCCGCTCGCAAGACCCTGCGGCGGCCCGAAGATCGTCGGGTACTTGGGCACGCGCATGTTCTCGATGATGCCGGGTTCGGTCAGGAACCGTGGCGCGGCGTTGTCGATGTCCCGGTCGAATGCGGTCTTCAAATCGTCGAAGACGACGTTCGCGGTGCAGTCACCCTCGGTGATCGCGAAGTCAGACGCACTCTGCCGCAGTTCGAAGGCGGCAAGCATGGCCGCGACCTTCAGCAGGCTGGCCGAGAAGTGCATCTCGGTGTCGCGGAAGCCCGGCATAGGCGAACGACGGCGACGTGCTCGTCGGGTCGATCACTGCCGCTATCGAAATGGACGCGTTCAGATGCACACCCGCCGCCGGAAACGTGACGGCCGTCAGCGCCTGCGCTGCTGTCAATGCGGCAGCCATCACTAGGTCTGGCGAAAGTAGGTCCGGGAACGGGTTGGGGAACAACATTAGGGTTCTCCTTAGCTACACGAGTCACTATTGCAATAACTGGGTACTGGTGCAAATCCAAACGCTTCATTGGCTCCTCCCAGGCCACCAAGCCATCTCGTCGAGCGATATAAACTTCCGTCACGCTCCGCTGTCGGCCGTTGGGCCTATGGACGTAGTAGTTCAGAACAATTGGCCGGTCGTTCGGGGTCGGACGGCGTGTCATCCGGGTCGATTTCGGCAGGTCCGGCTAAACCGCCGCCTGCTTGCTGCGACTCGGCGGGGAATCCCGTCGATCTCTCGCCCAGACGCTGTGGTCGTTCGAGTCACGACATCACGTCTTGAGTAGCGATCGGTAGGTACTGGAGAATCTCCTCGAGCTGGTCGGCCGGCCTCGCTGTCAAGTTCCGTATGAGACCAACGCCTCAACACGGGGCGCACCCCGACTCCGACGCCTCGATGGATCCTCAGGGTTAGGCTCGACAATGCCAATTCCCATATCGCTCCTTAGATCGATCGACAATAGCGACGTCACGGGTACCTTCCCCGGGTCGCCCCGGCCGATCGGCAAAGCTGATCATGGCGCGATTACCGCGCGCTCGTCAATAACCCAGCGCTGAACGACAATGGACCAGACGGACGGCTACCCGTTCGGCCTATTGGCCCCGTGCTAACTACCGCCCTTACATCTACAGGCAAGAGCCACCATTCGACGACGATCAGCTTGACAAGCTCGTCCGCCGCGACGCTCTGGTGCATCTCGGACAGTGCTGGCTGTGACCGCATATAGGTCGATTTTGCCGTCGCTTCCCGGCCTGGGTCGAATAGCGCCTCGAGCTGGTCTTCGATGGCCAAGGCGAGGTGTTGAGCTCGTCGGCGCGCAGGCCGTGAGTGTGGTCATCGCCGGGCTGCGACCCAGCTGGTCGCGATGGCCGCACCACAAGCCCCTGCCGCTGCAGATCTGCGATCAGCACATGCTCCTCTTCGGACAAGTACCACGACGAGATTTTCCGCTTCCGCGAACTGATCACCGGCAGATAGTGCAACCGACGGCCGCTGCTGCTGGTGATTGTGCGCCCGTGTCGTCACCGTTTCCCCGTTCGAGGGTTCACACCCACGATCCGGCACCCCTCCGCGCTGGGGACACCCTGCGCGATCAACCGCGCGAACCACTCACGCTTGGTCGTCTGCGGCGCCGGACCCGGCCGACCACCAACCATCGCAACCCCCGAATGCCTCCGGTGTTGCGACGACTCAATGGAATCCACTTGGTTAGGCGACCTCGCTGGCGGCAGCCAGCCGCCGGAGGCGGTCAGCGTCCGCAGCGAGGCGCTCGATCCCGTCCTGCAGGGACATGCCCTGCTCGCTGGCCAATCCCTGCAGCACCCATCCCCGAATCAGGGCACCCATCGGCACCCCTGCGTTCGCCGCGACCTCCTCAATCGCGGCGAACGCCTCGGCCGGCAGTCGCACCGACTGCACCACCGAACGGCCACGCCGCTCACCCCTGACATGCTCTGGCAACGGCTCTTCCCGAGTCGCTTCGGACTCAGCCCGCGCTCTCTCGACTTCCTGCTTCGCGTCCATCACTGCGCCTCACGATAACGCCGCTAGTCCGCCGGACTGGACTCCCACCCATTCGCGCCGTAGTAGGTGCCTCCATCCCGGTGGACCAAGATGACGGTCAAGATCGCCCGACCGCTGTGGCTATAACCGATCACTCGAACACGGCGGGTTGATCGGCTAGATGGGCCTGGATCAAACCAAACAGCATCAATGTCACCGCCGCCTCATCAGCCTCTGCGGCGGCCACTTTGGACCGTTCCCGATCTTGTAGACAGTCGGTCAGGCCGCCGCTGAGAGCAGGCGGAGGGAACCGTCTTGGCGACACGCCGACGCTTCACCCAGGAATATCAGGACCAAGCCGTTAGCCTCGTGCTCCATTCAGGCCGGACGATTCGCGATGTCGCGAAAAGTATCGGCGTCCACGAGATAACGTTAGGCAAGTGGGTGAGCAAAGCCAGAGGGGGCGACTCGGGTCAGGACAAGGAATTGTCCGAGACCGAACGAGACGAGTTGGAACGACTCCGCAAGGAGAACACGACCTTGAGAATGGAGCGTGATTTCGCGAATTATGTCGATGTTCGAGTTATGCCGATGTCTGCGTGACGTCCCTGGTCAGGGCGGTGGCCGGTCGGGATAGTTCGGCATAATCAGAGGGCCTCCAGGAATGTGAGCAGTTGGTCATCGGGCTTGTACCGTCGTGTCGTGGGTGCGGCTGGCGGAGCGAGTCGGTTGAGGGCTCGTTGTTTCATGCCAAGGTCGGCGTGGAGGTAGGGCTGGGTGGACTCGGTGGATTCGTGGCCGAGCCAGAGGGCGATGGTGGTGATGTCGATCCCGGCGTCGAGCATGCGCATCGCGGTCGTATGCCGCAGTGTGTGCGGGGTGACATTCTTGCTGGCCAGGCTCGGGCATGTCATGGCTGCCGTGTTGGTGTGAACCCGGATTCTGGCCGCGATCGCGTCGGTGCTGATCGGTGTGGTGTGGCCTTGGGCGGTGAAGACCGGACTGTGCTGGTGGCGCGCGGTGTTTTCTGCGGTCCATCGGCGCAGCGTGACGGCGGTGGTGGGGTTCAGTGGGGTGATCCGGTCTTTACGACCCTTCCCGTGAACGCTTAGGTGCGCCGGTTTGGCGAGGTGAAGATCTTGATGTGTTAGGGCGATTAGCTCACCGACACGCAGGCCAGTGGTGATCAACGTCAGCAGGATGGCGTGATCGCGACGGCCGGTCGGCGTTGCCTGGTCGGGCGCGTTGAGGAGGGTTTCGACCTCGGGATCGGTGAGATAGGTCAAGATCGTGGTGCGCGTGTTCTTGGTCTGGATGGCCAGCACTCGGGCGATGAGGTCGAGGTGCTCGGGGTGGTGGTAAGCGGCGTAGGAGAACAAGGAGTGGATCGCTGCGAGTCTGGCGTTGCGGGTCCGGGCGCTGTTGCGTCGCTGGGTTTGCAGATACTGCAAGAACCCGGTGATGGCGTCGACGTTGAGGTCGGTGACCTTGATGTCGGCGGGTCTGGTGCCGGTCGTGTCGTGGAGGTAGGTGAGCAGCATCCGCCAGGTGTCGCGGTAGGCGCTGATGGTGTGCGGGCTGGCGGCCTTCTGCCCGGTCAGATACGTCGTGAAGAACGCTTGCAGGGTCGCGGTGAACCTGCTCATGAGGGGCGTCCTTGGCGGTGGGCTTCGACCCGGTCGTTGACCAGGTCGAGGAGTTCAGGGCTGGCGGTGAGGTACCAGTAGGTGCTGGTCGGGCTGGTGTGACCTAGATACGTCGCCAGCGCAGCGATCCGTGCGTCGACGTCGACACCGGCGCGGTGGGCTTCGATGAGCGTGTTCACGGCGAAGGAATGTCTCAAATCGTGCAGCCGGGGCTCGTTGTTGGCTGTTCCCGCCGGAAGTCGGCATGCCCTGGTTAGGGCCCGGAAGGCTCGTTCGACGTTGCCGGCGTGTGGCCGGGTGGCGTTGACGGTCACGAACAACGCCTGATCGTGGGGCGAGCCGACCAAGTCCCGACTGGTCCGCAGATAGCCGGTTAAGGCCGCCATGGTCGAGCAGTGCACCGGCAGCCGGCGTCTGTTGCCGTACTTGCCGGTCACCATGATCGTGCCCCTGCCAAGATCGAGGCTGGTGGTGTCCAGGGCGAGGGCCTCACCGATGCGCATCCCGGTGGCCGCCATCAGCCCTACGACCGTCGCCAGCGTGAGCCCTCGCACGGCCGGTGCCAGCGTATGGGTGTGATTGATCAAGCCGGTGAGCTGGGCGGGGGTGTAAAGGTAGGGAACGGCGTGGTCGACCCGGCTGGGCAACAGACCAGCGGGGATCAGCTCGGCGGCCTCGGCGGCGTGGGCGTGGACGTGGACGGCGAAACCCCGGATGGTGGCGAGCCTCGCGCTGTGCCAGCGGGGTCGCGCGCCGCGCGGGAGACATGCCCACACCAGCGCATCCTCAACGCTGATCCTGGTCACGCGCCGGTTTTCGAGGTAGTCCAGGAACTGACCGATCAAACCGTCATGGCGGCCAAGCTGGTAGCCCATCGCGCGGCGCCACGCCAGGTACTCCCCGGCGCTAGCCCGCAAATCGATCCCCATCAGATGGCCTGCGCCGTCGTCGCCGGCCAGGGCCGTACGAGCTGGGCGAGGGCGGCGTTGTCGACCTTGGCGTAGATCGCGCTCGCGCCGCTAGAGCGGTGGCGTAGCAGCTGACCGGCCTCGGCCAGGGTGCCACCACCAGCCAACACCGCCGTCGCAGCGCCATGGCGAAGCCGATGAGCACCAACCCGCCCGTCGATACCGGCCCGCCGCGCCAGCCGGGTCACCACGCAGGAAACACCGCAGCGGTGCAACGGCCGATACGGCGCTGTCACACCCAAAAACACCTGCCGGTAGACCGAGCCTGCGCAGCGCTGGTCGCGTAGATAAGTCGCCAAGGCTTCGCCGACCTCGGCGGGCAGCGGCATGAGCTGATGATCGTCGCCCTTGCCGGTGACACGCACCGTGCCGGTACGCCAGTCCACATCATCAAGCAGCAGCCCGGCGGCCTCTTGGGAGCGCAGCCCCAAACGGGCCAACAACAACACCACAGCCCGGTCCCGGGCCGACATGTCTACCGCCAGCATCGATGCCAAGTCCGCCGCGGACAGGGCTTTCGGCACGCCTGCCAGCGCGGGATAACGCACCGGCCCGATCCCCTCGGCCAACTGCCGGTCCAGGCGCTCGTCGAGGAACATCCACCGCACAAACGCCCGCAACGCCGTCGCTGCGACTGTCAGCGAGCCGGCCGAACAGGTACCCGAACGCCACACCAAGAACCCGTTCACATCACGAATCGTCAACCCCACCAGGGGGACCTGACGACGTTGGGAGTACCAGACCACGAAGGGGCGAACCTGGTTTAGGTAGTTCTCCACCGTCGTTGACGCCAGCGAACGCTCACGACGCAGATAGCCGGTGAAGTCGTCCAACAGATCGCCGAGCTCACCAGGCAGACCACTACTACCTGCAGCGCACAAATCGTCCATGACCACTGTCCTTCCATCGGTTCGGAAGGACCAGCATCGACCAACCCGACCAAATTATGCCGAACTATCCCGACCGGCCACCGCCCTGACCAGGGACGTCACGCAGACATCGGCATAACTCGAACATCGACATAATTCGCGTTATGCCGACGTCGGCATAACGCGAAAAAAGTAGCGGCCTGGTTCGCGAAGGAACAGCCGTGAAATACGCGGCGATCGCGGACTGGGCTGACGAAAAAAAGTATCCGGTCACCTTGATGTGCGACCAGCTCGGAGTAACCCGCCAGGGCTACTATCGGTGGCGCTCGGCGGGGCCGTGTGCCCGGGAGCGCACCGACGCCGAGCTCACCGAGGCGATCCGGGAGATCCACAGCGAGCTGGACGGGAATCCCGGCGTGCGCCGGGTCTGGGCCGAGCTCGCCGCACGCGGGGTCCGGGTCTCCGCGAAGCGGGTCTGGCGGCTGATGCGCGCCGCCGGTCTGCGCGGACGGCATCCCCGAGCCTGGCGCAAGACCACCATCGCCGCTCAACAGCCTGTTGATGCTCCCGACTTGATCGGACAGGACTTCACCGCCGCGGCACCCGACACTCGCTGGTGCGGTGACATCACCTATGTGCGGACCGTCGATGGCTGGGTTTACACCGCGACCGTGATTGACCTGTATTCCCGCAAAGTGGTCGGTTACGCCGTCGCCGACCACCTGCGGACCAGTCTGATCATCGAGGCTCTCGCTGCCGCGTTGCTCACCCGCAAACCCCCGAAAGGGGTGATCTTTCACAGTGACCGCGGCTGCCAGTACACCTCGAAAGAATTCGCTGACTTCTGCGCCGCCAACGGCGTGCGCCGCTCCATGGGACGACGCGCCACCTGTTACGATAATGCCGTCTCCGAATCATTCTTCGCGACCTACAAGAAAGAGCTCATCCACACTCGCCCGTGGAACGACCTGACCGAGGTCCGTCAGCATACCTTCCTGTGGATCGAAGGCTACTACAACCGCCGACGACGACACTCCACCCTCAACTACTTGACACCACTGGAATACGAACTAGGATACAGGAAACTAACCGATCTGGCAGCCTAAACCGGTGTCAATAAAATCGGAAACACTCCACTTTGTGGTTGTCCCACATGTGCTGCGCGCCGTAGGCCACTCAACGGCCGACACAACTACAAGTCTACTACACCAGAGGAGATCGTCATGGCGCTGCGCCGAGGACCCCGCATGCTGGCGTTGCCACCTTCACGCGCACCATCACCGCCATGATCAGATCGGCACCGACAGCCGCGTTGAGGTAGCGCGTGGAATCAATCATGGACTCAACCACAGGACACGGTAGCCACCGTGGACTCTGAGGACTCTGCGAAAGCCCTGGTAGCACACCAGAGACGCCACAGTAGATGCCGGAACCCGGCCTCCGGAGGCGGGAGCGCAGGTTCGAATCCTGCCGGGGGCGCCACACCTGACCA
>CAXUFG010000031.1:0-30249 GCA_964250265.1 uncultured Pseudonocardiaceae bacterium | reverse complement strand
TGGACGTGGCGATGGGCGGGTCCACCAACACGGTGCTGCACCTGCTCGCCGCGGCCCAGGAGGCCGGAGTGGGATTCGGACTCAAAGAGATCGACGAGATCTCTCGCCGGGTTCCCTGCGTGGCCAAGGTGGCCCCCAACGGGGATTACTACATGGAGGACGTGCACCGGGCGGGCGGTATCCCGGCGATCCTCGGCGAGCTGGACCGGGGCGGCCTGCTCAACCGCGAAGTGCACAGCGTGCACAGCCCGTCGCTGGTTGAGCACCTGCGTCGGTGGGATGTCCGCGGCGGCGCTGCGTTTCC
Source organism: uncultured Pseudonocardiaceae bacterium (assembly GCA_964250265.1). GTDB lineage: Bacteria > Actinomycetota > Actinomycetes > Mycobacteriales > Pseudonocardiaceae. The sequence goes on along the minus strand of CAXUFG010000031.1, from coordinate 29,945 downwards.
GGAGGCCGTGGAGCTATTCCATGCCGCACCCGGCGGGGTTCGCACCACCGAGCCGTTCAGCACCGCCAACCGGTGGGAGAGCCTGGATCTGGACGCCGAGCGTGGCTGCATCCGCGACGTCCCGCATGCCTATACGGCCGATGGCGGGCTGGCGGTGCTGTGGGGCAACCTGGCGCCGGAGGGCTGCATCGTCAAGACCGCCGGCGTGGATGAGGATCTATGGCGGTTCTCCGGTCCGGCGAAGGTCTTCGAGAGCCAGGACGCCACGGTTGAGGCGATCCTGAATGGCCGCGTGGTCGCCGGTGACGTGGTGGTGGTGCGGTACGAGGGGCCGCGTGGCGGGCCTGGCATGCAGGAGATGCTCTACCCGACGGCCTTCCTCAAGGGCCGGGGCCTGGGCAAGCGGTGCGCGCTGATCACCGATGGGCGGTTTTCCGGCGGCACTTCCGGCCTATCGGTGGGCCATGTCTCGCCGGAGGCGGCTGCCGGCGGGGCGGTCGCCCTGGTGCGGGACGGCGACCAGCTGACCATCGACATCCCGGCGCGCAGCATCACCCTGGACGTCGATCCCGACGAGCTGCGAGCCCGCCGTGAGCGGCACCTGGCCGAGCACGGCACCTTCACCGCCCGAGACCGGGAGCGGCCGGTGAGCGCTGCGCTGCGGGCCTACGCGGCAATGGCGACCTCCGCCTCCACCGGCGCGGTACGTGAGGTAAACCTGCTGCGCGGCTGACCGTGTGGCTCGGCGTGCGAGGATCTCTTCCATGAGCATCCGCCGGCCCACCGCAGCGGCTGGGCTGGTCGCCCTGCTCACCAGCAGCGGAGTACTGCATTTCGCGGCACCCGCGCAATTCGACGGGATCGTCCCCACCCAGCTGCCGGGCGCCCCCCGCACCTGGACCCACCTCTCCGGAGCGGCCGAGCTGCTGATCGCGGTGCTGATCGCGATTCCCCGAACCCGGCGGCTGGGTGCATTGCTCGCCGCGCTGCTGTTCGTCGCGGTATTCCCGGCCAACGTGAAGATGGCGATCGACTGGTCGGACCGTCCGGTGTGGATGCGCGCGCTAGCCTACGGGCGGCTGCCACTGCAGATTCCCTTGGTGGTATGGGCACTGTACATATACCGCCGTACCGCCACCACGCCGCACTCTTTAACCCGCTAGGGATCGCCACCGCTCGTCGCAAGCAAGCGCGGCATTGTGACCGCTCAGCGGATCAGTTGCCGACCGCTCGTCGCGCTGGTCTTTGCACTTGGCGCAGGCGACACGCCTATGCGTTTACCGGGTTTGCCGTAGCCGTGGCCTTACCGTTACCTTCCGCCCGTCACAGATCACGATCTGGCCGCGAGCCGGGGTGTCGTTCCAGTGCCCCCGAACTGGAATGGCTGCTCTACCCGCCCACGCACCAGGTCCCCGGCGTGAAAGGGACTGACAGTTGGCGCGTCACCGCTCCCCCCGCGGTAGCCGGCCGCATCCCGATTTCGTCCCCCCGCATCCCCCCGAGCCCGGATCGCGCGGCGCGCATCGCATGCCTCGGCCAGGGCCGGTGTTGCGCGGTCGGGCCGTGACGGCAGCCGTTGCCGCTGGCGCCCTGGCTGTGGCCGGTCATTCGATGCAAACCACCACATCGACGGCGACCGAGCAGGTCGCTGATATCGCGCCGGCCGCGCTGACGGGCCCGTCGCTGGAACCAGAGGTTATGCAGCTCAACCTCGCTCGTGGCGCCGTCACTGAGCTGCCCGCCCTGCGCCGCGCCGTCGAGCGGGCTGATCGGGCGGCGGCGGCATACCAGGAGGCCCTGCGGACCCGCCTCGGGCAGCCTTACCAAGCGGGGAACAACCACAGCCTGGACGGCTGGATCGCCAAGGCACTCGGGCTGATGGGACTGCCCCAGGCCCTGGCGAACGGGGTCAAGACGATCATCATGCATGAATCCGGTGGCAACCCCGCCGCGATCAACAACTGGGACAGCAACGCCAGGGCGGGTATTCCGTCGCAGGGCCTCATGCAGACCATCCCCAGCACCTTCAGAGCCTGCGTGCTGCCCAGTCTGGCCGGCCGTTCGATCACTGACCCGGTGGCCAATATCACCGCCGGAATCCGTAGCATGATCGCCCATCACGGCCTTGGTGCCGTGATGAATGGCGGCCGGCGGGATGCCAACGGTAACTACATCGGTTACGGCGGGGCCGGCTGCTCGTCTTACGATCTCAACGATTTCGCATCCCAGCTGCGGAACCTATGGAAAGACGAGCCGCTGCCCGGGCTGTAACAGCGAACTACAGCCGCTGGGTGGCGTACGCGGTGATCGCATCGCGCATGAACCACGGGAGTTCCGGGTGCTGCGCAGCGAGCCGTTGACGCTCAGCGTCGTCGTCGACGTACAGCTGGCCGAGGGCATGGCAGGACGCCTGATTCGGAGTCCAGATCTGGCAGACGGCGGCGAGCTTGACCTTAACGCAGCGTCATTTCTGCCGTTGCGCTGGACGGAAGGAGGCGATCATGACCACCACAGAGGTACGGCGCGACGAGGACTACGACTGTCCGCGACGTCCAAATCTTCGACGGTGCGGCGATGTCGCCGGGGACCTCCGTGCGGTTCAGCAGCGATGCGATCCTCGGATACCCAGGCTGCGACCGGAAGTGAGCTCGACCTACGGCCTAAACAGCCTTCCGATCGCGACTTTATTTGCCCTCGGATCACGGAACGAGAGTATCCTCGAAGGCATGAGCGCCGTGCTCGATGCAATCAAGCCCCGTCGGTTGGAGTCGGTGGTACGAGGACTCATGATGGACGAGCCAGTCATCGTGCTCACCGGCCCGCGAACCGTCGGCAAGAGCACCCTCCTTCGGCGCCTGGCATACGATCGCAGCGCGGACGTCATCGACCTCGACGACACGACGACCAGGCGGCTCGTCGCTCAGGACCTGGCACTCTTTGTCGCCGGCCCGGGCCCAGTCATGATCGACGAATTCCAGCACGTGCCGGACATACTCGACGCGATCAAGGCTGAGTTGAACCGCGACACTCGACCTGGCCGGTTCTTGCTGACCGGCTCGACCCGGTACTCGACACTGCCCCAGACGGCACAGTCGCTGACGGGTCGAGTCCATATCGTGACCGTCTGGCCGCTGTCCCAGGGGGAGATCGCCGACACCACCGAGACCTTCCTCACCACCTTGCTCGCCAACGACTCGCCCGCTGTGCCGAGCACTCGCTCGCCGACCACCCGAGATCAGTATGTCGAACGCGTCTTGGCTGGCGGCCTCCCAGCGGCCTTGCGCCGACGCCCCGGACGTCCACGCGCACGGTGGTACGAGGACTACCTCAACCTCGTCATCGAACGAGACGTTCTCGATATCCGGAACATCCACCAGAGTGTCGTCCTGCCGGAGTTCCTCCGGACGATCGCTGCACAGACCGGGCAGATCCTCAACATCGCCCATGCCGCGCGAGGTATCGGGATCAAGCCAGCTCTCGGCGAAGACTATCTGCGCCTGCTTGAAGCGGTGTTCCTCATCCATCGCATACCCGCGTGGGGTGTGACGCTCGGGGCGCGGGTGAACAAGCTGCCGAAGATCCACCTCGTAGACTCCGGGCTAGGTGGCTGGCTTCTTGGTCTCACCGAGCGCACCATCTCCCGGCGCGCGCCCGTGGCCATGATCGAGTTCGGGCACCTGCTCGAAACGTTTGCGATCAACGAGTTGCTCAAGCAGACCAGTTGGGTCGACGAGTCCCTGCGCTGCGGGCATTACCGCACCTTCGACGGGCACGAAGTGGACCTCGTTATCGAGCATCACGACGGTCGGTGTTTCGCGATCGAGATCAAGGCCGGGGCAACGTACCGACCCGACGACTTGCGCGGCCTCATTCGACTGCGGGACAAGCTGGGCGATGCCTTCGCCTGCGGCGTCCTGCTCTTTCTCGGTGAGCTTGGCGCACATGTCGACGATCGACTGTACGTACTGCCCCTTGACCGACTGTGGTCCCCATAACCGGGCACAGCTGATTACATCGCAACCTGTGGAAAGACGAGCCGCTGCCCGGGCTGTAGCAGGCAGCGGCTCGAACACCGCTCAGGATGATGCTGCGTTGGCTCGGCGGATGTAATCGATCTGCTCTGGTGATGGGCCGCCGTTCTGTTGTTGGATCATCGCGCTGTTCTCGGCGTACATGCGGTACATCGAGTCCCGAAGGCCGGCGTCGCCGCCGTGATAGAACTCCAGCAACTCCATCCATCGCCGCGCCAACGCCTGCACCTTCGGCGTAGCAGGATCTGTGCCGCCCTCCAGCTCGGCTTGGACCTGGGCGATGAGCTGTGGCCATTCGGCCTGCACGGTTGCGGTGGCCTGCTCTCCGTGTTGCTCCCACCGCTGGGTCAGGGCGGCTAGCTGCTCCTCGGTGAAGTAGCGCTTCATGATCTCGTCCATCGTCATCACCTCTTCCATGAGAGCGAGGAGGTCCGCGGACGATGGCGGACCGACCATCTGCACCCTGGCGACCATGGTGGCCAGCCGGCGTCTCAGCGCCTGGACTGCCGCCAGCTGCATCTCGATGCGGGCAAGGTGATCGCGCAGCAGGCCAGCCAGATCCGGCTCGCCGGTCAGGAGATCGCCGATTGCGTCCAGCGGCAGGCCCAGCTCGCGCAACGTCACGATCTGGTAGAGCCGCTGGACGTCCCGCTCGGCGTAGCGCCGGTGCCCGGATGGCGTCCGCGCGGACGGGCGCAGCAATCCGAGCTGGTCGTAGTGGTGCAATGTTCGCACGGTCAATCCGGTCAGCCGGGCAAGCTGCCCCACCTTCCAGGTCGCTCCGTCGACGTCGGACTCCATGTCCTCGCTTCTCCTCGTACCCCGCTGGGTGCGGCGGCACGGTGGACGCTAGGTCCTCACGTTACGTCAGGTTCAAGTCTGTTCCGGGACGCAAGTCGTCAAGCGGGAAGGCTGCCGTGATTGTTGGCGTTGGTCGATGGTGACGCCAACATGAGGAGAGTGCCGTGACAGACCCGCAGGCGCAGCCGGTGCAACGAGTTCTGCTGGTCATGGCACATCCGGACGACGTTGACTTCGGATCGGCCGGCACCATCGCGACCTGGACTGACGCGGGCATCGAGGTGTCGTATTGCATCATCACCGACGGTGACGCCGGCGGCTTCGACCCCGAGGTGGCCCGCTCGGCGATCGGCGCTATCCGGCAGGACGAGCAGCGCAAGGCGGCCGCCACGCTGGGCGTCACCGACGTCGAGTTCCTCGGCTACCCCGACGGCCGGCTCACCGTCAGCTTCGAGTTGCGGCGCGACATCACCCGCGCCATCCGCCGGATCCGTCCGGACCGCGTCGTGGTCCAGTCCCCACATCGCGATCTGCGAAACGTCTATGTCAGCCACCCCGACCACCAGGCGGCCGGGGAGGCAGCGCTGTGCGCGATCTACCCCGACGCCCGCAATGCGTTCGCGCATCCTGAATTGCTCGCCGGGGAGGGACTGGACGCACACACCGTGCCCGAGGTCTGGGTGATGAGCGCGAATGACCGGGCCGACCATTACGTGGACATCACCGACACCTTCGACCGCAAGATCGCGGCCTTGCGGGCACACACCAGCCAGACCGCACACATGACAACGCTGGAGGAGCGGATGCGGGCCTGGGGATCGATGCAGGCCAAGGCGGCAGGTCTTGCGGAGGGCAGGGTGGCCGAGGGCTATCTGGTGCTCGATACCCGCTGATACGAGGTTCTCGACCCCAACAATCTTTCACCGAAGCAGAGCGCGCTCGCGGTCTGCTCGTGCCGCTTCAACAATTGCGCACGTCCATGCTGAACGGCTGCGGGCTACGCAGCGGCGTCGCTGCCGGTGAGCAGGACGTGGGCTACCAGCTCCGGGTTGTCGTTCATCGGCACGTGCCCGCATCCGGGTAGCCGCAGCAGCCGGGCATGCGGGATCAGTCTGGTGATCGACGCGGCCCGGGGCCGCCGGAAGAGCAAGTCCCGCGATCCCCAGGCGATGGTCACTGGCACGTCATGCACCTGCCCGGTGAAGATAATCTTGTCGCCGGCGGCCAGGGTGGGGCGGAACCCCACCGCGCCGTTCATCGCGCGCATGTCCTCGAGCAACACCTGTGGCTCGAGCAGGTCGGGGCGGCCGAACAGGATGCCGCACATCAGGGTGCGCCCGGCCGCCGTCCGGGACAGTCGGACCGCAACCTTCGGGGGCATGTACAGCGCGCCGTAGCGCACCGAGCGCACCATGCTCAGTGACACGCGCCGACCCATCGGGCTCCACAGCCCGGCCGGGGACAGCACGGTCGCGCTGCTGACCATCCCGCGCTGGGCCAGCACCAGGGAGACCAAACCGCCCATTGAGTTCCCCGCTACGTGTGGCCGGTCCAGCCCCTGATCCGCGAAGAATTCCTTCAGTACGATTATCGCGGTGTCCAGCTCATAGGACAGGTGATCCGGGAGCGGGGGTGACTCGCCGAATCCCGGAAAATCCAGGGAGATTACCTCGCGGTGCCTGGCCAACTGCTCCTGAACGGGATGCCACGCTTGCCGCCGGTGCCCAGCCCCGTGTAGCAGAACTAACGGCGCTCCGGCGCCGAACCGGTCATACGCCAGCTGCACAATGACCACTGTATCGAATTTGTGACTCGCCAGTAACTGGTGCTCTAGGGTATGGCGGGGGGTTCGAGGAGGAGATCGCTGCTCGTGGGCGAATCGTTGGCCGAGCTGCGGATCGCCCGCCGGCAGGCTTCGGTGCCGCGGATCCACTACCCACCGGCCCTGCCGATCAGCCAGCACATCAGCGAGATCGCCGCGGCGATCCGGGACCACCAGGTGGTGGTGGTCGCCGGGGAGACCGGATCAGGGAAGACCACTCAACTGCCCAAGATCTGCCTGGCGCTGGGCCGCGGCATCCGGGGCACCATCGGACACACCCAACCGCGCAGGCTGGCGGCGCGCACGGTGGCCGAGCGCATCGCCGTGGAGCTCGACGTTCCGGTTGGTGCTGCGGTGGGCTGGAAGGTGCGGTTCACCGATCAGGCGTCAGACGACACCCTGGTCAAACTCATGACCGATGGCATCCTGCTGGCCGAGATCCAGTCCGATCCGTCCTTGGCGCAGTACGACACGCTGATCATCGACGAGGCGCACGAACGTTCGCTGAACATCGACTTCGTGTTGGGTTACCTCAAGCAGTTGCTTCCCCGCCGCCCCGACCTCAAGGTGATCATCACCTCGGCGACGATCGATCCCGAGCGGTTTTCCCGGCACTTCGGCGCGGCACCCGTGATCGAGGTGTCCGGCCGCACCTACCCGGTGGAGATCCGCTATCGCCCTTTCGGTCCGGAGGTCGCCGACGACCGCGATCAGACCCAGGCGATCTGCGATGCCGTGACCGAACTGCGCCGCGAGGGTCCCGGCGACATCCTGGTGTTCCTCTCCGGTGAGCGGGAGATCCGTGACACCCGCGACGCCTTGCACGCGTTGAAGTTCACTGACACCGAGGTCCTGCCGTTGTACGGGCGGTTGTCGGCGGCCGAACAGCACCGGGTCTTCGAGCCGCCGGGCGCCAGGGGCCGACAGACCGGGCACCAGAACGTGACACGCCGGATCGTGCTTGCCACCAACGTGGCTGAGACGTCACTGACTGTGCCGGGGATCCGGTATGTGATCGATCCGGGCACGGCCCGGATCTCCCGCTACAGCCGCCGGCTCAAGGTGCAGCGGCTGCCGATCGAGCCGGTATCGCAGGCCTCGGCCACTCAGCGGGCCGGGCGGTGCGGGCGCACGGCGGCGGGCATCTGCGTCCGGTTGTACACCGAGCAGGACCTGGAATCCCGTCCGGAGTTCACCGACCCGGAGATCGTGCGAACCCACCTCGCGTCGGTGATCCTGCAGATGGCGGCACTCGATCTGGGCGAGGTGGCGGAGTTCCCGTTCATCGATCCACCGGATCGCCGGCAGATCTCCGATGGTGTGTCCTTGCTGCGCGAGTTGGCGGCTCTCCAGGAGCACCCGACTCCCCGGCTCACCCGGATCGGGCGCACCCTCGCTCGGCTGCCCCTGGACCCCCGGCTGGCGCGGATGGTGGTGGCCGCTCACCACAACAGCTGCCTGGCCGAAGTGCTGGTGATTGCCGCGGCCCTGTCCATCCAGGACCCGCGGGAGCGCCCGACCGACGCCGAGGCCGCCGCCGACACCCAACACGCCCGATTCACCGGCAAGGACTCCGATTTCCTCGCCTACCTCAACCTGTGGCGCTACCTCGAGGACCGGCAGCAGGCGTTGTCGTCCACCCAATTCCGCAAGCTGTGCAGGACGGAGTTCCTGCATTACCTGCGGGTGCGGGAGTGGCAGGACCTGCACGGACAACTGCGCCGCATCACCCGTGATATGCGGATGACGGTGAACACCACACCCGCAGACCCGCAGCAGGTGCACATCAGCCTGCTGTCGGGGCTGCTCTCGCATATCGGGCTGCTCGACCCGGAGACCCGTGACTATCTGGGCGCTCGCGGCGCCCGGTTCGCGGTGTTCCCCGGATCAACACTGTTTCGCAAACCGCCGCGCTGGGTGATGGCCGCGGAACTGGTGGAGACCTCCCGGTTGTGGGCCCGGGTTGCCGCGCGGATCGAACCGCAGTGGGTGGAACCGCTGGCCGCTGCGCTGGTCAAGCGCAGCTACAGCGAGCCGCACTGGGAACGCCACCGTGGCGCGGTGGTGGCCTACGAGAAGGTCACGCTCTACGGCATCCCGATCGTGACCTCCCGCAAGGTTGCCTACGGGGGAATCGACCCCGACTGCTCCCGCGAGCTGTTCATCCGGCACGCGCTCGTGGCGGGTGACTGGGAGACCCGGCACGCCTTCTTCCACGCCAACCGGTCGTTGCTCGATGACGTTGACGAACTCGAGCAGCGGGCCCGGCGGCGGGACATCGCCGTCGATGACGAGACCCTGTTCGACTTCTACGATCAGCGCATCCCTGCTGAGATCGTCTCGGCCCGGCATTTCGACAGCTGGTGGCGCAAGATCAACAAGGCTCAGCCGGGCCTGCTCGACTTCGACCCCACGATGCTGATCGCCGGTACGGGCGTCGGCAAGGACGACTACCCCGATCGCTGGCAGGTTCACTCCACCTCGGGGGGTGCGCTGGCGCTGGAGCTGTCCTACCAGTTCGAGCCGGGTGCCGATGCCGACGGCGTGACGGTGCACGTGCCGCTGCAGCTGCTCAACCAGATCGACCCCGCGCCGTTCACCTGGCAGGTCCCCGGCCTGCGGGAGGAGCTGGTCGTCGCGCTGCTCAAGTCGTTGCCCAAGCCGCTGCGCCGCCAGCTGGTGCCGGTGCCTGACTACGCCAGGGCCGTCCTTGCCCAGATGACGCCCGGCGGTTATCCGATTGCCGGCTCAGCCGGCGGTTATTCGATTGCCGGCTCAGCCGGCGTTGAGCCCTTGTTGGACGCCCTGGAGCGCTCGCTTGCCCAGAGCGGCGTTCCGGTGCGGCCCGCAGACTGGCGGCTCGACCGGCTGCCGGATCACTTGGCGATCACCTTCCGAGTGCACGATGGCGAGGCCACCCTGGCGCAGGGCAAGGACCTGGCAGCGCTGACCCGCCAGCTGCAGCCCCGGCTACGGGCCACCATGTCCGCTGCGGGCGGCGGGCTGGAGCGCCACGGTTTGCGCAGCTGGGACGTCGGCACATTGCCGAGGACCTACCAGCATGAGCTGGCCGGTCACCTGATTACCGCCTACCCCGCACTGGTGGACGAGGGCGACACAGTTGCCCTCGCGCTGCTGCCGACCGAGGCGCAGCAACAGCGTGCCATGTGGGCGGGCACCCGGCGGCTGCTGCTCCTGGCAGTGCCCGGGTTGATCAAATCGGTGCAGCGAACCCTCGACCAGCGGGCCAGACTGGTGCTGGCGCGTAATCCGGACGGCAGCGTCGAGGCTTTGCTGGCCGACTGCGCCACCTGTGCCGCCGACGCGCTGATCGCCGCCTGCGGCGGGCCTCCCCACGACGAGGACGGCTTCGCCGCATTGACCGACCGCGCCCACGCCGAGCTGGCTGGCGCGGTGCGCGATGTGCTCGCCCACGTTCTCCGCATTCTGGAACTCAGCCACACCGTGGAGGCTCGCCTGGCGGAGTTCACCGCGCCGGTACTGGCGCCCGCCGTCGCCGATATCCGGACCCAGCTGACCAGCTTGATTGGGACCGCCGGCCGAGCCGGCAATCAGACTGCCGCCGGCCGAGCCGGCAATCAGACTGCCGCCGGCCGAGCCGGCAATCAGACTGCCGCCGGCCGAGCCGGCAATCAGACTCCTGGTTTCGTTACCGCGACCGGCGCGCACCGGCTGCCCGATCTCACTCGCTACCTGCAAGCCATCGCGCGCAGGCTGGACAAACTGCGCCGGGATCCGGATCGTGACCGAGGCTGGATGCACCGGATCGCTGCCGTCGCGCAGAGCTACCAGCAGTTACGGGACGAGCTCGGCGACAGTCCGGACGTCCACCGGATCCGCTGGATGATCGAGGAGCTCCGGGTGAGCTACTTCGCGCAGGAGCTGCGCACCCGTTACCCCGTTTCCGAGCAGCGCATCTACCAAGCCATCGCCGCCGTCCGCGGCCGGTGAGCGGTATAGATGCTCGCTGTGTGGACCTTCACGATCCGGTGGTCCGTCCAGGCTCCGACGTGTCTCCTCGGCGGAGTGCGAAACGCATGAGCGACACCGTCGTTACTCCGTGTGGCGTCGCTGTGCATGGGCAAGTAAGGGGAGAGCGAGCGGTATGACGATCCGATCCACAGGCAGGCACCGGAAGAGCAAGCCAGTCAGCCGGGGCCGGCTCGGGTCCCGACGGTGGACAGCGATGCTCGTACCGCTGCTGGCGGTCACCACCGCGGCCACTGTGGTAGGTGGGGTCAGTACTGCTGTTGCGGCGGACAACCCGAACCCGAACGTGATCGTCGGCGGTGATCCGCAAGGGGTGGCGGTCGACCCCGATGGCAAGCATGCCTACGTGGCCAGCTACGCCGACAACGCTCTCCGGGTGATCGACACCTCCAATCAGAGGGTGGTCGGGAGCATTCACGTCGGAGCCAACCCGCTCGGGGTAGCGGTCGATCCCGACAGTAGGCACGCATTCGTGACCAACTTCTCCGAGAACTCGGTCAGCGTGATCGACACTGCCAGTGGAAGGTTGATCAAAAACGTGCCGGTCGGTCAGAATCCGGCTAGCGTGACGGTCTTTCCCCGTGATCACTATGCCTTCGTCACCAATTCCTACGGCAATACCGTGAGCGTGATCAATAGCCGAGACCTCAAGGTGGTCGGTACCGTACCCGTCGGTGTCCACCCTGACGGAGTGGCGATCGACCCCCGAGGCGAGTTCGCTTACGTGGCCAACAGCGGCAGCAACACGCTCAGCGTGATCGACATCCACAGCCAGAGGGTGGTGCGCTCCATCCTCGTTGGCCGGGCCCCGCAGAAGGTGGCCATCGACCGCGACGGGCGGCACATTTACGTGACGAATTTCGGTGATCACACCGTGAGCGTGATCGACGCGCCGCGCCAGCTCGATCTCGACTACGTCCAGTCCCTCCTCAAGCTCAAGGTCAATAACACCATTCCCGTGGGTATCAACCCGCGAGGCCTGGCCGTAGCCCCCGATAGCCGCCACGCACTCGTGGTCAACGTAGGCGAAGACACGATGAGCGTGATCGATACTGCCAACGGGACGGTGATTAGCACTTCGTACGTCGGTTACTCACCCGACCAGGTGGCGGTTGCTCCCGATAACACCGCCTACGTCACCGCCAGGGGAGACGGAACCGTCACGGTGATCCGTCCGTCCTGACTAGACCCGCACCACCCCAGGCCCTCGCTGGACTGGCTGGCGGCTCCAGCGCCGCCACGTCTGTAACGATGTGGTACCGCTTCGGCGATTAATCCGCAGATGGGTTGGCCTGGATCGCATCCTGGATCTGATTATCTAGGTTGTGGGGAGTGCCGGGGTGTGGTTGGGGGCAGCAGACGTGTGGATAGGCAGTGGGGATAACGAACAGATCGTCGATGTGAGATGATTTTCTTCACCACACACGTCACCATAATTCGCCGTAATCACGAGCGGACTGAAAGGGGCCGGGGAACTCCGGCCCGGGTGGAAGGCAGTACGATCCGCCTGCCGTCCGGAACGGACGTTCAGGTAGGGGATCTCTTAGAGCATCGGTCGCCGGACGATGAGCCACAAAGGATGGTCGTGATCGACGCCGTCCATCCGTACATGCTTGGCGCGAGCGAGGACAATGACCACATCGAGCTTACCTGCGCGCCACTTGAGCGGGTGCAGATTCCCCGAGCCTTGGCGCCGACCCTGCACCCAGCGATGTCCGGCGCTGTGTCGCTGCTAGAGGACGGCCGGATGGCCGAAGCGATCTGCGAGGCGTTGCGATTGGTGGAAGAACGGGTCGAGTCTCTTGTTCCGAGCGACGACTCCGGTCACGTGCTGATGGAGTCGGTTTTCGGGTCCACGCCGCCGAAACTCAACATCACCACCACACCGGGAGGGCAAGCCGCTGCCGACGAGCGTGAAGGCTTCCGGCACTTGTTCGTCGGTGCCATGCTCGGGCTGCGCCAGCCGCACGCTTTAGGCGCAGCGGTTCCTCCCGGATTAGAGGAGACCTTGGAGTACCTGGCGGTGGCAAGCATGCTGATGCGACGCCTGGATCGCGCCGCAAGCAGGCTGGGTTGATGGAGTGCCCGCATTACCCGACGCCTGCGCCGGTCAGTTCCCGGTAGAAATCCTCAAGTGACCCGCTGCGCGGTCTCAACTCCTGGATCGGTATGTGATGCTCCGCGGCGGCCGCGGCAATCTTCCACGAATCCATGCCGATGACCGACAGGACACCGTCAGGTTCGGTGCGCACGGTGGCACCGATGCCGGTCAGCACCCTCGTCAGACCGCTGCGGCGGGGCGAGCGCACCAGTACGTCGCGTTGAAAACGTTCGATCAACTCGCCGGTGGCGGCTTCCATGATCAACTTGCCATGGTTGACAATGAGCAACTGGTCAGCGGTCACCACCATTTCGCTCAGGTGATTGCTGGACACGAGGACCGTTCGGCCCTGATCGGCCAGCGACTGCATCAGATCGCGGAGCCACTGGATGCCCTCCGGGTCCAGACCGCGCATCGGCTCGTCGAACACCAGGACTCCGGGGTCACCGAGGAGCGCCCTGGCTATCCCAAGCCGCTGCCGCATGCCGAGCGAGAGATCGCCGATCCGTTGTCTTGCCACATCGGATAGCCCTACCTCCTCGAGCACGTCGGCTACCCGATGCCGTCCAATTTCATTGTTGCGCGCGAGGAACCGTAGGTGATCAGCCGCGTTGGATTCTCCATGCATCGCCTCCGCGTCGAGCAGCGCCCCCACGGCCTGCATCGGCCGGTCGATGGCGGCGTGGCTTCGGCCGTTCACCAACGCTGTACCGGACGTCGGAGCATCCATACCGAGGATGATGCGCAGGGTGGTCGACTTCCCGGAGCCGCTCGGGCCGACAAAGCCGGTCACCATACCCGGTTGCGCAGTGAACGAGAGCTGGTTCAACGCACGTGTATCCCCGTAGTCCTTGATCAGTTCCCGAACCTCGATCACACCGGTGATACTGCCGGTTGCGGATCAGGCACGCATCGGAGCAGGGTCCGGGGTTGGGTATCGGACCCTGCTCCGATGTGTGCAGCCGGGGATTGCGGCTACCGTTGGCAACGTGACCGAAACCGCTGGGGTCGGTTCCGGCGTGCTGCCGCCGTGGTTCCGACCACGGCCCTGGCAGCGTGTCGTGATCGACCTGTTCACCGTGGTGGCGATCACTCTTCTCACCGCCTTGTCGACCCTCAACACCGCGGTTGTATCTTCCAGCGGCACCGCGCTGGTGTGGATCATGTCGCTGGCGCTCAGCGTTCCGCTCGCGCTACGCAGGGGCAGGCCCATCCCAGTATTCGGCGTCGTGCTCGCCGTGGCAATCGTCGCGGTGCTGTTGGGCATGTCGGTAACGGTAACCATGCTGCCCATCGCGGTGGCGCTCTACCAGGTTGCGTTATCGGTACGTCCGCTGCGCTCAGCCACCGCCCTGGGTATCGCGTTACCAGGTATCACCCTGTCAGCTGCGCTCGCCGCGACCGTGCTGGATCCTCGCTCGCAGGTCGTCACACTGAATCCACAGAACGCCGACCTACTGTCGTCCTTGATTTCTTCGTGGCTCGCCATCGGCGCAGGATGGACGCTCGGGCGCAGCAGCCGGGCGCGCCGTAAGTACGCCGACCAACTCGCCGAACACCGCGCGCGGCAGGCGGTCTCGGAGGAACGGTTGCGGATCGCCAGGGAAATGCATGACGTGGTGGCGCACAGTATGAGCGTGGTCGTCATGAAAGCGGCGGTGGCCAACCACGTGTACGAGACACGGCCGGGAGAGAGCCGGGAAGCACTCGGCGTGATCGAGTCCGTGAGCCGGGCCGCGCTCGCCGACATCCACCGCGTGCTCGGCTCGTTGCGGTCAGCGGGGGACGCCGACCTGGAGCCCAGCCCTGGCCTCGAGGAGCTACCGAAACTGGTCGAGAACGCCCGACTCGCCGACGTCCAGGTGGAGCTGGACCGCGGGACCATTCCAGCGTTGCCCGCTGCGGTCCAGCTCTCCGCGTACCGGATCGTGCAGGAGGCGCTGACCAACGTCATCAAGCACGCCGCGGCACCAGTGCGGTGTACCGTCCGGATCAGCGTCGAGCTTGGCGAACTGCAGCTGGCGGTGATCGACAACGGCATGCCACGCGGACCGGTCGGCAGGCCCGGGCACGGCTTGATCGGCATGCGCGAGCGGGCCGCGCTGCACCACGGGACCCTGGTGGCGGGTCGGCAACCGGGCGGCGGCTTCGCCGTACATGCCCGTCTCCCGTACGAGCCGGGACCGGCATGAGCGATGCGCAGGTCCGCGTACTGATCGCCGACGATCAGGCGCTGCTCCGGGGCAGCCTGCGGGTGCTCATCGAGACTGAGCCGGACCTGGTCGTCGTCGGCGAAGCGGCTAACGGCGCTGAGGCCGTCGAGCAGATCCAGCCATGCCGCCCCGATGTCGTGCTGATGGATGTGCGCATGCCGGTCATGGACGGTATCGAGGCCACCCGAAGGATCACCGCTCTCCAGGACCCCCCGAAAGTTCTCGTCCTCACCACGTTCGATCTCGATGAGTACGTGTACTCGGCGCTGCGGGCCGGAGCCAGCGGCTTCCTCCTCAAGGACACCCCCCCGGCTCAGTTATTGGAGGCGGTGCGCGTGGTCGCCTCCGGCGAAGCATTGCTCGCGCCCACCGTCACCCGGCGGCTGATCGCCGAGTTCATCCGGCAGCCGGCGCCAGCCCGGCGCCCGGCCCACACGCTGGCCGGCATCACCGACCGTGAACGGGAGGTGCTTACCCTCATCGCGCGCGGACTGTGCAACAGCGAGATCGAACACCACCTGCACCTGAGCCGGGGGACCGTCAAGACACACATCGGTCGGCTGCTCGCCAAGCTCGAGGCCAGGGACCGGGCGCAGCTGGTGATCGTGGGCTACGAGACCGGCTTGGTCGGCGCCCTCCCGATATAGCGTCATCCGACCGTTTTGGCTGCTCTGACCCCGTGGGCCGGTGCACCGAACCGCATAGTCGCCTTAACCCCACACTAAGACCCTTCGAAGGGTTCCACTCTAACGTGTGACACATGGGCGGAACTGCGGCGCGCAATCTACCTATCGTCAACAAAAGGGGCGAACTTCACTCCATCGGTTTAGCTCTGGGGACCGGCACTTTCCCAAGGATTGATACGGGCGCCGCGCCGCCGGTCGACCCAGACTGGTTGGCTGCCACGCTGGCCGCACTGGTCGACACCCACCACGTTCCTGGGGCTCAGCTGGCCGTGCACCGTGGTGGGGTGACAGTCGCGGTCGAGCTCGGTGAGCTGGAGCATGGCGCGGGGATTCCGGTCACCAGACAGACCGCCTTCCCCACCGCGTCGATCTGCAAAGTGGCGACCGCAACACTGGCGATGATCCTGGTCGGGGACGGTGATCTAGAGCTCGATGCCCCGCTGGAGGAGCACCTGCCCGAGCTGGATGGTCTGGGCAGCCGGTTGACGCTCAGTCACTTGCTGAGCCACACCAGCGGATTACCTTCCAGCCCCGACACCCAAGAGTGGCCAGCCCTGTCGCTGGGGCGCTACGTGCGGAAGCACTGTCGCTGGCAGGACCTGATCCTGCCGCCCGGAAGCGCCTTCTCGTACTCGAACCTGAACTACGTCGTAGTTGGTCATCTGATCGAAACGATCACGAGGATGAATTGGTCAGAGGCTGTGGAGTCGATCGTGCTGCGGCCGTTGGGCATTGAGGCGACCATGGTCGGGGCAGTAGCTCGAGCGCCCTTTGGACGCCCCATCGCCACCGGGCACTCGGTGAATGCAGCCACCGGCCGGACCCGACCCGTAGAGCAGTCGGTAGTCCCAGCCGAAGCTCCCGGCGTGGGATTGGCGATGAGTGCCGTCGATCTGGTGGCCCTGGGAAGGATGCACATCGGGTCCGGTTTCCCGGAGTTGCTGCCGGCCGCGCATGCCGAACAGATGCGCCAGGCCATTCCTGGGGTCGAACCGTTCGGGCTCGCCGATGGCTGGGGGGCCGGTCTGGCTGTGTTCCGGGGCGAGACCACTCCCTGGGTCGGTCACGACGGCAACGCCAACGGTACCTCCTGCTACCTGCGCATCGATCCCGCCAACGAGTATGTGGTGGCCCTGACCACCAACGCCAATACCGGCTCGTCCCTGTGGGAGGAGCTGCGTAGCAAGTCCGGTCTGGCTAACCGGCCGCTGGCCCGGCATGAGCGTGACGGATCGTTCCGAGCAGTGGCCACCCCGGCGGAGTACGTGGGTAGCTACGTGACGGGTCCGACCGAGTTCCTCGTTACTGCGGGGGAGCAAGGGGATCTTTTCCTCGAGGTCGGTGGTGAACTCGTCGCGCGGTTGGCTTTCTACGACGACCAGGAGTTCCTGATCCAGGACCCGGCCTCGGGGCACGGACATCAAGCCGGGCGTTTCCTGCGCGACTCGATCACACAGCAGGTCGAGCTTGTGCAGATCGGTGGCCGGCTGGCTCCGCGGCGAGGGCTCGCCGTCCCGGAAGCTCGATCGTCATCTGAATCCGTAAGCCGGGACTGCGACTCGCGGATTCGGGTCTAGCACCTGAGCTTGGGCTCCACTCATCGTCACATCGAGCGCGGAGGATTCGACACAGAATGGCTTACGAGCCGATGCCCGTGCTGGCCGGAACCCCCACCGTTCCCGCCCCCCGCGGTGCACCGGAGGCGCTGTTCGCCAACCAACTTCAGTACTGGACCAGGCAGCTGCATGGCGTGCCCGTCCCGGAGTGGCCGGCCCGGCAGATGCGGCCGACCGGCAGGTCCCCGGGCACCGGAACATATGCCTGCGCGGTGTCAGAACAGGTGACCGCGCAACTACGGGCGTTGAACTCCCCGCTCGACGTCACGTTGCTCGGCCTCGCGGTGGCGGTTTGCCAGATTGTCCTGGCCCGCCACAGCGGGCAGCAGGACATCGTGGTGGCCATTCCCGCTCCGGGCCGGGACCACCCCGTGCTGTTGCGCTCCGGCATGGTCGATTCGAGCTCATTCCAGGACTTTCTGCTCCAGGTGCGAGCCACGGTCGCAGCGGCAATCACCCACTCCGATGTCCCCTTCCAGCGCGTGGCCGAGGAGTTGGGCCTGGACCCGGCGCTTGCGCGAATCGTGGTGGCGGCGGGCGGAGCGGCCGCCGTCTCATTTCCCGCCGACATCACGGTCCAGTTGGGAGAGGGGGCCGGTGGTCTGATTGCCGGCTCGGCCGGCGGTGGTCTGATTGCCGGCTCGGCCGGCGGTGGTCTCACTGTGGTTGTCGAGTACTGCGCAGACGCACTCGATGCGGTGACGGCGCAGGCCCTGACCGCGCAGCTCGCCCACGTGCTCGCGGTCGTCGCCGCCGATCCGGGCGTGCCGCTGGGCAGGATTGACATCTTGACGGCGACGCAGCGCCGCCAGCTGCTGATCGAATGGAACGACACCGACCGAGACGTCATCCCGGCCACGTTCCCGGAGTTGTTCGAAGCTCAGGCTGCCCGGACGCCGGATGCCCCGGCCCTCGTGTTCGGCGGGGCATCCCCTAGCGCCTCGGCGCTGGGCGGCGAGGCGTTACGGGGCAGCGAGTCGTCACTGAGCTATGCCGACCTGGAGGCACGCGCTAACCGGTTGGCCCATCTTCTGGTCGCCCGGGGTGCAGGGCCGGATCAGGTCGTCGCGCTTGCCTTGCCCCGCTCGGCGGACATCGTCATCGCCCAGCTCGCGGTGTTGAAGGCAGGCGCGGCCTTTCTGCCGGTGGACCCGGCCTACCCGGCGGAACGGATCGCCTTCATGCTGGCCGACGCGCGCCCGGTGTCGGTGGTGACCCGCCGCGACGTCGCCGCGGCGCTCCCGGCCCTCGAGAGCGCGTCGGTACTGGTGGTCGATGAACTGACAGATCCTGCAGAGTTGGCCATGATGCCGGATCACGCGCTGACCAACGCGGATCGGCTTTCCCCCCTGGTTCCCCAGCATCTCGCCTACGTCATCTACACCTCTGGCTCGACCGGCCGACCGAAGGGCGTGACCGTCACGCACGCCGGACTCGCCAGCTTCTCCGCCGCGGAAGTGGATCGTTACGCCGTCACGCCGGGAGACCGGGTGCTGCAGTTCTCTTCGCCCAGTTTCGACGCCTCGGTTCTGGAGCTGTGCATGTCGCTGCCGGCCGGGGCCGCGCTGGTCGTGCCGCCGCCGGGTCCGCTGCTGGGTGAGCAGCTGGCCGAGGTGCTCGCCGACCGGCAGGTGACGCACGCACTGATCCCGCCGGCCGCACTGGCCACTGTGCCGGCCGCGGTGGTGACCGGGTTACCGCACTTCCGGACCCTGATCGTCGGCGGTGAGGCATGCTCGGGTGATCTGGTCGAGCGCTGGGCCCCGGGTCGCCAGATGATCAACTCCTATGGGCCGACCGAGTCGACGGTGGTGTCGACCTGGACCGGGCCGCTGTCCCCGGACCCGGTGTCCTCGAGCGCGCTGTCATCGAACACAGCGCCGCCGATCGGCCGGCCGATCTGGAACACCAAGGTGTACGTGCTCGACGCCGCCCTGCGGTCGGTGCCGGTCGGCACCGTGGGTGAGTTGTACGTCGCTGGTCAAGGCCTGGCCCGGGGCTACCTGAACCGCCCGGGGCTGAGCGCCCAGCGATTCGTGGCGAATCCGTTCGGCCGTCCTGGCTCGCGGATGTACCGCACCGGCGACCTGGTCCGCTGGAGCACCGAGGGCCAGCTGGAGTTTGCCGGGCGGGCCGATCACCAGGTCAAGATCCGCGGGTTCCGCATCGAGCCGGGCGAGATCGAGACGCTGCTGCGCCGGCACCCCGATGTCGCCGATGTCGCCGTGATCGCTCGCGAGGACGACCCGGGTCGCAAGCGGCTGGTCGCATATCTGGTCCCTGCAGGTGGGGTGGTGCCGACGTCGGGCGAGCTGCGCGAGCTGGTCGCCGCGTCATTACCCGAGTACATGGTGCCTGCGGTGTTCATGGCGCTGGAGCGCTTACCCGTGAATGCCAACGGCAAGCTCGACCGGCGGGCGCTGCCCGTACCGAAGGTCAGCGTGGCTGGACTGGACGGCTACGTCGCGCCCCGAACTGCTACCGAGCGGGCACTGGCCGAGATCTGGGCAGGCGTGCTCGCCGTGGACCAGGTCGGCGTCGAGGACGACTTCTTCGGCCTCGGCGGCGATTCGATCCTGAATATCCGGGTGCTGTCGATGATCCGGGAGGCCCTCGGCATCGAGCTGTCCACCCGGGCACTGTTCGACACAAGGACCATCGCGCGCCTCGCGGAGCTCGTGCCGGAGCACCCCGCGTCCGGCTCCAGCGCACCGATCACCTCCGCAGACCGGGGCGCGGCCGTTCCGCTTGCCCCAGCCCAGCGACGATTGTGGTTCTTGGACGATCTGAGCTCCGGCGGCACCGAATACAACACCGGCATCGGGCTTCGCCTGTCCGGAGTGCTGGACATGGCGGCGCTGCGCTCTGCCCTGGCGGCCCTGAGCGGCCGGCACGGATCGCTCCGAACGACGTTCGACACCATCGACGGACGCGGCGTCCAGGTCGTTGCCGAACAGGGCGAGATTCCACTGCGGGTGCTAGAGCTGCCGACGGACCCATCCGGGGGTGCGCTAGATGCGGCGCTGATGCAGCAGCTGAGTGTTCCCTTCGACCTGCGGTGTGGCCCGCTGACCAGGGCGTTACTGGTGTCATTGGCCAGGGAAGACCACGTGCTTGTGCTCACCCAGCATCACATCATCACCGACGGTTGGTCGATCCGCGTGCTGGTCGATGAGCTGGCTGCGCTGTACAGCGCCGCACGGCGCAACGTCACAGCTGCGCTGCCGCAGCTGCCGATCCAGTACTCGGATTACGCCGTGTGGCAGCGCGAGCGGCTCTCGGACGCGGCCCTGCGACCGCACCTGGACTATTGGCAGCGCCAGCTCGCGGACGTCGAGACCCTGGATCTGCCGACCGATCGGCCCCGTCCTGCGGTACGGACGACCGCGGGTGCTGTGCACCGTCACGACCTGTCGACCGGCCTGGTACGGCGCCTGACCGCGGTGGGACACGAACGCGCAGCGACGCTGTTCATGACGCTGACCGCTGCGGTACAGGTGTTGCTGGCCCGCTACAGCAACCAGCGCGACATCGCCGTCGGCACGGTGACCTCCGGACGCGACCGGGTCGAGCTGGATAATGTGGTCGGCTTCTTCGTCAACACCGTTGTGCTGCGTTCCCAGCTGGAACCAACCCAGCCCTTCGGCGAGTTCCTCACCGCGGTCCGGGAGACCGTGCTGGAAGCGTTCGCCCACGACGCGGTCCCGTTCGACCGTCTGATCGAGGAACTCCGGCCGGATCGCGATCCCAGCCGGAGTCCACTCGTGCAGGCCGTGGTGGTGCTGCAACAGGAGATGGTGCCGCCGCGCGAGATCGCCGGCCTGCGCATCACCGAACACAACCTGCCCCGTCCCTCTTCCCGGTTCGACCTCGTCGTGGAGTTCCTGCCCAGGGACGACTCGCTGAACATCACCATCGAGTACAACACCGACCTGTTCGACCCGAGCACCATCGCGGAGTTGGTGGCGAGTCTGGAGATGCTGCTCGAGGGCCTCGCCAGCGATCCCGGACGGCAGCTGGCCGAGCTTCCGGCGCTGACACAGCAGCAGCGACACCGGTTGTTGGTGGATTGCAACGACACCGCGCTGCCGGTGCCGACGGCGCTGTGGGCGGAGCTGTTCGAGGCGCACGTGGCGCGCGCGCCGGGTGCTGTCGCGGTCCTCTGCAAGGGCGACGCCGGCCGCGCGGGCAATCAGGCCGAGGAGCTCTCCTACCAGGAGTTGAACGAGCGGGCGAATCGCCTGGCGCTGCTGTTGATCGAGCGCGGAGCGGGTCCGGAGCGATTTGTCGCGCTGGCGTTGCCCCGTTCCGCGGACATGGTCGTGGCTCTGGTGGCGGTGTGGAAGGCGGGTGCGGCGTACCTGCCGATCGATCTCGATGATCCGCCCGGGCGGATCGAGTTCCTGCTCTCCGATTCGTGCCCGGCCTTGGTGGTGACGTCGAGCGCGGCGCAGGACCGGCTGCCCGGGGTGGCTTCCGCGCAGCGTCTGAAAGTTGCAGCGCAGCGACTGATTGTCGATGACGCCGAGGTGATCGAGGCGCTGGCACGCTGTTCGGACCAGGACGTGGTGCAGGCCGATCGGGTGTCGCCGGTCTCGCCGGCCCATCCGGCATATGTGAACTACACCGCAGGCTCCACGGGAGCACCGAAGGGAGTCATCGTCACGCACGCGAGCGTGGTGGCTTTAGCGGTATGGGCTGCCGCGGATCTCGGCTCTGCGGCGTTGTCCCGGGTGATTGTTTCGACATCGCTGACCTCCGATATGTCTGCCCTTGAGATCTGCTGCCCGTTGGCTGCCGGCGGTTCCATCGAGGTAGTGCGCGATGTGCTCGGGCTGGGTCAGTCCCAGTTCGGTGCGAGCGCTGCGAGTCTGGTCAGCGGGGTCCCCTCGGCGCTCGTTCAGGGGTTGACGCAGGGCAGTGGGGAGGTGCGTGCCGATACGGTCGTGCTGGCTGGAGAGGCGCTCTCAGCTCGGGCGGCGCGCGAGATCCAGGCGGCGACGTCGTGCCAGCAGCTGGCCAACATCTACGGCTGCACCGAGGTTACGGGGTGCGCGACCGCGTGGTACTCAGGCCAGGCAACGCCCGGCTCGGCAGTGCAGGAGCAGCCACCGCCGATCGGCCGGCCGATCGCCAATACGCAGGTATACGTGCTCGATGCGCGGCTGCGGCCGGTGCCGGCCGGGGTGCCGGGCGAGCTGTATGTCAGTGGCCGTGGCCTTGCCCGGGGCTATCTCCGCCAGCCGGGTTCGACCGCGCAGCGGTTCGTGGCGAATCCGTTCAGCGAGCCTGGAGCGCGGATGTACCGCACCGGCGATGTCGTGCGCTGGAACACTCGAGGCGAGTTGGAGTACGTAGGCCGCTCGGATCATCAGGCGACCGTCCGAGGTCTTCGGATCCAGCTGGATGAGATCGAAGCCGCCCTCCTGCGCCATCGCGACGTCGCTGACGCGGCGGTCATCATTCGCGACGAGGACCCCCCACGCCTGGTGGCCTACGTGGTGCCAGCCTTTGATGTCACCGCTGTTGATGTCACCGCGTTGCGTGGGTTCCTCCGCCAGACGCTGCCGGACCACATGGTGCCCTCGGCCTTCGTGACGTTGCGCGCGCTCCCGCGGCATCTCAACGGGAAGCTGGATCGCCGGGCGCTGCCCGCGCCGGACTGGCGCCGGGTGCTGGGCCGGGAGTACGTGGCCCCCAGGACCGACATCGAGCGGGCCCTGGCCGGGATCTGGGCGCAGGTGCTGGGAGTGCAGCGGGTCGGTGTCGAGGACAACTTCTTCGAACTCGGTGGCGACTCGATCCTGAGCATCCGCGGTATGGGCTGCCGCGGATCTCGGCTCTGCGGCGTTGTCCCGGGTGATTGTTTCGACATCGCTGACCTCCGATATGTCTGCCCTTGAGATCTGCTGCCCGTTGGCTGCCGGCGGTTCCATCGAGGTAGTGCGCGATGTGCTCGGGCTGGGTCAGTCCCAGTTCGGTGCGAGCGCTGCGAGTCTGGTCAGCGGGGTCCCCTCGGCGCTCGTTCAGGGGTTGACGCAGGGCAGTGGGGAGGTGCGTGCCGATACGGTCGTGCTGGCTGGAGAGGCGCTCTCAGCTCGGGCGGCGCGCGAGATCCAGGCGGCGACGTCGTGCCAGCAGCTGGCCAACATCTACGGCTGCACCGAGGTTACGGGGTGCGCGACCGCGTGGTACTCAGGCCAGGCAACGCCCGGCTCGGCAGTGCAGGAGCAGCCACCGCCGATCGGCCGGCCGATCGCCAATACGCAGGTATACGTGCTCGATGCGCGGCTGCGGCCGGTGCCGGCCGGGGTGCCGGGCGAGCTGTATGTCAGTGGCCGTGGCCTTGCCCGGGGCTATCTCCGCCAGCCGGGTTCGACCGCGCAGCGGTTCGTGGCGAATCCGTTCAGCGAGCCTGGAGCGCGGATGTACCGCACCGGCGATGTCGTGCGCTGGAACACTCGAGGCGAGTTGGAGTACGTAGGCCGCTCGGATCATCAGGCGACCGTCCGAGGTCTTCGGATCCAGCTGGATGAGATCGAAGCCG
The DNA here is from genome assembly GCA_964250265.1 of uncultured Pseudonocardiaceae bacterium. Classification (GTDB taxonomy): domain Bacteria; phylum Actinomycetota; class Actinomycetes; order Mycobacteriales; family Pseudonocardiaceae. Next base: position 6,117 of record CAXUFG010000031.1, on the reverse strand, counting down.
CCCTCCTGCGCCATCGCGACGTCGCTGACGCGGCGGTCATCATTCGCGACGAGGACCCCCCACGCCTGGTGGCCTACGTGGTGCCAGCCTTTGATGTCACCGCTGTTGATGTCACCGCGTTGCGTGGGTTCCTCCGCCAGACGCTGCCGGACCACATGGTGCCCTCGGCCTTCGTGACGTTGCGCGCGCTCCCGCGGCATCTCAACGGGAAGCTGGATCGCCGGGCGCTGCCCGCGCCGGACTGGCGCCGGGTGCTGGGCCGGGAGTACGTGGCCCCCAGGACCGACATCGAGCGGGCCCTGGCCGGGATCTGGGCGCAGGTGCTGGGAGTGCAGCGGGTCGGTGTCGAGGACAACTTCTTCGAACTCGGTGGCGACTCGATCCTGAGCATCCAGGTGGTGTCCCAGGCGCAGCAGACCGGCCTGCGGGTGCTGTCCAAGGACATCTTCGCGCACCAGACCATCACCTCGCTGGCCCCGAACGTCACCGTGGCGCCGGTGCTGGCTGAGCAGGGTGTGGTGTCGGGGTCGGTGCCGTTGACCCCGATTCAGCAGTGGCTTTTCGCCGGGTCGGAGGTTCCGCAGCATTTCGATCAGTCGTTGACCTTCGAGTTGGTGGCAGGTCTCGATCCGGCGGCGCTGGCCATCGCGCTGGGTGCGGTGGTGGAGCATCACGACGCGCTGCGGATGCGATTTGAGCAGCGCGCGGGCCGCTGGTGCCAGCACAACGCGCCGGTGACGCCGGGGCCACTGCTGCAACGGCGGGATCTGTCGCAGGTACCAGCCGAGCAGCTGCCCGGGGTGTTGGCTGAGGCGGCCGCGCAGGTGCACCGCGGTTTTGATCTTTCTCGGCCGCCGTTGCTGGCGGCGGTACTCTTCGAGCTGGGACCGGGGCGGCGACCGGTGTTGGTGCTGGCGGTCCATCACCTGGTGGTGGACGGGGTGTCCTGGCGGATCCTGCTGGAGGATCTGGCCCGCGCCTATGCCCAGGCCGTGACCGGGGCGCCGGTAGCGCTGGGCACCAAGACGACCTCCTTCCAGCGGTGGGCGCGCACCCTGAGCGAGCACGCCGCCGCCGGGGGCTTCCAGGGCGAGCTGGCGTACTGGCAGCAGCTGTGCCAGCACGCCGAGCCGGGATTGCCCGTGGAGGGGACCGGGCCCAACACGGTCGGTGCGATGCGCACGGTGCAGGTGAGCCTGGACGCCGGGCGCACCTCCGCGCTGCTGGCGCAGGTACCCGAGGTCTACCGGACTCAGATCAACGACGTGCTGCTCACCGCGTTGGCCGCGGCACTGGGTCCCTGGACCGGTCACCCGCAGGTGATGATCAACCTGGAGGGCCACGGCCGGGAGGAACTGTTCGAGGGGATCGATCTGTCCCGAACCGTGGGCTGGTTCACCACGCTGTTCCCGGTAGCGCTGCCCGTCACCCCGGGTGGGAACTGGGGCACCCGGCTGCGCACGGTCAAGGAACACCTGCGCGCCATCCCCGGCCGCGGCCTGGGCTACGGCGCGCTGCGCTACCTCACCAACACCCCCGAACTGAGCACCCCCGGCCCGCAGATCAGCTTCAACTACCTGGGCCAATTCGACTGGCAGGCACCTGCGGAGGGTCCCTTCTCCGGCGTGTGCAGTGGGTTGACCGCGGATGCCGCCTCCGAGACCACCCGCGCGCACCTACTCGACGTCGTCGGCGCTATCGACTCCGGGTGCCTGCACCTGACCTGGTTCTACGCCCCCACCACACACCATGAAGCCACCGTGCAAGCCCTCGCCGAGGCGATGCTGCGCGCGCTAGAGGAGATCATCGAGCACTGCGCCCAATCTGGAGCCGGCGGGCGCAGCCCCGCGGACTTCCCGCTCGCCCAGCTCGACCAGACAGCCGTGGATCGCATCGCCGGAAACGGCCAGGGCATCGAGGACATCTACCCCCTCACGCCCATGCAAGCCGGCATGGTCTTTCACGCGCTGCTCGACCCCGGCTCCGGTGCGTATGTCAACCAGGTGCAGCTGCGGCTCTCGGGTGTGTCGGACCCGCGGGCGTGGGGTACCGCGTGGCAACGGGTGGTCGATCGGACACCGATGCTGCGCAGCGCCGTGCAGTGGGAGGGGGTGGACGCGCCGCTGCAGGTGGTGCACCGGCGCCTTGAGCTACCCATCGCCTATCACGACTGGCGGGAACTCTCCGAGCGGGAGCGGGACCAGGAGCTGGCACAGCTCACGGCGCAGGAACGCGCCGGGGTGAGTCTCGATGTCCCACCGCTGCTGCGGCTGGTCATCGCGCGCCTACCCGACGATGAGGTCCTGCTGCTGTGGACCGTGCACCACGTGCTGTTGGACGGGTGGAGCGCGGCATTGGTATTCGGTGAGGTCTGCGAGCAGTACGCCGCGATCGTGCATGATCGGGCGCCCGTACTGATGGCTCGCCGACCATTCCAGGGTTATCTGCAGTGGCTCGGGCAGCAGGACGACCGCCAGGCTGAGCAGTACTGGCGAGCGCTTCTGTCTGGGTTCGTGTCGCCCACCTGGTTGCCGTACGACCGTCAACCGCTTGAGGCGCACCGTTCGGAGTCGGCCGGATCGGTGGCTGTCGAACTCGAGGCGCAGGATTCGGCCCGCTTGCAGCGGGTCGCCAAGCGCAATGCCCTGACGGTGAATACGATCGTGCAGGGCGCATGGGCGTTGCTGCTGTCGCGTTACAGCGGCCAGCGCGATGTCGTGTTCGGCACCACGGTGTCGGGACGGCCCGCCGAGCTGACCGGTGTGGAGTCGATGGTCGGCATGTTCATCAACACCGTGCCGACCCGCGTGCCCATCCCCCATTGGCAGAGTCCCCGTGGGCAGCGGGTCGTGTCGTGGCTGCGCGAGCAACAGACCGCGCAGATCGAGTCGCGGCGGTTCGACTTCATCTCCTTGGCCCAGCTGCAAGCCTGGAGTGACCTGCCGCCCGGAGTCAACCTGTTCGACAGCATGATCGTGTTCGAGAACTACCCGTTCGACTCCGCGTCGGTCGCTCAGACGGGCCTGCGGGTTTCCGAGGTCCACGGGCGCGAAACCACGAACTTCCCACTCAGTTTGCAGGCCTATCTCGGCGATCGGCTGGGACTGCATCTCGCCTATGACCCGGCTCTGTTCGACGTGGTGACGATCGAGCGGATGGTGGAGCACCTGTTGGTGCTGCTGAACGGTATTGCTGCCAATCCCGATCAGCCGGTGGCCGCGCTCGCCTTGCTGACCGGGGCCGAGCGGCAGCGGATGTTGGTGGAGTGGAATGACACCCAGCGGATCGTGCCGCCCGTGATGTGGCCGGCACAGTTCGAGGCTCAGGTGGCCCGGACCCCCGATGCGGTGGCGCTGATCTGCGGCGATGAAAGGTCGTCTCGGCAAGCGCTGTCGTACCGGGAATTGAATGAGCGAGCGAATCGCCTGGCGCGATTGTTGATCGCACGAGGTGTGGGCCCGGAGCAGTTGGTTGGGCTGGCGCTGCCGCGATCGGTGGAATTGATGGTGGCGCTGCTTGCAGTGGCCAAAACGGGTGCGGGGTATCTTCCTGTTGATCCGAATTACCCGGCTGCGCGGATCGAGTTCATGTGTGCTGATGCCGGCCCGGTCGTCGTGTTGACCACCGAGGAGACCTCGGGCTGCCTGCCGGTGGATGTGGCTCGGCTGGCTGTCGATCACCCCCACACAGTCGACGACATCGCCGCCCACCTGGGTGATGACGTGACCGCCGCCGACCGGGTGGGGCGGTCCTCGGACAGGCACCCGGCGTACGTGATCTATACCTCGGGATCGACCGGGCGGCCGAAGGGGGTGGTGATCCCGTACGGCGCGTTGGTCAACTTCCTCGACTCGATGGCGGAATTGTTCCCGTTGGATGGTGCCGACCGTCTGCTGGCCGTTACTACTGTCGCTTTCGACATCGCGGCGTTGGAGTTGTATCTACCGCTGATCGGCGGCGCGGCTGTTGTCATTGCTCAGGACGTCGTTTCTGATCCAGTCGCGCTGGGCCGGATGGTCGCGGATTGCGGTGTCACGATGATGCAGGCGACTCCGTCGTTGTGGCAGGCGATCGTCTCCACGTGTCCCGAGGGCGTGCGTGGGCTGCGTATGCTGGTCGGCGGTGAAGCACTGCCCCCGGCACTCGCCGTCACCATGGGGGACCTCACCGCGCAGGTCACTAATCTTTACGGGCCTACCGAAACGACGATCTGGTCCACGGCGGCTCGCCTTGAGGATGTGCCGGGGGCGCCCAACATAGGCACACCGATCGGGAATACCCGGGTCTATGTCCTGGATGCCGAACTGCGTCCGGTGCCGATCGGAATTCCGGGTGAACTGTATCTGGGCGGGCGTGGTCTGGCCCGGGGATATCTGCACCGCGGCGGCCTGACCGCGGCTCGGTTCATCGCTGATCCGTTCGGCGTGCCGGGGATGCGGATGTACCGCACCGGCGACATCGCCCGCTGGAGCGCCGAGGGGCAGCTCGAGCACCTGGGCCGGACCGACCACCAGGTGAAGATCCGAGGATTCCGGATCGAGCTGGGCGAGATCGAGGCCATCCTGCGGCGCCATCCCGCCCTCGCCGATGTCGCCGTGGTCGCGCACCAGAACGAAGATCGCCACCAGCGGCTGGTGGCCTACCTCGTACCGGTCGGTCCGGCCGCGCCTGCGCCGGAGGAGTTGCGGTCCTGGCTGAGCTGCAGCCTGCCGGATCACATGGTGCCGGCGGTATTCACGGTGCTCGAGGCGTTGCCGTTGACCGCGAACGGGAAGCTCGATCGCCGGGCGTTACCGGCCCCCGATGCCCAACCGGAACTCCAGTCCCGGTACCGGGCCCCGGCCACGGACATCGAACGTGCCCTGGCCGAGGTGTGGGCGCAGGTGTTGGGGGTGCAGCGGGTTGGTGTCGAGGACAATTTCTTCGCCCTGGGCGGGGACTCGATCCTGAGCATCCAGCTGGTCTCGCGGGTGCGGTCGGCGGGATGGGCGCTGACGCCCCGGGATGTCTTCCGTCACCCCACCGTGGCTGGTCTGGCGCCGCATGTCACTGCGGTGCTGGTGGTGGCTGATCAGGGTGTGGTGTCGGGGTCGGTGCCCTTGACTCCGGTTCAGGAGTGGTTTTTCGCGGGGTCTGGTGTTCCGCAGCATTTTGATCAGTCGGTGACGCTGGAGTTGGTGGCGGATTGTGATCCGGTGGTGCTGGCGCGCGCGCTGGGTGCGTTGGTGGCCCATCACGACGCGCTGCGGATGCGGTTTGAGCGCCGTGCGGGTCGCTGGTGTCAGGACAACACCCCGGTGGTGCCGGGGTCGTTGCTGGCGCGGCGGGATCTGTCGCAGGTACCGGCTGAGCAGTTGGCGGTGGTGTTGGCTGAGGCGACCGCGCAGGTGCACCGGGGGTTTGATCTTTCTCGGGCTCCGTTGCTGGCGGCGGTGCTCTTTGAGTGGGGAGCGGGACAGCCGCCGGTGTTGGTGCTGGCGGTGCATCACCTGGTGGTGGACGGGGTGTCCTGGCGGATCCTGCTGGAGGATCTGGCCAGCGCCTATGCCCAGGCGCTGACCGGGGCACCGGTAGCGCTGGGCACCAAGACGACCTCGTTCCAGCAGTGGGCCCGCACCCTGAGCGAGTACACCGCTACCGGGGGTTTCGATGCCGAGCTGGCGTACTGGCGCCAGCTTGCCCAGCACACCGAACCGGGACTGCCCGTGGAGGGCACCGGGCCCAACACGGTCGGGGCGATGCGCTCGGTGCAGGTGAGCCTGGACGCACCGCGCACCACCGCGCTGCTGGCCAAGGTACCCGAGGTCTACCGCACCCAGATCAACGACGTGCTGCTCACCGCGCTGGCCGCCGCCCTGGGCACCTGGACCGGCCACCCCCAGGTGATGATCAACCTGGAGGGTCATGGCCGGGAGGAACTCTTCGACGGGATCGACCTGTCCCGCACCGTGGGCTGGTTCACCACCCTGTTCCCCGTCGCGCTGCCGGTGACCCCGGGCGGGGACTGGGGCACCCGGCTGCGGGCAGTCAAGGAGTACCTGCGCGCCATCCCGGGCCGCGGACTGGGCTACGGCGCGCTGCGCTACCTCACCAACACCCCCGAACTGAGCACCCCCG
>CAXUFG010000030.1:24263-31145 GCA_964250265.1 uncultured Pseudonocardiaceae bacterium | reverse complement strand
TGGTCCTTCATCCAGGTGGACCGTCGACCCACCGACGAAGGACGCCGCCCGGGATCGACATCGGCGGCACAGAGATTTCCGTGTTCTTCTCCAGTTCGCGCAGGCGGCTGGTCAAATAGCGGCGCTCGGCCGCGGTCGGCGCCAGCGTCAGGGCTTGCTCGTACGCCGCCTTGGCCTCGGCGATCGGGCCCTCGCGGCGGAGCAGATCGGCCCGAGTCGCGGGCAGCAGGTGGTACCCGTCGAGCCGGCCCGACGCCGTGAGCTCGTCGACCAGCGCCAGACCGGACGCGACGCCGTCCGCCATCGCGACCGCCACGGCACGGTTGAGCTCCACCACCGGAGACGGCGCCAGCCGGGCCAGCTCGGCGTAGAGCGTCGCGATCTGCGGCCAGTCCGTGCTCGCCGCGTCAGGCGCGGTGGCATGGCAGGCGGCGATCGCGGCCTGCACCTGGTATGGCCCGGTACCCGGCATCGCCAGCGCATCGTCAAGCGTCGCCAGTCCCTCGGCGATCAGCGCCCGGTCCCACCGGGACCGATCCTGGTTCTCCAGCGTGACCAACACGCCGTCGTGCGTACGGGTCGCGCGCCGGGCCTCGTGCAGCAGCATCAGCGCGAGCAGCCCGCGCGGCTCGGGCTCGTGCGGCATCAGCCCGACCAGGACCCGGGCCAAGCGGATGGCCTCGGCCGTAAGGGCCCGACGTCGGTCTTCCTCGTCGTAACCCTGGTTGAACACCAGGTAGAGCACCGCGAGGACGGCGGCGAGTCGCTGCGGGAGGAGCCCGGCAGGCGGGACCCGGTACGGGATGCCAGCCTCGGCGATCTTGCGCTTGGCGCGGACCAGGCGCTGCGCCATCGCGGGCTCGGCGCTCAGGAAGGCCCTGGCGATCTCGGCGGTACTCAGGCCGGCCAGCGTGCGCAGAGTCAGCGCGACCCGGGCCGGGAACGGCAGCGCCGGGTGGCAGCAGGTGAAGATCAGGCGCAGCCGCTCGTCCGGGATCTCCGCCACCGGCGGCTCGTCCGGGTCGCGGGCCAGCACGGCGAGCTGGCGCAGCTTGGCCGCACCCGCGGCGTCGCGGCGCAGCCGGTCGGTCGCGCGGTTGCGGGCCGCCGTGGTGAGCCAGGCACCCGGGCGGCGCGGAACGCCGTCACGCGGCCAGCTCGCCAGCGCGGCCGCGAACGCGTCCTGCGCGCAGTCCTCGGCCAGGTCCCAGTCCCCCATCAACCCGATCAGGGTCGCGACCACCTGGCCCCACTCATCCCGGTACGCCGCGTCGCACCCGATCGTCGGGCGCGATCATTCCCAGACCGGACGGATCTCGACGCCGCCCCAGCGCGCGTAGGGATGTCCGGCAGCGATCTCGATCGCCTCGTCCAGGTTCGCGCACTCGACGATCACGAAGCCGCCGACGAAGTCCTTGGTCTCGGCGAACGGCCCGTCCGAGACCAGGGTCTCGCCCTCCCGGACCCGGACCGTGGTCGCGTCCACCACCGGACGCAACCGCGCGCCGATCAACATGCCACCACGCCGATCCAGGTCTGCCCGCCAGGCCCGGTGCACCGGGTCCGCCTCCAGTTCCTCGTTGGACGGCGAGACCGTCTCGTCGTCGCAGATCAGCAGCACGTACTTCATGCGGTGGATTGTCCCCCGCGGCGTGGGGTTCACCACGAACTCAGCTGAAAATTCTTAAGATTTCCACGCACCGTGCAGCTGACTCCGGTCCTCCACTACATGGTTCAGACAGCGCGTATGGTCACTCCGGTTGCCGGTTGGGCCAGCGCGGCAAGATCTGGAGATCGCCGACGAATCGTTTCGCGTACTCGATGTCCGCGGCGCTCGGCTCGCCCACCTCATCGATCAACTCGGCGAGGTACGTATCGGTGGCTGCCTCAAGTTCTCGGCGGCGTACCTCTTCACGGACTGCCCGCTGCAGAAGCTCCGATGCTGCGAGTCCATGTTCTCTGAGCTGACGGTGCAGTTCGTCGGGCAGGTAGACCCGCGCCCCGGCTGCGCGACGTGGTGCGCATGATGCTGCGTTCCCCCGACGTGCAACTAATCTCGAGAAAGAACAGGAGTGAACTCGCATGAACGCACGGTTCGACGGCAAGGTTGTCCTCGTCACCGGTGGCAGCTCCGGCATCGGCCGGGCGATCGCGCTGGCCTTCGCCCGCGAGGGAGCCACCGTGGCCGTCGCCGGCCGCAACGCCGAGGGTCTGGCGCAGACCGTTGAGCAGATCGAGGCTGGCGGTGGCAACGCGAGCGGGATGATCGCGGATGTGTCTCGAGCCGCGGATGTGGCTGCGATGATCGAGACGGTCGTGCAGCGGCACGGCGGCTTGCAGGTGGCCATCAACAATGCGGGCATTCTGGGCAAGCCCGGGTCGACCGCGGAGCTGGACGAGGACATCTGGTCCGCCGTGCTGGCGACCAACCTGACCGGCACCTGGCTGTGTATGAAGCACGAGATCGGCCACATGCGCCGCCACGGCGGCGGCGTCATCGTCAACATAGCTTCCAATGTCGGCGCACACGTCCGCCGTCCCGGCATGGCGGCGTATGCCGCGTCGAAGGCTGCGGTCAGTGTGCTCACCCAGACGGCGGCGCGCGACCACATCGGTGACGGCATCCGAATCAATGCGGTGAGCCCTGGCGCGACCGACACGAGCATGTCCCGCCGTCCCGGCGAGAGCGAGGCCGACCGCGACGCGAGAGTCAAGGCTGTCGTGCCGCTCGGTCGGGTCGGTACGACGAGCGAGGTCGCCAATGCAGTGCTGTGGATAGCATCCGATGAGGCTTCTTTCGCGGTCGGTCACGACCTCGTCGTCGATGGTGGTGCCACCGCATAGCACGCTACGCCCGGCGGTCCCGGTTGGCTCCGGCGAACCGCCGGGCGTCGGGTATGGGGTGAAGCCGGCTAATTGTAACGTTCGCTTTGCTCGTACACCTGGGCCGGTGGCCCGACGATAAGCGGGTCGGGTGTGCCGACCACGTCGGGGTCTTTTGTTGGATAGTCCAGAGTAGACAGCACCCAGCGGAGCGCCGCGATCCGGCCCCGTTTCTTGTCGTTGCTCTTCACGACTGTCCATGGCGCTGCTGGAGTGTCGGTACGGTGGAACATGGCTTCCTTGGCTTTGGTGTAGTCGTCCCACCGATTCAGGGCAGCCAGGTCGATGGGGCTGAGCTTCCACTGCCGGAGCGGGTCGATGACCCGGATGGTGAACCGGGTCCGTTGTTCGGCCCGGGAGACTGAGAACCATAGCTTGACCAGATGGATGCCGGTGTTGACCAGAGTCTGTTCCAATCCCGGGGTTTGTTCCATGAATTCCCGGTACTCGCTGGTGGTGCAAAAGCCCATGACACGTTCAACGACGGCGCGGTTATACCACGATCGGTCGAACAGCACGATCTCCCCCGCGGCGGGCAGCTGACTCACATAGCGCTGGAAATACCACTGCGTGCGTTCCCGCTCGCTCGGCTTCCCCAATGCCACCACCCGTGTTCCGCGCGGATTCAAGTGCTCAGTGAATCGTTTGATCGTCCCGCCCTTGCCTGCCGCGTCACGGCCTTCGAAGAGCACAACGAGCCGCTGCCCAGTGTCTTTGACCCACGACTGCATCTTCAACAGCTCGATCTGCAGGGATCGCTTGGTGCGCTCGTACTCTCCGCGGCTCATCCGCTCCGCGTACGGGTAGTCCTGCTGCCATGTGGTGATCTCACTCTTATCGGGGCCGAGCAGTATCGCCTCATCCTCGTCGAGGTCCTGCACCGACAAGCCCGCCAGACCGTCCAATAGGTCCACGGTCTGCAACGCCTCCCGCAGCTCCTGCCGGGTCTGCTCGGAATGACCTGCACCTCGCGGGGTACGGCGAAACTCGTTGACAACCTGCTCGACTGACGTCATGGCCAATCCCATCGGTCGCAGCTGATCACCTCACCGAAGACTGCGACCCCACGGACCGCCGTGTCAACGCCGTTGATTGGTTAGTCGCTGTCCTGTGGATCTTCAGCTTTGTGATCAGCCCTCCTGTTCCCGAACTCAACAGCAGCGCTCTCAGTGCATGATCAAACAGCTCTGCTGTTGAGCTCGGGAGACTCAGAGCGAATGAGACGCCGTCGGGCTGGGCGCCTCGGGCTGACGTGATGGCGTGGAAGCACACCGCAAACCAGACACCCTCTGTGGTACATGAGTTGGCGGATGTGGCAGATCACGCCGAAGCGCTGGAGTTCCCCACCTCCACACTGGTGCGCTGCCCGAGTGGCGGGTCGAACGGTGATATGTGCATGATTCGTCCCGGTTATACCCGGTGTTAACCGCTCACGACCAGGAGGCGCCGATGACCACCGCTAGTCAGATGACGCCCGTACGTAGCCTGATCCCGGCGCGGATCGACCGGTTGCCCTGGTCACCGTTCCATACCCGGATGGTGATCGCGCTCGGGGTGGCCTGGATCCTGGACGGCCTGGAGATCACGGTCGCGAGCGCGGTTGCGGCCGTGCTGAGCGAGCCTACGACGCTCAACCTGTCCTCGGCCGCGGTCGGGCTCATCGCGACGGTGTACCTGGCCGGCGAGGTCGTCGGGGCGCTGGTGTTCGGCCGGTTGTCGGACAAGTGGGGGCGCCGCAACCTGTTCATGATCACGCTCGGTGTCTACCTGTTCGGCAGTGGTCTCACCGCGCTGACGCTGGGTAGTGGCACTGGGTGGATCGTGTTCCTGTACGTGACCCGCTTCATCGCTGGTATGGGCATCGGCGGGGAGTACGCCGCGATCAACTCCGCGATCGACGAGCTGATCCCGGCCCGCTACCGCGGCCGGGTCGACGTCAGGGTCAATGGCACGTACTGGGCGGGCGCGATCCTCGGCACACTGGGCACCTTCATCCTGCTGAACGCGATGGACCCCAGCATCGGCTGGCGGATCGGTTTCCTGCTCGGCCCGGTGCTGGGTCTGGTGATCCTGCTGGTGCGGCGCAACCTGCCGGAGAGCCCGCGGTGGCAGGTGATGACCGGGCGTGTCGAGGCCGCGGAGAAGTCGATCACTTACATCGAGCACGAGGTGCAGCGGTCCGGGAAGGTGCTGCCTGAGGTTGACGAGGGCAAGGCGATCGAGCTGCGGCCGGCTGACGAGATCGGTTATCTGGCGCTGACCCGGGTATTGTTCCGCGAGTACCCGAGCCGGGCCGTGCTCGGTGCGTCGCTGATGATCAGCCAGTCGTTCCTGTACAACGCGATCTTCTTCACCTACACCTTGGTGCTGAGCAAGTTCTATGGCGTCTCGCCGACGTCGACACCGCTGTTTCTCATCGCGTTCGCCGTCGGCAATCTGTCCGGTCCGCTGATTCTCGGACACCTCTTCGACACGATCGGTCGCAAGACCATGATCGCCGGCACCTACATCCTCTCCGGTGTCCTGCTCGGCATCAGCGCCGTCCTGTTCAACGCTGGGTTGCTCACCGCGCTGACCCAGACGATCTCCTGGTGCGTGATCTTCTTCTTCGCCTCGGCGGGTGCCAGTGCCGCGTACCTCACGGTCAGCGAGATCTTCCCACTCGAGGTACGCGCGAAGGCCATCGCGGTGTTCTTCGCCATCGCGCAGTGCTTCGGCGCGCTCGGGCCGGTCATCTACGGCGCGCTCATCGGGGACGGCTCGCAGCCGTTCAAGCTGTTCCTGGGCTACCTGCTCGCCGCGCTCCTGATGATCGCCGGTGGGCTCGTGGCGGTGGTCTTCGGAGTCGCCGCCGAATGCCGGTCTCTGGAGGACATCGCGCCGCCGCTGGCGGCGGCCGGGCGGGGCCGCCCGGGTAGCACCCGAGCCGAAGGAGCGGCGTCGCCGTGACGCCGATCGCGGTAGCCGACTCCGTTGTGAGTGGGTGTTATTGACCGCCCTCAGCGGGCAGAGGGACATCGGCTGGAAGCTGCCGGATCGTCGGGTCGTAGGGGTTGAGCTCGCCGGGGGCGAAGCGGCACAGCTTGATGGCCCACCAGAGGGCCCAGCCTGGGTCGCCCTCCAGCTTGTACGAGCCATCGGGCAGCAACACCGCGTAGCCACCCTTGTCGAGTGCCAGCAGGGTGGCTCTCACGGTGCCAACGGCCGGATCCCACAGCCGGACGGTGCCGTCGCGGGAGGTGGTGGCGAGCTGGGTGCCGTCGGGGGAGAAGGCCACCGCGCGTACCCAGCCGGTGTGGCCGGTCAGGGTGGTGCGGTGTTCGCCGGTGGCGGGGTCCCACAGCCGGGCGGTGCCGTCAGCCGACGCGGTGGCGAGCAGGGTGCCGTCCGGGGAGAACGCCACCGCGCGTACCCAGCCGGTGTGGCCGGTCAGGGTGGTGCGGTGCTCGCCGGTGGCGGGGTCCCACAACCGGGCGGTGCGGTCGTCGGAGGCGGTGGCGAGCAGGCTGCCGTCGGGGGAGAAGGCCACCGCGCGTACCCAGTCGGTGTGGCCGGTCAGCGTGGTGCGGTGCTGTTGCCGCAACACACGGCGCCAGCCGGTGCTGAGATCCCACAGCCGGGCGGTGTGGTCGTCGGAGGAGGTGGCGAGCACGGTGCCGTCCGGGGAGAACGCCACCCCCCACACCTGGCTGGGGTGGCCGATCAGGGTGGCGCGGTGCGCCCCGGTGACCGGGTCCCACAACCGGGCGGTGCCGTCAGCCGACGCGGTGGCCAGCAGGGTGCCGTCCGGGGAGAAGGCCACCGCCCGTACCCAGCCGGTATGACCGGTCAGGGTGGCGCGGTGCGCACCGGTAGTCGGATCCCACAGCCGGGCGGTGCGGTCGGCGGAGGTGGTGGCGAGCTGGGTGCCGTCGGGGGAGAAGGCCACTCCGGTCACCCAGTCGGTGTGGCCGGTCAGGGTGGTGTGGTGCGCCCCGGTGGTCGGGTCCCACAGCCGGG
>CAXUFG010000030.1:8461-24163 GCA_964250265.1 uncultured Pseudonocardiaceae bacterium | reverse complement strand
GTGTGGCCGGTCAGGGTGGTGTGGTGCGCCCCGGTGGTCGGGTCCCACAGCCGGGCGGTGCCGTCGGCGGAGGCGGTGGCGAGCAGGGTGCCATCAGGAGAGAACGCCACCCCGATCACCCAGTTGGTGTGGCCGGTCAGGGTGCGCAGGTGCGCTCCGGTGCCCGCGTCCCACAACTGGACGGTGCGATCGGCGGAGGCGGTGGCGAGCCGGGTGCCATCGTTGGAGAACGCCACCGCCCGCACCCAGTCCTCGTGGCCGGTCAGGGTGCGCAGGTGGGCTCCGGTGGCCGCGTCCCACAACTGGACGGTGCGATCGGCGGAGGCGGTGGCGAGCCGGGAGCCATCGTTGGAGAACGCCACCCCGGTCACCTCACCGGTGTGACCGCTCAGGACACGCAGCGGGTGGCCGCTTGCCACATCGACGATCTCCACGCTTGGTCCCCGGGACAGGGCGAGCAGCGTGCCGTCGGGGGAGAACGCCACATTCGACACGCTCCCGGTCGGGGCCATCATGACGTCGGCGCGGTCCCGGCCCGCGACCGCGACCAAAGCTGGGGCCGCAATCACATCGTCGGATCCGGACACACCCAGCAGAGCGGCGCGATCCCACTGCCTGCCGGCGACCCGCGCACCGGTGAGATCGCCCCCTTCCATGCGAATATCAATCAGCTTGGCGTTACGCAAGTCCGCTCCGGCGAGGTTGGTTCCCAGCAGCCGCGCGCCGCTCAGGTCAGCCCCCCTCAGGTCCGCTCCGGCAAGGTTGGTTTCCACCAGCCGGGTACCGCTCAGCACAGCTCCGCGCAGGTCCGCGTTTTGCAGATCACATCCCGTGAGGTCCAGGCCACGCAGATCGACCCCGGTCAGCACCTGGTCTGCTCCGGGGCCGAGCCGCTGGGTGACGGCCAATCCGTTCTGCTTCGCTATCTGGGAGGCCTCCGGGTCGGCCAGCACCGTCGCTGCCCAGCTGCGGGCCATCTCGTGGCCCGCCAGGTCACAGAGGAAGTCACGCATGAGCGTCGACATCTTCCTGGCGAGAAGGGTGTCGGCCAGGTAACCGTTCCGGAGGCTCTTGGCTGCGGCATTGGCCACCAGCCACTCCATCACGGATTGGTGGACGAACGCGAACTGCCCCTCGTGGGTGCGCACCAGGAGCGTGCCCACCCCCACCGTGTGGGTTGCCTGGCCGACGGTGTACCGGAGTTCGGCGAGCCGGGTCAGGGTGACCGCCACCTCGGCGGTGAACTCCGCCAGCGGGATTGTCCCCTCCGTGCTCACCCACAGCCGCAGGGCCAGGGCGGTGCAGGCCGCCAACCGGTCGGTCTCCTCCAAGGGTGGCCGGCCGCCCTGATTCTGCTGCCGGGCGACCTCTCCGCGCAGCCAGAAGTCGACCAGCTCCCGGTAGAGCTCCGCCGCGCTGATCTGCCCACGCTCGCTGCCCACGGCGCGCAGCCGCTGCTCGTCCAGGTCCGCGATGAACGACAGCATGCGCGGGTTGTGCGACAGGCCGAGCAGTTTTTGCACGTTGCCGAGCAACGCAAACCGGGCCTTGGCCTTGACCTTATCACCGCCGTAGTGCTGGGTCAGGAACTGCAGGATCTGCTCCTCGGAGAAGTCCTCCAGCACGGCCACTCGGCTGGTGACGAGGGCGGCGACCTGATCTCCCAGTGCGGTGCGGATCTGGGCGGTGGACCGGAAGTGCTGGGTGCGGCTGGTGAGCACGACCTTGGCATGCCCGGTGACCGCACGGAGCACGAGCTCCAGGTAGTCGGCGGCGTTGTCGTAGCCGATCCGCAACTCCAGCTCGTCGTATCCGTCGATGAGCAGCGCGATCCGTCCACTGCGGATCATGTACCAGAGCTTGTTGATGTCGACGGGGCTCACTTGCGCCCGGACCAGGTGCTGCACCAGCAACTCGATAGGCGGGGGTGTTCTCTCCAGGCTCCGTAGCTCCACCAGTTCCACCAGCACCGGCAGCAGGCCAGGCAGGTGCCGGGGCAGGCGCCGGGCAAGCTCGCGGAGCAGGAAGGTCTTACCCCGTCCGAAGTCGCCGAGCACCATGACGAACCGGGCGCTGTCTTCGCCCAGCCAGGTGATGACGCACTCCAGCAGGTCATCGTGAGCGGTGGCGTCCGGGGGGTCGTCGAGCAGCCGGTAGCGCTGGGACAGGTACAGCTGCGTCGGGTAGATCGGATCGGTGGCAAGCCGCTCGGTTTGGCGCGTCACCAGTGGCTGCAGGTCGATGAGGCCTTGGTAGTTGACCCAGCTGCACAACCGCACCCCGCAACGCCGGGCCATCGCCACCACCTCCTCGGTGGCCGGCCGACCGGCGTACACCAACTCCGACCGCACCGAGGGATCAGCCGAGGCGAAGTGCGAGTGCACGTGGTCCACGAAGTGCCGGAGGACCTCGTCAGTGACGTCACCGTTGACCACCCCGACCGGCCACTGCTCGGCACCCCCGCTCGGCAGGGGTTGGGACACTCGCAGGTATCCCTGGCACGGGGTCACCGTGGCGCCGGGATACCTGGCTCGGGTCGCCTCCAGGACCCGGTCGAAGAAGGTGCCTTCCGGTCCGGATCCCCGCCGCCGCGGAGGGGGGCGGTCGGCGTTCTGGTGTTGATCTACGTCCGGTTGGTCACTGGTGAAGGTCCCGTGGATGTGCTGCAGCGGGTAGGGCTCCCAGCTCGAGCCGTTGACGCCGATCCTGGTGTCATCGATCCAGCGGCGCTCACCGGTCGCGTACCGGCGACCCCGGCGGGTCACTCCGGTGCGCCGGATGGTGAGCAGCTGATACTGGGCGGGCACCTCCTGCGGCCGGGTCTCGGCGGTGACCGCGGCGCTGCCGGTTGAGAGCGCTAGCAGGCCCGAGGAGAGCCGGTGCGCCCGCCCGTCATGGGTATGGCCGTGCAGCAGCAGGTTCGCCAGATCGGGCCGCCCGAGCCGCCGGTCGAGATCATCGGCGTCCTGCAGGTTCTCGTCGCCGGCGACCGCTCCGAGCACCGCATTGTGGTGCACCGCCGCCAGGCGCAGCCAACCCCGGTACCGGTATTCGGCCAGCCGATCGGCGAACCAGCTCAGCTGGCGCTCTCCGACCCGACCGTAGTGATCAGCGTCGCGGTGGCTCTCGGCCATGGTGGAGTTCAGCCCGGCCACCACCACCGCGAGATCGGGCATCTCGAACAGCGTCCACGGCTCGTCCGGGGTGAAGCTCACCCCCTCGACTCCCTGGTAGAACTGCTCGAACGCGGCGGCGAAGTGCTCCCATTTCGGCCAGTACGGTGCCACCGGCTCGCGCTCATCTGCTTCCTGACGCTGGAAGTAGGCTTGGCAGGCTTTGAGGTTGACGTCGTGGTTGCCGGGCACGACAGCCACCCGCCGGTGGGGCAGGTCCACCGCCTCGGCCAGCGCGGTGAGGAACCGCCCTACCTGGTCGAACTCGCTGCGCAGGCCCCCGGCGGCCAGGTCACCGGTGATCACCATCAGGTCCGGACGCAATCCGTGGTCCCTGGCCAGCAGGTCCAGGTCATCGTGCAGCCGCCCGAACAGGATGTCACTGGCCCGGTCGGCCGGGATCTGGCCATTCCCGCCGAAGAGCTGATCGCGGCCGAACTGGGGATCCGACACGTGCAGCACCACCAGCTCGTTCACCGGGCGAGCGACAAGCTCCAGGTCACGTTCGGGACGGCGACCGAGAGCCCCCGGCCAGGCCAGCCGAAGCCGGTCGGCGGTGATCGCGTAGCTGTCCCGCCCTCCGGAGCCCGCGACTGGCGCGAGGGTCAGCAGACCCACTACCTGGCCGGTGATGCGGTGAAACACCGGGCTGCCGCTGAACCCCCGCTGGATCCGCAGCGCGCTGCCGGGTGTGGAATCCAGTTGCAGGAGACGGTCCCCGACGGGGCCGCGGACGGTTGCCTCCACCCAGGCGCCGTGCGGACGTGGTGGGTCCCCGGGGTAGCCGAACACGTCCACCACCTGGCCCGGCGCGGGTGCGTCGGCGGCAAGCCGAGCCGGGACGGCATCCGGGGGCAGCGCGGTGCTGGTCAGCACGAGGCCGGCGACGTCGTCTCCGGCCTCGTCACCCGGCGGGGGCCTCCACACTTCCACCGATGCCCGCAATCGCGGGCCGTCCCCGGCCGTGAACTCCACGATGACCTCGCCCGGTGGCTGATCCTGCGCCCTGCGGTCTCGGCCGAGCGCGGAGTTGACCACATGCGCGCAGGTCAGGATCTGCCGCGAGCCAGCGAGTACGCCCATCCCGACGGTGCGCCCGTTCATATCCAGCACGCGCACGGCACCGCTGTGCACGGTGTCAGGCATCCTTGACGGCCGTCCCCGACGTCTCCGGGGGCGACCGCTTCCAGCCGAGTGTCACCGCGAAGTGCATCTCGCTGGTTCCCTTGGCGACCACCAGGCCGGTCTCCGCGCCCAGGGTGAGCCCGAACTCCACGCTCACCTCATCCGGGGACATCGCCACCAAGCGATCGAGGACCGCCTTGACCGCGGGTTTGATCTGGTCGAGCGCGTGCTCCAGCGACTTCCCCGCCCGCGCGACAACCTCACCCGGCCGGGCGGACGCCAGTACCAGATTGTCCGGGAGTTCCGTGTCGGAGACCTGGACCAGCAGGCGGCCCCCACCCTCGACAGGCACCTCGAGCAGGTACATCCTCGCCCTCTCAACGCCCTTCATGGATCGGATGGACGCCCATCACTGTATGTCCCCAACCGAACCCGCGGACGACCTCTAACGTCGACCTTTATGGAACTCAAGCTACGGCCAGGTAAGCCTGAAGACGCTGAAACCTGCGCACGGATCTGCTACGAGGCATTCGGTGCGATCGCCAGGGCGCACAACTTTCCGCCGGACATACCGGCCCCTGAGATGGCGGTCGGGCTGCTGTCGATGTTGTTGAGCAATCCTCAGTTCTACTCCGTGGTAGCCGAAGCCAACGGCCAAGTCGTGGGCAGCAACTTCCTCGACGAACGCTCACCCGTTGCCGGCGTCGGGCCGATCACGGTAGACCCCGCCATCCAAGACGGTGGAGTGGGCCGAGCCCTCATGCAGGATGTGATGCGGCGTGCCACCGAACGCGCCGTCCCAGGGATCCGCCTTGTTCAGTCCGCATACCACAACCGTTCCCTGTCCCTGTACGCGAAGCTCGGCTTCCAGGTTCGTGACCTGCTCGCCTGCATGCAGGGCACCCCTCCGCAGGGTGGGATCTCCGGCTACGAAACCCGGCGCGCCACGCCCGCGGATCTCCAGGCATGCAACGCCGTCTGCCGTCACGTTCATGGGCACGACCGGTCTGGTGAGCTGACCGACGCCCTCGCCCAAGGCACCGCGCTGGTCGTCGAGCATGACGGGCGTATCAGCGGTTACGCCACCGACCTGGCCTTCTTCGCGCATGCCGTGGGCGAGAGCAACGAGGACCTCAAAGCGCTCATCATGGCTGCCGATGAGTTCGCCGGCCCCGGCATCCTCGTCCCTACCACCAACGCCGAGCTGTTCTACTGGTGTTTGGAACAGGATCTGCGAGTGATCCAGCTGATGACTCTGATGAGTGCCGGCCTGTACACATCACCGGCCGGCGCCTACCTCCCCAGCATCCTCTACTGAGTTGAGCCGGCTCCGTTGTTCGGCCGTTCGCCAGGCTGTGGCGCCGCCGAGCGTTGGGCGATGGCGTTCATGATCCGGACGCCTTCCTGCTCGGCGGTGCGGTCATCGCTGTGAACGCCACGGCTGGGCCAAGGCCGTCGCCGGTTGTGCAGATCCAACAGCGCCGGGTTGCTGCCGAAGACTTCCCACGAGGGTACGTTCATGCCGGGAATGACGATCTCGTCGAGGCGGTCCAGCAGGTCATCACTGAGCCGCACGTGTGTGCCGGCCAGGAGATCGGTGAGCTGTTCGGGCGTGCGCGGGCCCACGATCGCTGAGGTGATCGCGGGATGGCTGAGCACGAAGGCGATCGCCATGTGTGCCAACGACATCCCGAGCTCGTCAGCCAACATGGCCAACCTCTCGGCAACCTCGAAGCGGTCGGGGGTGCCAGGAGCCTTGGGGTCAAACAGGCGGCGCATCACCTTGCGAGGGCTCGAGGTGTCGGTGGCACCGTGGCGGTAACGGCCGGACAGCACCCCGCCGCGTAGCGGGCTCCACGCGATCACCGCCATGCCATGACGGACGCAGGTGGGCAGCACTGCTGACTCGACCCCGCGGGTCAACAACGAGTACGGGGCCTGCTCGACTTGGAAGCGCACATGGCCGCGCTGCTGGGCGATCCAGTGTGCCTCGACCAGCTGCTCGGCCGGAAATGTGCTGGTGCCGACCGCGCGAACCTTGCCCGCCCGGACCAGCTCTGACAAGGCGCCCAGCGTCTCGTCGAGCTCGGTCTGGGGATCTGGCCGGTGCACCTGGTACAGATCAACGTAGTCGGTACCCAGCCGGCGCAAACTGCCTTCCACCGCACGGACCAGCCATCGGCGGGAACCTCCCCGCATATTCACATCCGGGCCCGCCGAGCCGCCTACCTTCGTGGCCAGCACCACTTCGTCACGGCGTCCCTTGATCGCCTTACCGACGATCTCCTCGCTCTCCCCGGCCGAGTAGGTGTCAGCGGTGTCGATGAAGTTGATGCCTGCATCCAGCGCGATGCCGACCAGCCGCACGCACTCATCGTGGTCCGGGTTGCCCCACTGCCCGAACATCATCGCTCCCAGGCAGTAGGGCGAAACCTTGATGCCGGTGCCACCCAGCGTGCGCATCTGCACGGTTGCGTTCACCCCTCGCCCTCGGCCGGGACCGCCCCGGACACCCGGATCAACCATCGCACCTCACGCACCTCCTCGGCGGGCAGACTGGTACGTACCTGCCCGGTGGCCGGCAGGTCGGCGGCGAATCGCGCCATCGCGGTGAGCATTTCCTGGCGCATCTGGGCCCACACCTGCGCCGCGGCGCGATCAGCGCCCGCGGCGGCGCGCACCACCAGCTGGAGCGGGGCCGTTCAGCCACCTGCCAGGGTCCGACGCAGCGGCGGCAATTTATCGCGGAGAACGCTCCTTGGGCTCTGGACGAAAGCGTGACCAGCGTTGATCACTTGGGTCGAGTCCAGCAGCTCGGGCCCATGCGTCATAGGCCTCAGCCGGGGTTGGTCGGGTGCTTGACGGAGTAGTCACCGCCGGCGACGACGGTGGCTTGCGCCGGATGGGGATCTGATGCTCGCTCTGGGTGTCGGGAGCTCTTGTCACCGTGTTGGCCGATGATGAGGTGGCGCCATCGACTGGTTTGTTCGGTTCCGCGACGGTTGCAGATCGGGCTGCGCCCACGGCGTTCTCGCTATGCGGGCTGTTGCCGCTGCCAGGGTCTGGTGCAGGGATCGCAGCTACGGGGACCGTGAGCGCCGGAGTCCCGGCGGCATCCGGCGGGGCGGGAACGCTGTGGTGAGGGGTCACTAGTACGGACGTGGTGCCTCCGGCGAGGGCCGCGGCGAGAAGACCAGCTGCCGGCAACCGCTTCAACCGCCGCGGTCTCGCGGGGATGGCCGCCCGAGACGGCCGGTACGTCGGCGCGGGTTTCGCCGCTCGCTGTGGGCGGATCAGCACCTCGGACTCGGACGTGGCCCGCTGCACTTCCGGCGGAAGCGCTCGAATCGTCCCTTCCGCATTCGTGGAAGGAGCTGGTGTCGCATCGGTCTCGGACGCGGTGAAGAGGTCGGCGAGTTGACGCACCACCCGAGGGGCACTGGCCACGTTCATCCCTGCCGGCGGTGGGGCTTCGGTGTCCCCGGTCTCCCGTCGGGCTGCGGTCGCTGGTTCCGGTACCAGGAGATCGGCGCGCGACCCTTGAGCCAACGCGGCGGCTTTGCGGCGCTGGGACAAGCGCTGCCGTCCAGGATCCATGTCGTCACCTCCGCTGATGCGTTTTCGCAGATGAGACCACCGTCGGCGACCATCACGTCTCCGGTGTCGTCACTCTGCGGATCCATACCTTACGCACAGCGATATCAGGCTGGTACCGCCCTCCCGGATCCACCCCGATCCGGGCCCCGGGCGCCCGCACCGCGGGCCGGCCCAGGGGCTCGGGCTGGAAGGATCTACTTCTCCAGCGTCTGCGCCAGGCGATCCGCCAGGAGGCGGATGAAACGCGACGGATCACTCAGTTCGCCACCCTCGGCGAGGAGTGCCATCCCGTAGAGAAGCTCAGCCGTTTCCTCCAGCCCGGCGTTGTCTTTGCCCTCGGCGTGGGCTTTCTGTAGGCCGCCCACCAGTGGGTGCGTGGGGTTGAGTTCGAGGATGCGTTTGATGGGCGGCATGCCCTGACCCATTGCGCGGTACATCTTCTCCAGGGTTGGCGTCACGTCATGCGAGTCTCCGACGATACAGGCGGGCGAGGTGGTGAGGCGCGAGGACAGCCGCACCTCCTTCACGTCGGCTTGCAATGTCGTCGTCAACCAGGACAGGAGGGCGGCAAATTTCTCATTCTGTTGGTCGCGCTCGGCCTCGGCGGTT
This sequence comes from uncultured Pseudonocardiaceae bacterium, assembly GCA_964250265.1. Taxonomy (GTDB): domain Bacteria; phylum Actinomycetota; class Actinomycetes; order Mycobacteriales; family Pseudonocardiaceae. Next base: position 15,659 of record CAXUFG010000030.1, on the reverse strand, counting down.
TTCTTCTCTTCCTCGGTGTCGAGGTCGACCTGTCCCTTGGCGATCGACTGGAACCGCTTGCTGTCGAATTCGCGAACCGAATCGACCCACATCTCGTCGACCGGATCGGTCAGCAGTAACACTTCAAAACCCTTGGCCCGGAAGGCTTCCATGTGTGGCGAGTTCTCAATGATCAGGCGGGACTCGCCCGTCATGTAGTAGATGTGCTGTTGCCCCTCTTTCATGCGTTCCAGGTACTCACGAAGAGTAGTCAGCTGCTCCTCGTCGTGCGTCGATGCGAATGATGCGATCTCGAGGATCGTCTCGCGATTTTCGAAGTCGTTGAGGAGCCCTTCCTTGACGGCACGGCCGAACTCTTTCCAGAACGTCTTGTACTGATCGACGTTGCCGGTCATCATGTCCTTGACCGTCGAGAGCACCTTCTTGACCAGGCGCCGGCGCATCATCTGAATCTGACGATCCTGCTGGAGCGTCTCCCGCGACACGTTGAGGGACAGGTCTTGCGCGTCCACCACGCCCTTGATGAAGCGCAGGTACTCAGGCATGAGCGCTTCACAGTCGTCCATGATGAACACGCGCTTCACGTAGAGCTGGACGCCGCGCTTGCGGTCCCGCATGAACAAATCCAGCGGCGCGTGGGACGGGATGAACAGCAGTGCCTGGTATTCGAATGTCCCTTCCGCCTGCATGCGGATGGTCTCGAGGGGATCGGTCCAGTCGTGGCTGACGTGCTTGTAGAATTCCTTGTACTCGTCTTCTCCCACGTCACTCTTGGGCCGCGCCCAGAGTGCCTTCATCGAGTTGATCGTCTCGGTTTCGGCCGTGGTCTCGCCGTCGGCGTCCGTGCGCTCGGCGGCCATCTTGATCGGCCAGGCGATGAAGTCGGAGTACCGCTTGACGATCTCTTTGATCTTCCAGCTGTCCGTGTAGTCGTGGAGCTCGTCGTCCTTGTCCTCCGGTTTGAGATGCAGGGTGACCGCAGTCCCCTGCGGCGCATCGTCGAGCGCCTCGATGGTGTAGGTGTCCGCACCGCCGGATTCCCAGCGGGTGGCGTGAGTGTCTCCAGCGCGCCGCGTCAGCAGGGTGACCGTGTCGGCCACCATGAAGCTGGAGTAGAAGCCGACACCGAACTGCCCGATGAGCTCCGGCGACGCTGCCGCATCTTTTGATTCCTTGAGCTTGTCGAGAAATTCAACCGTGCCGGATTTGGCGATGGTGCCGATGAGCTGCACCACGTCGTCACGTGACATGCCGATGCCGTTGTCCCGAATGGTAAGTGTTCGCTGCTCCTTGTCGACCTCGATATCGATGTGCAGATCAGCGGTGTCCACCTGCAGGTCTTTGTTGCGAAACGCTTCCAGTCGCAATTTGTCCAGCGCATCGGAGGCGTTGGAGATGAGCTCCCGTAGGAAGGTGTCCTTGTTCGAATAGATCGAGTGGACCATCAACTGCAACAGCTGGCGCGCCTCGGCCTCGAACTCGAGCGTTTCGACCTGCGTGTTCACTGCATTCCTTTCTGGAGAGGGATGCCTGGGATTGCGGAGACCAGGCCGGTTCCGTGATGATGAAACCAGCTCGGCGGGGCCGATGGCCAGTGGAGGATGCGGTCGTCGGACACTTGGTGGGTGAGCCGGCGCCGGCCCGGGGACCTAGTTCTTGATCACGGCCCACGCGGTCTTGGCGCCGCGGGCGAGGTCGAGTCCCCACGCTGTGGTGAGCTTGCCGAGCATTTCCTGTCCCAGTCCCTGGCGCAGCGGGTCGGTCGAGAGCTCCTCTGGCCGGGTCGACGAGGCATCCTGGACAGCCAGCTGCAGTCCCACGGGTCCTCGTTCCAGGATCAACTCGGCCGCGCTGCCCACGGGCCCGACGGCGACGTCAACGAGTTCGCTGACGACGACCTGGGTGGTGTCTTGCAGATCGTGATCGATCTGCCACAGCGGGCACATATCGCGGATCAACTGCCGGGCGCTCGCCTGGGCCCGGAGGTTGTGCGGCAACCCGGTCCGCATGCGCACGACGTCGGGCCGGCGGTCGATCGCGCCCTTGGCCTCCAGCTGTAGGGGATACACCGGAACCAAGGCAGGCACCCCGCCCGCTGCCAACGCTTCGGTCATCTCCGGGTCGGGCCGGCACAGCGCGATCTTTGCGGCGGGCCAACCGCCACATTCGGCCAGCGTGGTAGGGAAGATCATCACCCAGGAGGCTTGCGGTCCCAACCGGAACCCGTCGAGATCCACCACGACGCGGCCGTGGCTGATCAGCTCTTTGACGAGGACCCGCCGCAGTTCTGTTGCGGTACGCAACGTCAGGAATCCTCGCGGGTGCACGATCACCACCTGCCCGTGGCGACGCACCGTGACGTCAAGCTCCATGTCCACCACCTAGTCCACACACCGCGCCGAAGCGGGTCTGGGCATCCTACGGCTGCGTGGGCCATCTCGCAGCACGGCGGCTGTTGACACCGGAAGGCGACTCTGCGGTGGTTGATGGCGATGGACTATCAGGGTTTCGCCTTCACGCCACAGGTTCGTTACAGCGACCGCAGAAATGCCGCCCGAAAGAGTGGCTTTCTCCACGGTTAATGAGGGTGACCGTGTGGTCTTCATAACGTCTGGATCACCTTCTGAAACGGCATGGCGCAAGCCGGCGATATGGGGTGCGTAACTCCAGCAACGTAGGACCGGGCGCCTCGCCGTGACCCGGTAGACAAGGGATGTATCCATCATGATCTCGCCGATTGATTCTGCGCGTGTGGAACCGCCACGGAGCGGTTTTGCCAATTCCGCACGGAATTTTAGCGAGATCGCCGGGCCGATTGTTCCGGAGAACGATCTGCCCCCGTCCGGCTATCAGGTTCAGTTCAGGAGGCTGCACGCAACTCATGGCCGGGCGTATGCGTCGAAGTCCGCGCTGGTCGCCACGCTCAACATCATGTTCGAAGTGGCGTTCTTCGCCTGGTTGCTGCAACCGGAGCACTTCCCTCGGCTGTTCGGCAGCCCCGCGGTGACCGCCGCGAACATCTTCGTGATTGTCTCGATCGCATTGATGGAGTTTCTCCGGCTGGTCAACGTCATCTCGTTTTCGGTGGCTTCAGTGGTCGCCAGAGATCCGGTTCCGGTCGCCCCCCGTGGAGGTGAGCGGGTCGCGTTCGTCACGACGATCGTGCCGAGCAAGGAGCCGATCGACATGGTCCGGCTGACCTTGATTGCGGCGCTGCGGATCGACTACGACGGGCGATTGGACGTCTGGCTGCTGGATGAGGGTGACGATCCAGCGGTCAAGGCGATGTGTGCCGAGCTCGGCGTGCACCACTTCAGCCGCAAGGGTCGGCCGGAGTACAACCAGCAGCGGGGGCCGTTCAGGGCCAAGACCAAGCACGGGAACTACAACTCCTGGTTGCATGAGCACGGGTCGGACTACTCGGTGCTGATGTCCGTCGATCCCGATCACGTGCCATTGTCGAACTATGCCGAGCGCATTATGGGTTACTTCCGTGACCCCGATGTCGCCTACGTCGTCGGACCGCAGTGCTACGCCAATTGCGACAACTTCATCACCAGGGCTGCGGAATCCCAGCAGTTCCCGTTCCACAGCGTCATCCAGCGGGCGGCCAACCGGTACGGGGTGGCCATGCTCGTCGGGACTAACAACGCGATCCGGATCGATGCCATCAACTCCATCGGCGGGTGGAGCGACTCGGTGACCGAGGACATGGCCACCGGGATGAAAATGCACACCAGGCGCAACCCAGTTACCGGATGCCGTTGGCGGTCGGTCTACACCCCGGACGTGCTTGCGGTCGGCGAAGGACCCTCCACCTGGAGCGACTACTTCAGCCAGCAGTTGCGCTGGTCCCGGGGGACCTTCGACCTGTTGCTCGGCGAATTCTGGCGTAGAGCGTGCCGACTGTCACCGGGACGGGTCGTGCATTACGCGCTGATCGCCGCGTTCTACCCGTCGATGGCCGTCGGCTGGATACTGGGCTCGGTCAATGCGGTGCTGTATCTGGTCTTCGGCGCCAAGGGAATCAGCGTGCCGCCGGCGGCCTGGCTCGCTCTATACGTGGATGCCACCGCTTTCCAGATGTGGTTGTACGTGCGGCATCGCCGTTACAACGTCAGCCCCTACGAAACGGAAGGGTCGTTGGGGCTGCACGGGATGGTGATGTCGGTTCTCGCCTCCCCGATGTACGCCTCGTCGCTCATCGCCGCATTACTGCGCCGCCCAGCCAAATTCGTAGTGACCGCCAAAGGTGCGTCGAGCAGCGAGGACACGGTGGTCACCTTCCGGCGGCACCTACTGTGGGCAGCCATCCTCGCTGGTGCGCTGATCGGCTCCATGGAGCTTGGCTACGCCACGCCGGCGTCGTTCCTGTGGCCGGCCGTCTCCCTGCTGGTCTGCCAGATACCTGTCCTGCTCTGGTGCTTGGCGGGCCGCCACCACCGAGCCAACGTGTCCCAACCTGCTCAAGCCCTGATCGCTGTCGGTAACCGTCCCGAGGAGTGCGTCCGATGAGTGCCTTGCTGTCGGCGATCAGGCACCGGCGGAGGCTGGTCGTGCTCGCCCTCACGATCTGTGGAGTGCTCGGAATCAATGTGCCCCCACTGTGGGTGATGGCGTCCGAGTACGAGCACTACCGGACGATCAACAGCCCGGAGTACAAGGAGAACAACGGGCACTGGGACGTCATCGACCTGCCTTCCGGCGTTCGGGTCAATGCCATTCACGCGGCGTTGCTGCGCACCGGCAAGCTGTTGCTCGTAGCCGGATCGGGTAACGATACGCAGCAGTTCGCCGCGGGCACGTTCAAGACCCTGCTGTGGGATCCACAGACCGGTCAGAGCAAGCTCGTCGCCACCCCGACCGACCTGTTCTGCGCCGGGCACGCGTTCCTCCCCGATGGCAAGCTGCTCGTGGCCGGTGGCACCCTGCGTTACGAGGTGCTCGGCGGCAAGGTGACCAACGCCGCCGGCACGATCACGGTGCAGAACTCCTCCGCCGACGGTGCCCCAACGCCCTTCCCGCAAGGCACTGAATTCAGCGGCCCGGACGGTCGCAAATACCGGGCTACCCGCGAGTTCATCCTCAATCCGGCCACCAAAACCGTCGGCCGGAAACGTGCGGTCACGGTGACCCCCGACCCGGTCGACGTCTTCGTGGAGGCCGAACAAGCCGGCCCGGCATCGGTGAACACCAGCGCCGCCCCATACACGATCAGCGGGTTGCCCGGCGATGACCAGCGCACTATCTCTGGACAGGGTGGGCCGATGACGCTGAACAAACAGGACTACCAGGGTCGCAAGGAATCGTATGAGTTCGATCCCGACACCGAGCAGTACGTTCGGGTCGCCGACATGAACTATAAGCGCTGGTACCCGACCCTGACCGGCCTCCCCAACGGCCAGGTGATGGCCATCTCCGGCCTCGATGGCAGCGGAAACGTGCTGGACGGCCAGAACGAAATCTTCGACCCGGTTACCAAAACCTGGACCGAGCGTCCTGATCTGCGCCGCTATTTCCCCACCTATCCGGCAATCTTCCAAACCGAGCAACCCAACCTGCTGTTCTTCTCCGGGTCCAACTCCGGATACGGGCCTGCTACGAAAGGACGCTTACCCGGATTCTGGAACCTCCAGGACAACGCTTTTACCCCGGTGCCTGACCTGCGCGACCCCGATCAGCTCGAAACCAGCGGCTCCACGTGGGTTGGCCCCGTACAGAACCAGACAATCATGGTCGTCGGGGGTGGTGGGGTCGGCGAATCGACAAAGTCCTCGAACCGCATCGATCTCGTCAACCTCAAAGAGTCACATCCGCACTTCACGCCTGGACCGGACCTGCCCGATGGCACCCGTTACCCCAGCCTTGTCACACTCCCCGACGACACGACCCTGATCACCGGCGGGTCGAAGGACTACCGGGGGCGCAATGACAGCGATAACCACACCGCTCGCATCTATCACCCTGACACCAACACTCTGACCTACGCAGCAGACCCCACCGTCGGCCGCGACTACCACAGCGAGGCTCTCCTCATGCCCGACGGTCGGGTGCTCACCCTCGGTTCCAATCGCCTATTTGATGCGGGCAAGGACTTCCAAGACGGCGCTAACAACCTTGGCCTAGACCCGTTCGAGCAGCGCATCGAGATCTATACCCCTGCATATATGCTCCGAGGTTTCCGGCCCACCATCACCGATGGACCTGCCGTCGTGTCGCGAGGCAGCAGTGCCCGCTTCAGCACCCCTGACGCGGCGACCATCAAGACCGCCCGGTTGATCCGGGCCAGCGCGGTCACCCATGTGACCAATGTCGAACAGCGATCCGTTGCTGTCGGCCTCACCAAGCAGGACGGCGCGGTCACGATCACCGTTCCGACCGAACCGACTATTGTCCCGCCCGGGTTTTACATGCTGTTCGTAACCGATGAATACGGCATACCGTCAGTTGCCCGTTGGGTGCAGGTGCCCTAACCACACCAGGGAGCCACAACTTACCCATGTCCCCCGCACGCATCACTCCGTTCCCCTCGCGTATCGCTGCCGGTCTGCTCCTTATGGGACTGCTGGTCGCTCTGCTGCCCGGATGCGGTGGAGCGCAGGCCGCAACCATCAACACCCCCATGAACCCCCTCGCCGGAAAGACCTTCTTCGTCAACCACGACACCGATGCCGCGCGCCAGGTGCACGCCTGGCGGGCGGAGGGCCGGACGGCCGACGCCGACCAGATCGAGAAGATCGCTCGCCAACCACTCGCCATCTGGTTGACCGGTGACCCACAACGCGTCGAAGGCCAGGTTCGGGATCTAACGGGCCAAGCCCGCGCAGCCCACCAGACTCCGGTCTTCGTCGCCTACAACATCCCGCACCGCGATTGCGGCAACTATTCCGCTGGTGGCGCACCCGACTCCGCGGTTTACACGACGTGGCTCAACAACCTCACCCGCGGCCTGGACGGCGGCACGATCGTCATCCTGGAGCCCGACGCCATCGCGCACGCCCTGTCCGGATGTCTTGATGATCATCAACGGGCTGACCGGTATCATCAGCTGCACGCTGCGGTTGACACCCTCGGCGCCCATGGTGCGCTGGTGTACCTCGACGCGGGCCACGAAGGGTGGATCACCGACACCACCAAACTTGCTAGCGCGCTGCGGGGGGGGACCCGGCCACGCGCCCCGCGGCCAGGGACCCGCAGG
>CAXUFG010000030.1:1637-8451 GCA_964250265.1 uncultured Pseudonocardiaceae bacterium | reverse complement strand
CCCCCCCGCGGCGGGTTGCGCGCTGAATGTGTCCTTCTTCGACACCACCGCAGCGTCGAGGACCTACGGCGCGGATCTGTCCAAGCATCTCGGTGGCGCCCATTTCGTCATCGACACCAGCCGCAACGGAGCCGGCCCCGCAACGACCAACATCGACGGTGCACCCACCTGGTGCAACCCACCTGGCCGGGCGCTCGGCACGCCGCCCACCACAGCGACCGGGAACACGACGAACGACGCCTACCTCTGGATCAAGAATCCGGGTGACTCCGATGGTGCCTGTCGCCCGGGGGCGCCACCCGCGGGCCGGTGGTGGCCGGAATATGCCCTTGACCTTGCTCGCCGAACCCGCTGATCTCCCTCACCCGCCTCACTGAGGCTGGGCTGGCAGGACCTGGTAGCGGGCCAGCATGCCGGCGATGATGTGGTCGCTGACATGGCAGTGGAATCCCCAGATCCCGGGATCGTCGGGAACCATGTCGGCGGTCACCATCGTGGCGGGCAGCAGGCTCACGGTGTCGGTTCGCATGCCGTTGGCCGTCACCGTGTTGCCATGCCAGTGCGGTGTGTGCAGGTCCACCTCGTTGCCCATGCTCATGACATACCAGCGCACGTGCTGTCCCTGCCGCATGGTTATCATCGGCCCGTTGCTGTACATGAACCCGTTGATCGAGTGCATTTTATTGCTCTCCTGGAAGTCCGCGTCATCGGCGGCGGGCGGTTTGGCGAGCTTGGTCCGCTCGGCTTCCAGGTAGTGTGAACTGTTTTCGTCCATCACCATGAACAGCGCGAAGACTTCTCGGTCGACGTCGTTCGGGCTGCCGTCGGGACGGGCTTTCCCCCGTGCGGTGATCTCCATGGGCCCCATCAGGCCGGTGTTGATGTCGGGCACTTCGTCGGTATGCGAGTGGTACATCCACATCACCGAGCTGCCGTCCATCGGGCCCGGCCCGGCGCGCTCGGGCACCTCCCAGGTGTAGACGTACTGCTGCTGGGGAGCTACCGCGTCGCCGACCTTCTCCGGCGCGGTCCTGCCGTCGTTGTAGGGGGCGCCCTCATCCTTCTTGTTGTAGAACACCCCGTGTGGATGGATGCTGGCCGGGAACGAGCAGTTGTTCCGGAATGTCACCTTGATGGTGTCGCCAACCTGCGCCCTGATCACCGGTCCCAGCGCCCCCAGGTACTGCTCGTCGACCGGCCGCGGGATCTGCTGGGTGAAGTTGGCGTCGGTGTAGCCGTGGTAGACGCATTTCGTGTAGGTCGCACCGATCCGGTCCGGCCCCGCTTGGACGAACTTGTTCGCCGTGTCGTCGAACGGCGCTCCGGTGAACATATTGGTTCCCGCTGGCGCGTAGTTCCAGGCCACCTCGTCGGCCGCGATGAAGTAGTCCCTGGTCTGCTGGCCGGCGTTTGCGCTGCCGCCGCAGCTCACCGCCAACAGCATGATCACCACCGCGCCGCTAGCCCGTAGTGCCCTGCCACCACAGCGCCCGGTGGGGCCCAGGACCAGCGTCTGCCATGCACCCATCACGAACTCCTGCGGTCGAGATCGGATACTCGTGACCTCGTAGGCTAGGCACTCCTTCAGTAAGGTGAGGGTTAGAAACACGCAGAACTCGCAAAATACTTGGTCGCGTGCCCGTCGCCGTCAGACCCTGCATAAGGTTCCCCGAGGCGCTATGGGAGCTCCCAGGGCGTGCAATGGGTTCCACTGGCTCGTGACGGAGGACCAGCGTGCTGATCGAGCGGATCGCGCAGGAGTTGGGGGTGGCGCAGCGGCAGGTGGGGGCTGCTGTCGAGCTGCTCGATGGCGGCGCCACAGTGCCGTTCGTCGCCCGGTACCGCAAGGAGGCCACCGGCGGCCTGGACGACGCCCAACTGCGCACGCTGGAGGAACGGCTGCAGTACCTGCGTGAGCTGGACGAGCGACGCAGCGCCATTCTCAACTCCATCCGTGAGCAGGGCAAGCTCGACGACGCACTCGAGGCGCGGATCATGGCGGTGGACTCGAAGGCGCGGCTGGAAGATCTCTACCTGCCCTACAAGCCCAAACGCCGGACCAAGGCGCAGATCGCCCGGGAGGCCGGACTCGAGCCGCTGGCGCAGGCGCTGCTCACCGATCCCACCCTGGATCCGGACGTCACCGCCAGGAGTTACGTCGATCCGGAGGCCGGCGTGCCTGACGCTGCCGCCGCGCTGGAGGGTGCCCGAGCGATCCTGGTCGAGCGCTTCGCCGAGGACGCCGACCTCATCGGGCCGCTACGGGAGCAGATGTGGTCCCGGGGCCGGCTGAGCGCCCGGGTGCGCGAGGGCCAGCAGGAGGCCGGCGCGAAATTCGCGGACTACTTCGAGTTCTCGGAGCCGTTCACGAAGCTGCCCTCGCACCGGATCCTGGCGTTGTTCCGGGGTGAGAAGGAGGGCGTGCTGGATCTCAGCCCGGACCCAGTAGACGACGACAAGCACTACGAGCAGGCCATCGCCGCTCGTTTCGGTGTCGATGACCGAGGCCGGCCGGCGGATCGATGGCTGGCGGAGACGGTGCGGTGGGCCTGGCGCACTCGCATCCTGATGCACCTGGGCATCGATCTGCGGATGCGGCTGCGTCAGGTGGCCGAGCTCGAGGCGGTGCGGGTGTTCGCCGCCAACCTGCGTGACCTGCTGCTCGCCGCGCCCGCGGGTTCCCGCCCGACCATGGGGCTGGACCCCGGCTACCGCACCGGCGTCAAGGTCGCCGTGATCGATGCGACCGGCAAGGTGGTGGCCACCGAGACCATCTACCCGCACGTTGCCCCAAAAGATAAGGCAGAGCGGCGGTGGGACGAGGCGCTGGCGGTGCTACGCCGGCTGGTCAAGGCACACGACGTCGAGCTGGTCGCGATCGGCAACGGCACCGCCTCCCGGGAGACCGACAAGCTCGCCGGGCAACTCGGCATCACCAAGGCCGTCGTGTCGGAGGCAGGTGCATCGGTGTACTCCGCTTCGGCTTTCGCGTCCGCGGAGCTGCCCGAGCTGGACGTGTCGCTACGCGGTGCGGTGTCGATCGCCCGCCGGTTGCAGGATCCGCTGGCGGAGCTCGTCAAGATCGATCCCAAGTCCATCGGCGTGGGCCAGTACCAGCACGATCTGCCTGAGGCCGCGCTGTCCCGCTCGCTGGACGCGGTGGTGGAGGACTGCGTCAACGCCGTCGGCGTCGATGTCAACACTGCGTCTGCGCCACTGCTGCGGCGGGTGTCGGGCATCACCGGGGGGCTCGCGGAGAACATCGTGGCGCACCGCGACACGCACGGCCTGTTCCGCACCCGGCGGGCGCTGGCCGGAGTCCCTCGCCTGGGCCCGAAGGCCTTCGAGCAGTGCGCCGGTTTCCTGCGCATCCCCGAGGGGGATGATCCGCTGGACCGCTCCGCCGTGCACCCCGAGTCCTACCCCGTGGTGCGCCGCATCATCACCGCGGCCGGCGCGGATATCGCCACGTTGATCGGCAACACCGCGGTCCTGCGGGCACTGCGTCCGGCCGACTTCGTCGACGCTGTGGTGGGGCTGCCCACCGTCACCGACATTCTGACCGAGTTGGAGAAGCCGGGCCGGGACCCGCGGCCGGCCTTCGCGACCGCCACCTTCGCCGAGGGCGTCGAGAAGATCTCCGACCTCAACCCGGGCATGGTGCTCGAAGGCGTGGTCACCAACGTCGCGGCATTCGGTGCTTTTGTCGACGTGGGCGTCCATCAGGACGGCCTGGTGCACGTCTCGGCGATGGCCAACACCTTTGTCAAGGACCCGCGCGACGTGGTGAAACCCGGTGACGTGGTGCGGGTGAAGGTGCTTGAGGTGGACGTGCCCCGCAACCGAATCGGACTCACCCTGCGACTGGAAGACACTGCGGGGCCGACACCGCCCCGCACCCCGGCACGCAGGCCCACCAAGAGCCAACCGACCCCGGTCAAGCCAGCGGGCGGCGCACTAGCCGATGCCCTGCGCCGCGCCGGCTACGACAAGGCAGACGCGCGCAAGCCTCCGGAGCCTCGTCGAGGTAGCCCCAGGTGATGCCCGGATTGATGTCCCGGTGACACGACTGCCTTGGGCATGTGCTGGCGCGTGCGCTCGCCGTCCGCGCCAGCACATGCCGGCCGCCCGCTTGACCTAGGAGAAAGACCCCACCCGCTCTCGGGCGCTCTGGTGTCGTTGCCGTTGCTCCTGGAGGTCATGCAATTGCCGGTAGAGGGAGAGTTGCGCTGCTGCCTGCCGCTTGGCTCGCGCCGAGACTTTCCGCTTGGCGAGCCCATACCCCATGAGTGCACCAAGGACGAAGATCATCACGAGGGACGCCACCAGAACGATCCATTCGTAGGTCATGTCGACTCCTCCTCTGCCAGCCTTGGGCGGCGACCCTCGAGGGTCGCCGGATCCACCCTTCACGGCCCGGCGTCCGCTGCGGAAACCACGCCGTGATTGCAGGCAGTTACCCCACCTCATCCGGGAGTAAACCCCGGGTCCCCACCACAAAACTCCTCTCGCAATGGCCGACGACCCGGCCGTCACCGTTGAGCGGCCGCATCGGGCCGAGCGCGTGGCGCTACGCACACGCCTCCTGCAGGCCCTTGGTAGCCAGCTGGTCGGCGCGCTCGTTTTCGGGGTGTCCGGCGTGGCCCTTGACCCAGTGCCACTGCACCTGATGCCGGCGCACGGCGGCGTCCAGGCGCTGCCACAGATCGGCGTTCTTGACCGGTTGCTTGGCGGCGGTCTGCCAGCCGTTGCTCTTCCATCGTGGCAGCCACTTCGTGACGCCGTCCAGAACGTACTTGCTATCAGTGTGCAACCGCACCGCCACCGGCCGGGTCAGGCTTTCCAACGCCCGGATCGGGGCCATCAGCTCCATTCGGTTGTTGGTGGTCTCGGTCGGCTCTCCACCGTAGATCTCCTTTTCGCGCGTGCCGTACCTCAGTACGGCACCCCATCCGCCCGGCCCCGGATTGCCGCTACATGCACCGTCGGTATAAATGTCGACAGTCTGCTCGGCTCGCTCGTTTACCACACCGGCAACATACCGAACCTGAGCCGCGTTCCCTCCTCCCCAATCCCTTATGCGCACGCAGCGAATACTCTTGTCGTGAACTCGATACCAGCGACATTTGCAGCGCCCGAAACGCCGGTAACGTCGAGTTCACGACGCACGCCCGTCGCTGTAGTCTGCCGGGACACGCGGGGCTACGATTGTGATATGAAGATCATCACTCAGCGCGAGTTCCGGAACAACTCTGCGGCCGTGATGGACGCTGTCGAGGCGGGCGAGACCTTCCACATCACCCGCAACGGCTCCGAGGTTGCCGAGTTGCGCCCACTCACCCGGCGGCGGCGATTGAGCGCGGAGGAACTGGTGGTACGCCACCGCAGGCTGCCACGAGTGGACCACGCGCGCATGCGCGCGGAGGCTGACGAGTTCTCCGGCACCCAGGACCGCGCCGGCGATGACGACCCGTGGGAGCGGCGCCGTGGCTGATCGCGCCGCCGGTGGAGTGCTGGACACCTGTGCCTATATCGACCTCGACCTCGTCGATCCGGCAGCCTTGCCGACCATCCCGGAGATCACTTCGGTGACCCTTGCCGAACTGCATCAGGGCGTGGCGATGGCCAAGGACGCCGCCACCCGGGCCGCGCGCATGGAGAAGCTCGGCGCGGCCGTCGCCGACTTTGACGCCCTGCCTTTTGACGCCGACGCGGCCGCCCGGTACGGAACGTTGGTAGCGCTGGCCATCGCTGCTGGCTGCGATCCCCGGCCGCGCAGGATGGATCTGATGATCGCCGCGATCGCCTCGGCCAGGGACGTTCCGCTATACACGCGTAACGCAGACGATTTCAAGGGCTTGGACGGCGTGCTGACCGTGATCGTTGTGTAACGTCACTGGGTGTAGGTCATCGGGGCGGGTGGCTCTGGCGCTCGGCGAGTCGTTCGCGCTTGGCAGCGGACAGCTCGGGGGAGACCCAGTGCGTCCGGTACGCCCGCTTGATCTCCGGCGCTCCGCCGACGCTGAAACGTAGTTTCCTGCGGTCCCGTGTCCGGGCGCTCTCGATGAGGCCGGAGGTAGCTGTCGGCATGGCCGGCGCTCCCGAACTCAACAGCAGAGCTGCTGGAACATGATCAACTAGCTCTACTGTTGAGTTCGGGAGGAGGGGAGCTCATCGGCCCCTCCACTAGCTGGCTCGGACTGCATCCCTGCGCTGGCGCAGCTCTTCCTCACCGATCTCGCCGCGGGCGTAGCGCTCGGCCAGTGTCCGCTCGGCTGCGGTTCGGGCCTGCTGCCTCGGTGACCTGCGGTAGATCGCGTACCCCGCCGCCGAGAGCACCAGCGCCCAGAACACGATCGGGAAGACGAGCCACCACCCGGGTCCACCAACGCCGTGGCCGTATCCCCAGCCCGGGTGGGCGTAGGCCGTGAAATTCGCCAGTTGTGCCAACATGATGATCTCCTCTGCGTCCGGCCGGTGCATTTGGGTCGCCCGGCCACTGCGTCGATGTTCCGCCGCCGGAGTGGTCCCCGTCGTCGGATGAGCAGAGGCATCTGACGTACGCCATGCAGCTCAGCCACCGTGATCGGCATACGCCCGCGGAGGTACGGTCACCCCGGCTGGAAGTCGATCGTGACGGTGAGTCCGCCGCCTGACCTGGGCGCGAGTTGGAGCGCCGCGTTGTGCGCCCGGGCCACTGAATCGATGATGGAAAGACCCAGGCCCACGATGGTCACCATCGCGGCATCCCTGGCAGTAATGACCGGATTCGTGGTCGCCGGAAACGCCCTCAGCGGCCGAGCCCATCCAGGCT
>CAXUFG010000030.1:0-1537 GCA_964250265.1 uncultured Pseudonocardiaceae bacterium | reverse complement strand
CAGGCTCTGCCAGACGTCCAGGTTGTAGAACTTGGGTGGGCCGTCGCACAGCTTGGCCATCGCGGCGGCGAACTCGCTGGTCTCCGGCCGGTTGGAGTTCTCCATCGCTGATTCATACGAGTCGAACTCGATGATAGAGAGGTAATGATGAGGCTGGTCTCGGTCGGCGGTGAGGGTGATACGGCGTGCGGTGCCGCCGGCCTCCAGCTCGGGTTGCCGCTCCTTGACGAAAGCTTGAATCTCGTCGATCCGGGATGTCTTGAACTCGACGATCTGGACGAACCCTGCCATGTTTGTCTCCTTTGCGTCGGGAAGGCGCATGCAGGGTCCGCCCGCCGTGGACGCCAGGGCAAGACCTTCACCAGCGCGTCCCCTGATTGCACTAGCAGTGTTGGCCGCCGGCGTGCGAGGCTTCGCCTGTAGTGATAGAAGCAACACGAACTGTCAGGGCGGACGTCGCTGGTGACCGCGGGAGGTGGCCGTGAGACTAGGATTTCACCGGTATCCGGAAATGAAGTGGATCGACGACTACCTCGCGGCCTGGAACGATCATGACCCGGTCGCCGTCACCGACTTCATGACGAATGATGTCGTCTACACCGATTTCGGGCTCGGCGAGGAGTTCAAGGGCATCGAAGCGGTGCGAGAATTCGTCGACGGAATGGAACTCGGTTTTTCGACCGACTACCGTTTCACGCTCGAGCGAGCCATTGTTACTCCCGAGGCTTATTCCTATGAATGGACGATGTCGGGAACGAACGACTGCGAGGACGTCGAGCGTGATTTCCCCGCTACGGGGATGCGCTTCGAAATTCCTGGCGTCTCGATCGGAGTGCTCCGGAACGGGAAGATCAAGGATAATCGCGACTACTGGAATATGACTACCTATCTCATACAGGTAGGGCTCGCAGAGGAGCTCTGAGGGCACGCCGCGCTCGAACCGGTACCCGTCAGCTTCGCGGGCCTTCGGTGGGACCGGCCTGCCCCGTGCCGTGGCGGGAGCGCCCACGGAGAAACACATCACCACCAGCGGAGCGCCTCCGGCCAGCTCCGAGGCCCGATGCAAACCCTCAGCTACGGCCTCGAGAGGGATCTCCCGTAGCGAGGCCGGCAGCCCCGGTTCCCCCGCCCAGGAACCGCTCACCGGCGATCGTCCCGGATGTGACGCCTGGTGTGGACCACCGCCGGATGATCTCGACCGCCGCCTGCTCCCCGTCAGCCTTGGCGGAGAACGTGATGGTCAGCTGGTCGGCGGGAGAGACGAACGCGGATGGGGCGACATCGGGGTGAACGAAGCACATCGACCAGATCGGGCCGGTCGGGTCGACCCCGGAACAGTCCCCGCCACCCGGCGCGTCCCGGCGCAGATCGACCTCACCGGACTCATCGGCGACCAGTGCCGTCGTCGAGGCCCAGTCCTGCCCCGCGGCGTCGCATGTCGCCGCGGTCAGCGCCCCGGAGGCTCCCGGACTCAGCCGCCGTATCCGGCTCGACGGTGCCTCGTCGACCAGGCCATCGAGCGGCTCGCCGCGCAGCG
>CAXUFG010000029.1:0-31573 GCA_964250265.1 uncultured Pseudonocardiaceae bacterium | reverse complement strand
TCGTGGTTCTCACCGCGAGCCGGGATCCTGATCAGGCCGTTGAGGCGGCGCGGGCGGGCGCCGACGGGTGGGTATCGAAGGAATCCTCCATCGACACCCTCACCGACGCGTTGCGGTGCGCCAGCCGGGGACACGCCTGCTTTCCTCCTGAACAGTTGGGCCGAGTCCTGGGGGAACTGCGGGCCGACGTCGGGCGGGCACAGCGTCGCGAAGGGCGCCTGGATGTCCTGACCACCCGGGAGCATGACGTGCTGAGGGGCCTCGCGCAGGGTCAGAGCCCGGCGGAGATCGCCGACGAGCTCGGGATGTCGGCGCACACCGTCCGCACCCACACGAACAAGATCTTCGCAAAACTGGGCGTGCACAGCCGACTGGAGGCGGTCACGGTGGCGCGGGGGGCGCTTCGCGCCCACCGTTTTCCCCCAACCGGCGTACCTGTGGTCCTCTCGGCGCAGGAGCCCGTCGTGAGCGTCGGACCGTAGCGTCGGCTTCCACCATGAGCGAAGCGATCCACGACCTCCGCCCGGACGAGCGCCCGGACCACCACGGGGACCGGCTCTGCTCCCCGGTGTTGATGTACCACTCGGTGGCACCGTATGAGCAGGACCCGTATCTCGTGACCGTGCGTCCGGCACGGTTCGAGCAGCAGCTGCGCTGGCTGCACCGCCGGGGACTTCGGGGAACCTCGATGAGGGAACTGCTGGCGGCCCGGCGCGCAGGCACTGACCGGGGGCTGGTCGGGCTCACCTTCGACGACGGCTACGCCGACTTCTGCGAGTTCGCGCTGCCCGCGCTGGCCCGATTCGGGTTCACCGCCACGGTGTTCGTGATCGCCGACCTGGTCGGCGGATCCAATGTGTGGGACGTGGTCGGTCCCCGCAAGTCCCTGATGACCGCCCAGGAGATCCGCTACGTCGCCGAGCATGGCATGGAGATCGGTTCGCACTCCAGGCGGCATGTGTCGCTGCCCTCGACCAGCGAGCTGTTCGCTGAAGTCGGCGAAAGCCGGACCATCCTGGAGGAGCTGACCGGCGGGGAGGTCACCGGTTTCTGCTACCCCTACGGGCATATCGACGCGCTGGCGGTCGATGCGGTGCGTGCCGCCGGCTACCACTACGGATGCGCGATCTGGCGCTCGCCGCTGACCGGTCTGCACGCGCTGCCGCGCACCTACATCGGGGACCGGGACGGGCCGTTGCGGCTGCTCGCCAAGTGGCACCGGCACCAGTACCGGCACCGGTGAGCTCGCTGAGCGTGCTGCACGCATGCCAGCCCACCGATGCCGGGGTCGCCCGCTACGTCGCGTCGGTGGCCGCCGACCAACTCGCCCGAGGCTGGCGGGTCACCGTCGCCTGCCCCGCCGGCGGGCAGCTCGCCGCCTCGTTGACCGCGCGCGGGGTACCGCGGCTGCACTGGCCCGCGACCCGCTCGCCCGGGATGGCCACGGTGCCCGAGACGCAGCGGATGCGCCAGCTGATCAGCGTGGTGCAGCCCGATGTGGTGCACCTGCACTCGGCGAAGGCGGGGTTGGCTGGGCGACTCGCGGTGCTCGGCGGCCGCCCCACCCTGTTCCAACCGCACGGCTGGTCGTGGTTGGCCGCTCGCGGCGCGACCGCCCGCGCAGCGCTGGCCTGGGAACGTCTCGCGGCGGGTTGGACGGATCTGCTGGTGTGTGTTGGCGAGGGTGAAGTCGCCCATGCCCAGCAACAGCGAGTTGGCACCCGCCACGTTGTCATCCGCAACGGCGTCGATCTCGCTGAGTTCTCCCCGTCTGACGAGCAGACCCGCCGCGCTGCCCGGGACCGGCTGGGAGTCGACCATGATGTGTCGCTGGCGGTGTGCCTTGGCCGGGTCACCCGGCAAAAGGGGCAGGATGTCCTGCTCGCGGCGTGGCCCGAGGTACGGCGACAGTGCCCAGCGGCGCAGTTGTGCATCGTCGGCGACGGCGATCTGCTACCCGCATTGCGCCGCTGCGCCCCGCCGGGCGTGCGATTCGTGCCGCCAGTCACCGATCCGCGGCCCTGGTACGCGGCGGCCGACGTGATGGTGCTGCCCTCGCGATGGGAAGGCCTGTCGCTGACCCTGCTGGAGGCGCTGGCCAGCGGTTGCTGCGTGGTGGTCGCCGATATCCCTGGCCTCGCGGAGGCGATCACCGCCGGGGTCGGCGCCCGGACTGCGGTCGGCGACACCCAGGCGCTGGCCGGCGCCATCGTGCGCCGACTCACCGAACCCGGCCTGCGCGCCGCCGAGCGACGGGCCGCGGCACTGGCCGCACGGACATTCGATATGCAATGCACTTGCGAGCAGCTCGCCGCCGTCACAGCCCACATCGCCCAAGGGCACCAGCTCGCCGCCTGAGCTGGCCGTACCCGCCCCTGTCCACCGAATGGCGTAGGCGACCTACCGCCGATGCCGGAGGACCCAGCGTCCGGGGAGATGCGAGGGTCTCAGGACACAGATCCACAGGGTCGGGGGGCATTGTGGCTGGACAGCGGTTATCGCTTGCAATCAACGGACGGGAGCGCCTGCTGGAGAGGCGCCTGGTGCCCTTCCGCACGCCGGATGACCAGCCCACCCCTGGTAACGGGCACGTGGGATTGGGGCCGGTGGCGATCGTGGGCCTCGGCTACGTCGGACTGCCGACGGCGTTGGCGCTGTTGGGTCGCTCATCACAGATCACCGGCTATGACATCAGCGACGAGCGGCTGCGCGCCATCGAGTCCGGTGACGTCGATCTCTGCGACCTCGACCGGGTGCGGCTGGAACAGGCAAGCGAGGACGAGAGCTTCCGGCTGACCATCGATCCCGCGGCGCTGGCCGAGTCCAACGCGGTGATCATCTGCGTGCCCACCCCGGTGGACGAGAACCACGTCCCGGACCTCGTCGCCTTGCGCAGCGCATGCGACACCGTCGTGGAACATGCCCACCCGGGACAGACGATCATTCTCACCTCGACCAGCTTCGTCGGAACCACCCGGCAGCTGCTCGTCGAGCCCTTGCACCAGCGCGGCCTGGCCGTGGGCACCGACACCTACGTCGCCTTCAGTCCGGAGCGCATCGACCCCGGCAATCCTGACCACGTCCAGCGCGACACGCCCCGCGTGGTGGGTGGCGCCACCGCCAGCTGCGGCGAGCGGGCCGCGGGGGTGATCCGGCAGCTGACCGACTCGGTGTACCTGGTGAGCTCCCCGGAGGCGGCCGAGCTGACCAAGCTGTACGAGAACATCTTCCGCGCGGTCACCCTGGCGTTGGCCAACGAGTTCAGCGACGTGTGCGGCGCGCTGGGACTGGACCCGATCGAGGTCACCCTGGCGGCCGCGACCAAACCCTACGGCTTCCTCGCCGCGTTCCCCGGGCCCGGAGTGGGTGGGCACTGCATCCCGTGCGATCCGCATTACCTGCTGTGGCAGCTGCGCGAACACGACCGGCCGACGCCGCTGATCCGGCAGGCGATGCAGTCCATCCACGCGCGCCCAGCCCGCGTCGTCCAGCGGGCCGCCGAGGTCCTCGCCGGCGACGGCCGATCGCTGGCCGGCGCGAAAGTGATCGTGGTCGGCGTCAGTTACAAGGCCGGGGTCAGCGACGTCCGGGAATCGCCGGCGCTGTTGATCATCGACGGGCTCGCCGAGCGCGGCGCCGACGTGGCCTACCACGACCCGCTGGTACCGGTCATCCACACGCCGCAGGGACGGGTACTGCGCAATGCCGCAGCGCCCGGCGGCCTCGACTGGGAGCTGGCGGTCATCCACGGAGTGCACCCCGGCACCGACTACCGCTGGGTCTCGGACTGCCCGCGGGTGCTTGACGCGACCTACCTGTTCGATGGCGCCGCAGACCGCAGCGTGGTGTGAGCGCCCCATGAAGACGGTGCAGCTTGACACCAGCACACCTGCGGTCATCCTCAAACTCGACCGCAACGTGATGCATCACGGCGGGCTCGGTGCGATCCGCAGCCTGGGACGCCTGGGCGTGCCGGTCTACGGCGTGCACGAGGACCCGCTGGCACCCGCGGCGCGCTCGCGTTACCTGCACGGCCGGTGGATCTGGCGGCCACCCGCCGACGATGCCGGACGGGTCCATGCCGGGCTGATGGCGCTCGCCGAGCGGATCGGCCGCCCGGCCGTCCTCATCCCCACCGACGATGCCGGCGCGATCTTCCTCGCCGAGCACGGCGCTGAGCTGCGGCGCCATTTCCTGTTCCCCGACCCGCCCAGTGACCTGCCGCGCCGGCTGGCGGGCAAGTACACGATGTACCAGCTGTGCCGCGAGCTCGATGTGCCCTGCGCGGCGGCCGCCCTACCCGAATCACCCGGCGACGCGGAGCGCTTCGCCGAGCAGGTCGGGTTCCCGCTGGTGGCCAAACTTGCCACCCCATGGCGGTCAAGCAGCGCGAAAGGGCAGCGCAGCACGGAGATCATCCGCAGCAGTGACGATCTTGCCCGGGCCTGGGGCGCCTGCGCCGAGTCCGGCGGCGGCGCGCTGATGCTGCAGGAGTACGTCAAAGGGTGGGACTACTTCTTCCACGGCTACTGCGATGCCCACTCGCGCTGCCGGCCTGCGTTCGTCGGGAGCAAGGAACGTTCATATCCGGCGCACGCCGGGCTGACCAGCCTCGGGCGGTGGGTGGACAACCCGGAGCTGCACCACCAAGCCACCGAGCTGGTGGGGCGCCTGGGGTTTCGGGGCATCGTCGACCTCGACTACCGCTTCGACCCCCGCACGGGCACCTACACACTCCTGGACTTCAACCCGCGATTGGGCGCGCAGTTCCGGCTGTTCTGCGACAGCGCGGGCGTCGACGTCGTGGTCGCGGCGCACCTGGATCTCACCGGCCGGGCGATCCCGCGGGGTTCGCCCCAGCTGGGCCGCAGCTTCCTGGTGGAGAACTACGACCCGATCGCCGCCCTGGGCTACCGGCGCGACGGCCTGGATCTGAAGTCCTGGATGGCATCGATACGCGAGGCCGACGAGCTGGCCTGGTTCGCCCGGGATGACCTCGCACCATTCGGGCTGATGTGCCTGCGCATGGGGTGGCGGGCGATCACCCGTCCGCTGAGCGGGCGCGCCGCAACCCAACCCCCTACCACACCGCTACCTGGGAGAGTCTGACATGAATGACCTGGTTGACGTTGCGATTGTGGGCGCCGGCCCCTACGGCCTGTCGCTCGGTGCACACCTGAGCGCGGCCGGGGTGCCCTTCCGCCAGTTCGGGCTGCCGATGCAGCTGTGGCGGGAGGCGATGCCGGCCGGCATGTTCCTCAAGTCGCAGGGCTTCGCCTCCAACCTGTCCGATCCGGCCGGCCGGCACACGTTGCGCGCGTTCTGTGCCTCCACCGGTCGGGACTACGCCGACTACGGGCTGCCGGTACCGCTGGAGACCTTCGTGGCCTACGGGACCTGGTTCCAGCGCGCCGAGGTGCCGCACCTGGAAGAGTTGATGGTCAGCAACGTGACCCGGGTGGGCGGGCACTACGAACTGAGCCTGTCCGACGGGAGCCTCGCGCTGGCGCGCACGGTCGTCGTGGCCACCGGGGTGCAGCACTTCTCTCATGTGCCCGGCACCCTGGCCGCGCTGCCGAGCGAGATGTGTACGCATCCCAGCGCACACGATGATCTTTCAGTGTTCGCCGGTCGCGAGGTCGCGGTCGTCGGCGCCGGCCAGTCGGCGCTGGAATCGGCTGCCCTGCTGCACGAGTCCGGAGCGCTGGTCACGGTGCTCGCCCGCACAGCACAACTGGTGTGGAACGGCGAACCGCTGGTCACCGGACGATCGATCCGCCAGCGGCTGCGCGAACCCGAGGCGACGCTGGGCTCGGGCTGGTCCACCTGGTTTTACGCAACCCAGCCCCAGCTGTATCGCCGGCTGCCGGCGGCCCGGCGGGTCCGGACCGCGCGGAGCGCGTTGGGGCCGGCCGGCGCGGCGTGGCTGCGGGCTCGGGTGGAAGGCAAGATCCGCACGCTGGTCGGGCACTCGGTGCGGTGGGCGGAACCCGAGATCGGAGGCGTACGGCTCGGGCTGCGGGCGGGCGAGGGCGGCACCAAGGAGATCGCCGCTGATCACGTGCTCGCCGCCACCGGCTACCGCGCCGATCTCGACCGGCTGTCCTTCCTGGATCAAGCGCTGCGCGCCACGGTGCGGACCCTGGCCAGCAGTCCCGACGTGGGACCGGACTTCCAGTCCTCGACGCCGGGCCTGTACTTCATGGGGCCTGCGGTAGCACCGACCTTCGGACCGGTCATGCGCTTCGTCTGCGGCGCCGACTTCGCGGCGCGGACCCTTGCCCGCGCACTCACCACCGCCATTCCCGCGCCACGTCCGACCGTGGGAGCCCGGGGGTGACCACCTCACTGCTCGCACCCAAGCTTGGCGGGCAGCTTCGCCGGCCTCCGCCGCTGGTCCTGCTCCCGGTGGTCCTTCCCTTGGCGGACCTCACCGCCCTCGCCACGGCCTGCCTGCTCGTCATGGTGTTGGGGGGGCCAGCGTTCGGGGGGCCGGTGTCCGAGCGGACCGCGTCGGGATGGGCCGCCGGCGTGTATGCCTGCGCGGTGCTGGTGCTGCTGGTGGCCGATGGGCAGCACCGGCTGCGGATCTGCCGGCGGGTGGCTGATCAGCTGCCGCGGACCGTGGCGGTAGCGGCGATGCCGCTGCTGGTGGTGCTGCCATGGGTGGGCTTAGCCGGCGGTCTGGCGTTGGCACTGAGCTGCGTCGCGGCCCTGGTCACAGCGCGCGTCGGCGTCTGCACCGTGCTGAGGGCGGCCCACCGGCGCGGGTGGTGGCACGAACCGACGCTGGTGATCGGGACCGGCGCCACCGCCGTGCGGGCCGTACGCCTGCTGCACAGCCAACCGGAGCTCGGGTTGGCACCCCAGGGGTTCCTCGACAGCCGGCCACCGCAGGACCCGGTCGATCTGCCGCTGCTCGATGTTCCCTTGCTGGGGGAGCCGGCGCAGCTGGCCGGCGTGATCGTGCGGCACAGCATCCAGCGCGTCATCGTCTGCTTCCCGGACGCCCCGGATGAGGAACTGGTGCCGCTGCTGCGGACCTGCCGGGGGCTCCCGGTCGACGTCTGCGTCGTTCCGCGGTGCTACGAGTTGGGCGCCGCGCTGCCCCGCGGCTACCTCGACGAGCTGGGTGACATACCGCTGATCCCGCTGCGCCGCCTCGGACACGGCCAGCTCGGCGCCGCGACCAAGGCCGCCTTCGACGTGGTGGTCGCCGCGGCACTGCTCGCTGTCCTCGTGCCCGTGCTGCTCGCGCTCGCGGTCGCGGTCCGGCTCGACGGTGGCGGGCCTGCGCTGTTCCGGCAAACCCGCGTCACCCGATCCGGCGCGACGATGGAGCTGCTCAAGCTGCGCTCGATGATCGACCACGCCGACTCGGACACCCGCTGGGCGGTGCTCCCCGAACAGACCACCCGGCTGGGTCGATGGCCACTGGGTCGATGGCCGCTGGGCCGATGGCTGCGCAGCACCCACCTCGATGAGCTACCCCAGCTCGTCAACGTGCTGCGCGGCGAGATGTCCCTGGTCGGACCCCGCCCGGAACGGCCGTATTTCGCGGCGCGCTTCGCCCAGCAGATACCCCGCTACGACGACCGGCACCGGATGCGGACCGGGCTGACCGGATGGGCTCAGGTCAACGGGCTGCACGGAGACACCTCCATCGCCGAACGGATCCGCTTCGACAACTTCTACATCGAGCACTGGTCGCCATGGATGGACATGGTGATCTTGGCCCGGACCCTGTGCATCCGTACCCCGTGCGTCCGTACCCCGTGCACCGTGCCATCGGAAGGACGACCGTGAAAGTTCTGCACGTCATCACCGGTTTGGGCGTGGGAGGGGCAGAGCTGCAGCTGCGCTCGATCCTCCAGCACACCCGACACCAGTCCGACGTCGTGACGCTCTACAACCCCGGCCCGGTCGCCGACATGATCTCCGGGGACGGGGGGCGGGTCCGCGACCTGGGGATGACCGGCAACACCGAGCTGCCCGCATTAGCACGCCTCACGAGACTGATTCGAGACGGTGGGTACCACGTGGTGCACACCCACCTGTACCGCTCGTGCATCTACGGCCGGATCGCGGCCCGGCTGGCCGGCACCCCCGTGGTCGTGACCACCGAGCATTCGATCGGCGAGACGCATCTGGAACGCCGCCGGATGACGCTGGGGGTGCGCGCCCTGTATCTGGGCACGGACCTGTGCTCGGATGCCACGATCGCGGTGTCACCGGCGGTGGCGCAGCGGCTGACCAGGTGGGGCGTGCCCGCCCGCAAGATCCAGCTCATTCCCAACGGCCTGGATTTCGGCCGGGTCGCCTTCGACGCCGCCGCGCGGAGCAGGATCCGCGACGAGTTCGGTCTACCCCCGGACGCCTACGTCATCGGTGTGCTGGGGCGGCTCGACCCGATCAAGCGCTTCGACCTGGTGATCAGGGCCGCGGCACCGCTGCTGGACCGTCAGCGCCGGCTGCTGATCGTGGGCGACGGGCAGATCCGGCCCGATCTGGAGGCCGAGGCGGCCCGCGCGGGCGTCGCGGATCTGGTGACCTTCGCCGGTGAGCGGCACGACGTGGCCGCCATGCTGTCCTCGCTGGACCTGTTCATCGCGGCCTCGGATCAGGAGACCTTCGGGCTCTCGGTGCTGGAGCCGCTGACCAACGCCCTCCCCGCGCCCGACACGACCAGCCCGGCACTGGAGGGCAGCGAAACCGGACGCGCCCGCCAGGTTCCCGGCGAGGTAGCCGGGCTGCGCGCAGAGATCGCCGCCGAGGTGGCCACGGGTCGTCGCCATCGCGAGGCCGTGCCCGCCATCGGGGAGCGCTACGGCATCGAGTCGGTCACCCGCCGGATCGACGACCTCTACGACCGGCTGATGGCCCGCCGCAACCCCGCCCGCCTCAATAGCCCAGCGCTGCCCAACCCTGTAGGAGGCAACCGATGAAGGCATTGATCACCGGTGGAGCCGGCTTCATCGGCTCCCACCTGGCCGAACACCTGCTGGTTGGGGGTCATGAGGTCATCGTGCTGGACGATGAGTCCACCGGCTCGGTGGAGAACCTCTCCGCGATCAGCGACCACCCGCACCTGCGCTATGTACCGGGTTCGGTGCTCGACGAGGCGCTGGTCGACGCGCTGGCCGGCCAAGTGGACACGATCTTCCACCTCGCCGCGGCCGTCGGATCCTTCGTCATCCGGGATCGGACGTTGGCCAGCCTGCGCACGAACATCCACGGGACGGAGCACGTCCTGGCCGCGGCGCACCGCCACCAAGCCCGGGTGCTGATCGCCTCCAGCAGCGAGATCTACGGGAAGAACACCAAGATCGGATTGCAGGAGGACGACGACCGGGTGGTCGGGTCCCCGCTGCTGCACCGCTGGTCCTACTCCGAGGCCAAGGCCGTCGACGAGAGCCTCACCCGCGCCTACGTCACCGAGCTCGGTCTGCGCGCGGTGATCGTGCGGCTGTTCAACACGGTGGGCCCCCGCCAGAGCGGGCGCTACGGCATGGTCATCCCCCGGTTCGTGACCCAAGCCCTGGCGGGCCAGTCGCTGACGATTTTCGGCACGGGCGAGCAGGTGCGGTGCTTCTGCCACGTGCACGACGTGGTGCCGGCGCTGCACGCGCTGGTGGAGCAGCCGGGGGCCTACGGCACCGCCGTCAACGTCGGCAGCTCCGAGCAGGTGTCCATCGCCGGTCTCGCGCAACGGGTGCTGATGTTGACCGGCTCGGCCAGCGGCACCGTGCAGCTGACCTACGAGCAGGGCATCGGCCCGGGATATGAGGATCTGCAGCGACGCGTCCCGGACTGCTCCAGGGCACGGGAGCTGATCGGCTTCCGGCCGATCCGGACGCTGGACGACATCCTCCGGTCCGTGATCGCCGAGCGAAGCCAGCCGGCCCTGACCGCCGCAGCGGTGCTCGGATGATTAACACCAGCATCGACCCGCAACGTCGGGGCGCCCCCACAACGGGGGGGCGGCGGTCAACGAGGTGGCGTTTGCTGACCGGATCGGGTTTCCTCATCGTGCTGTTCCTGGGCGCGGTGGCGTTGCTGGTCACGGTGCCGCGCATGCTCGGACCGGGCGACAAACCAGCCACCGTGGTGGTGGCATCCCTGCCGTTTTGGAACCTGACCGCCGGTGAGACCGTCCTGGCCGCGAACCGGGGCACCTTCAACGAGGTCTCCCCGTGGATCTACGGGCTCGCGAGCAACGGTCAGATCGTCCCGCAGGCGCCCGAAGCGGCCGCCCAGACCACTGCAGGCATGGCGCAGCTGCGCAAGTTGGGAATCCCGGTGGTCCCGTCGATCGCGAATCGGTTTAACGACCAATGGGCCTACGAACCGGTCGCGAGGATCCTGCACGATCCCACCGCGATGACCCGGCACATCAACGACATCGTCGCGCTGGTGCAGCGGGAGAACTACGCCGGGATCGACATCGACTACGAGGATCTGCCGGCTACCGACCGGCAGGTGTTCACCACCTTCGTGACCCGCCTGGCCGACGCATTACACGACAAAGACAAGATCCTCACGATTGCCGTGTTCGCCAAGACCAACGAAGCCGGCGAAGACCAGCGCAACGCGGGGCAGGACTACGCAGCCATCGGTGCGGCGGCCGACGAGGTCCGGCTGATGGCCTATGACTACCACTGGTCAGGATCGACGCCGGGACCGGTCGCGCCGATGCCCTGGGTCCGCGACGTGCTGGACTACGCCAAGACTCAGATGCCCGCCGAGAAAATCGTGCTCGGTATTCCGGTCTCCGGCTACGACTGGGCGGGCGGCCAGGCCGAGGTGGTCACCTGGATCCAGTGTTACGGGCGCGCCAATGCATTTCACGCCACCTTGCAGTACGACCGGCTCAGCCAGTCGCCGTCGTTTAAGTACACCGACGCCCAGGGCCGCGAGCACGAGGTCTGGTTCGAGAACGCCGAGAGCACCGCAACCAAGCTCAAGGCAGCGAAGGCTGCCGGGATCCGCGGTGTCTACCTGTGGATGATCAGCTCGGAGGACGACCGGACCTGGACGACCCTGCACAACATCCTGCCGGTTAAGGCACCTTCGGCCGCTGAAGGGTCGTCCCGCTGATGTCCTGGTGGCCGGTCGCGATCATCGTCTTCGGCGTGAATTTCACTGTGTGGGCGAGTATTGGCCTGGTGCGTCTGATCGAGGAATCCTGGGCCAAACGCAGACGCCGCAGTGCTGCACCCTCGATGACCGTGCACGATGTGGCCGTGCTCATTCCTGCGCACAATGAGGAACTGGTGATCGAAGCCAGCATCGAGGCGATCGCCGCTCTCGTTCCCCGGTGCAACGTTCACGTCGTCTCCGATGGCTCCACCGACCGGACCGCGGAGCTGGCCCGGCGCTGCGGGGTAAACGTCATCGAGACCCGCACCAATGTCGGTAAAGCCGGGGCTCTCGAGGAGGCCATCGACCGTTTCGGGTTGGTCGAACGCTTCGGCGCGGTCCTGCTGCTGGATGCCGACACGACCATCGAACCGGGATATTTCGACGCTGCCCTGCCGCATTTCGACGACCCCAAGGTCGTCGCGGTGGCCGGCGCCGTCCGCACCCACTGGCATGAACGCGGCCTGTCGCTGATCGGCAAGGTGCTGGTGTGCCACCGGCAGCGCATTTACGCGATCAGCCAGCGGTTGCTGAAATTCGGCCAGACCTGGCGGTTCACCAACGCCACGCACATCGTGCCCGGTTTCGCCAGCCTGTATCGCACGTCCGTGCTGCCGTTGATCGAGATGAACCCGCCCGGCCTGGTGATCGAGGACTTCAACATGACCTTCGAGGTCTACCAGAAGCGGCTGGGCAAGGTGGCGTTCTCCCTCGGCGCGATCGCGGTCACCCAGGATCCGGACAATCTCCGCGACTACGTCCGCCAGATCAAGCGCTGGGGGCTGGGGCTGTGGCAGACGGTGCGGCGCCACCCGCCGCGGTTGTCCCTGTTCAGCGCGATGCTCACGATGTTGCTGCTCGAGCTGCTGACCAGCAGCATGTTCTTCCTGGTGCTGCCGTTGCTGGTGCTCATCCTCGCGGTGCCCACGGTGTACCCGGACGCGCTGTCCTGGCCGGGGATCACGCCGGCCCATGACCTGGTCGCAACGCACATGAGCCTGCAGGTGCTGCTGTTGGCGGTGACCGGTGCCGATGTCGCGCTGACCTGCCTCGTGGCGCTGATCGAGCGCAAGTTTCGCTTCCTGGCGCTGTGGGTCTTCTTCCCGTTCCTGCGGGTGCTTGACGCCGCGGTCGCGCTGTATGTGTTCCCGAAGGCTTGGCTCTCCTCGACCGGTAGATGGACAAGTCCGGCCCGCCGCACGGTCGTACTACGGCCCGCTCTTGCCGAGAAGATGACCGTATCGGCGGCGGTGACCGTCTCGTCGGCGGAGTGGGTGGAGTGACTGCCGGATCGGGGAGCAACGTTACCGAGATCGGGTGTTGCCGCCCGGAAACACCACCGGGCACAGTTGAGCCCGTGACGTTCTTGCGGGTGCTGCTCATCGACACTCACGCGATGCTGACCGACGCCCTGACCGTCCAGTTATCCACCGCCGATGATCTATGGGTCGTCGGCAGCGCCACTCCCGACGATCCGCGCCTGATGGAGATCGTGCGGACGCAGCGTCCGGACGTGATCACCACGGAGGTCGGGCCGGTGACCGCCTTGACGAGCGGGATACTGCGCAAACTGCGCGCTGCCTATCCCCCGGCGCACCTCGTGGTGCTGACCGGCAGCCATGACAGCGCCCATGCTGTCGCTGCGGCACGGGCTGGTGCCGCAGCCTGGGTGTCCAAGGAGAGTCCGTTGGACCATCTGCTTGAGGTGCTGCGCGGTGTACCGCTGGGTCATGCGTTCTACCCGCCACGGCAGCTCGGGGCGGTGCTGCGCGAGTTGCGCGACGACGTGCGGCGCGCTCGCGACTGCAGCGCCCGGCTCGACGTGCTCAGCCACTGCGAGCGCGAGGTACTGCTGCGGATGGTGGATGGCAAGCCGGTGAGCCAGATCGCCGTGGAATCGGTGGTCACCATGAGCACCGTCCGGACGCATGTGCGCAGCATCCTCACCAAGCTGGGGGTGCGCAGCCGCCTGGAGGCGGTCAGCGTGGCCCGTGCTGCGGGATTGCGCCCCGCAGCCGACTGACTTCAGGTGCCGGCACGGTCAAGGTCGCCCGCGCCGCAGGATTGCGAGCCGCTTCCGGCCTCGCTTGCCTTCCGGATAGGCACGAGAAGACTCGGTATCGTCGGCCCCCGAGATCGACGCCCGCACGGTGCGGTCGGGGTGCTGACTGTCCCGGTCTCTCAGTCTGATCATCCGTGCCACGAAGAGCGCAGCCAAGATCGCCAGCAAAATCCAGACAAGCAACCCGACCCCGATCAGCAATCGTGCCATCGGAGCTCCAAGGTGGTCGGCGGGGAGCCGATGATAGCGCCGCGTGAGCAGCGACGCACAATCCCCGTCCGGGTAATGACCGACGCCCTAGCAGGTGATGGGTAAGCGGCGCGACTGAGTTATCACGGTGCGTGTCCGCACGGCTGATCGCACCGCATTCGTTATTCTTGTGTTTCCACGTCCTTACTCTG
The DNA here is from genome assembly GCA_964250265.1 of uncultured Pseudonocardiaceae bacterium. Lineage (GTDB taxonomy): Bacteria > Actinomycetota > Actinomycetes > Mycobacteriales > Pseudonocardiaceae. The sequence goes on along the minus strand of CAXUFG010000029.1, from coordinate 17,971 downwards.
CGCTACATGTAACGTTCTTGGCAGAAAGTCCGATCTCTCCGGCAAATCCGCCCTAAAGGATGTAACCGAATCAACCCGGGGGCGTCGCTGAGGGTCACACCCTTGACGACTGCGCGAAGAGAGCGACGACTCATGGGCCTAGAGCGTGACGACTGGAGCACCAATCTCGATCTCGCTGAGTCGGCCCGAGATGGGCAGCCGCCCCTGCCTGCCACGCCATTGGGGTTATTGCCACAACAACTCGAAGATCCCGACCTCGGAGCCACCCGGCTGTTGCGTACTGCAATCCCACGGCCACGTTGGGAGGTCCGTTATGCCCAAGGTGCGGCCATCGCTGACCTCATGGCCATGGCAGCTTCACTTGGCCTACACAAGTGGTGGGGAGCTGAACTCGGGTATGACCATGGACGGATCGCGTTCGGCCTGGCAGTGCTGTCGCTGACGGCCCTCGCACTCTGTCTCGCTCGAACCTGGGACCCATCGGTGCAAGGCCAAGGATCCGAAGAGTTCAGCCGCCTGATGCGGGCCCTGGCAGCACTAGCGATAGTCGTCGGACTGGTCGGCCTCGCATTGAAGCTCCCCGGCGTGCGGCCGTACGTGTTCGGTGTGATCCCGGTGGCGTTCGTCCTGGCCGCGGTGAGTCGGCTGGTACTGCGAAAGGTGTTGCATCGGCGTCGTCGCCACGGCGGGTGCATGCACGAAGTCCTCGCGGTCGGCACCGAGGAGGCGGTGGCCAAGCTCATCGCGCGGACCCGGCGGGCCTCCCACAATGGGTGGGCGGTTACCGGCGCCTGCACACCGTCGGGCGCCGGCACCGACGGCGGGCCCAGCATCCTCGACGTCCCCGTGGTCGGTGACCTGGACTCCGTGCCGGAGGTCGCGGGCGACGGCGGGTATCGGGTGGTGTCAGTCGCCCAGGCACCAGGTTGGACCTCCCGGCGGCTGCACCACCTGGCCTGGGACCTCGAGGGCACCGGCGCCGAGCTGGTGGTCGATCCCGGTCTGATGGAAATCGCCGGCCCCCGGCTGCACGTCGCCGCGGTGGACGGGCTACCACTGCTGCGGCTGACCGAGCCTGCGTTCACCGGGCTGCCACGCGTGGTCAAGGGAGTGATTGACCGGCTGGGCGCCGGTCTCCTGCTCGTGGTGCTCGCACCGGTGATGATCGCTCTATCGATCGCGGTGTGCAGCGACGGCGCCCCAGTCTTCTACCGTCAGTCTCGAGTCGGTAAGGCCGGCAAGCGCTTCTCGATGATCAAATTCCGATCCATGGTGGCGAATGCCGATCAGCTCCAGTCCGAATTCACCGAGAACAACCAGGGCTCGGGTCCCCTGTTCAAGCTGCACCAAGACCCCAGGGTGACCCGGGTGGGCACGTTCCTGCGTAAATACTCACTTGACGAGTTGCCCCAATTGTTCAATGTGCTGACCGGGTCGATGTCGCTGGTAGGCCCACGGCCGCCGTTGCCAGAAGAGGTCGCAAAATACTCCCGCGATGCACAACGCAAGCTACTCGTCAAGCCGGGGCTGACGGGTCTGTGGCAAATCAGCGGTCGCAGTGACCTGTCCTGGGAGGAATCGGTCCGACTGGACCTTCGCTATGTAGAGAACTGGTCCCTCGCGCTCGATGCATTGATCGTTTGGAAGACGATCGGCGCAGTCGTGAAGGGCACCGGAGCCTACTAACTCACCCCCAAACTGCGGCCAGCCATGCATGCTATCTGTTGGGTCGCGGCGCTGGCAGATAGAAGTTGAAACGTGTGGGGCCGTTGACGTAGTCGGGGAACTCACCACGTCTGACATAAGCAGTTGGGAATTCTTCAAGCAATCGTTCCTCACTCAGACGGAGGTGAGTGAATACCGACGTATCATATGCCCGGGGGCGATCATCAATGACTTGCTCATCAGGAAGGTCGAGTACCGCCACATCAATACCGTGCTGATGCAGACCTCGGATGAGTCCGAACACGTGAGTATCGCTGTTCAGGTACAGTAACGCCCCGAACGAGAACGCCTTTGTCAGCCCCAAACCGACAGGGTCGAAAGTATTGAGATCCGCCCGACGATAGCTGACGTTCGGCTGTGGTCGTCGCCGCCTTGCAACGTCCAAGACCCTGTCTGAGTAATCGATAGCGTGCACTGTGCGCACACGCGGGGCGATGCGTGCTGCGATTCGGCCGGTGCCGCACCCGAGGTCGCCGACAACGTCCGAGGGCCCGAGATCAAGGCGTTCAATCAACAGCTCACTGACTTCTTCCACCCATCGCTCGTAGGCGTTGACGCTGTCGAAACAGGCCTCGAACCCGTTCCAATCGGCTCGGTCGTCATCGCGATAAGACCAAACGGTACTCCAGATAGCACTGCGTTCTTGTTCCGTGGTACTTAATTCCTGTTCCGATGAGCGCCCACTTCCCTCGCGCATTTCCCTTACCTCCAAGTGTTGTGCGCCCTCGCTCGGCGGGACGCCCGTATGCCACAGTAGCAACGGCTTCATGGCGGAGCGAGCGCACGACAGGAAGTCCGACCAAAGTCCCAGTATCAACGAGGGGGATGTGGTTGATCACGGACGCCGGAGGCGACTTCTGAACTCGGGGCGGTGTGCGATCTATTTGACACCCGCAAACCCACAGTGATGACACCAGAGCGTGTTCGAGCGAATCCTCTGAGTACGGAGCGTCGGATGGACGACTCATCGCCCCGTTGTAACATTATTTTCACGAGGACCGATTTCTTTACTGTGATCCTCCAGCCGAACACAGCACCTCAAAGATCTCTCTGTTGACCACATCAGCGCCTCCCCAGCAACCGCCTGAGGTGATCTACGTCCGAGCTTTGCCGAGGAGGCGCCGCCGATGGATGGTCGGCGTGATCTCAGTGTTGCTGTTCACCTGCGGGAGCCTCACGAGTTGCAGCCAGTTGTTCACCGCTGGGTCACCGACGGTCTCCCACCCCGTCCAGCCAGCGGCGTATCCTGCGGCGCCGCCCGCGGTGATCTGCGGGAACAGCGCGATCCTCGATGGTCCGTCCACCCCGCCGTCAGGAGCCGTCGTCGTCGCGGCGGGGGATAGTAGTTCACTCAGCCCTGTCGCGAACACCACCTATTGGTTCGCGCCCGGGGTACACACCCTCGGCACCGGCCAGTTCGGTCAGATCGTCCCCCGCGACAATGATGTGTTCATCGGTGCCCCGGGCGCGATTCTCGACGGCGGTCACGTCAACCGGTACGCGTTCACCCAACACGCGAGCGGTGTGACCGTGGAGTACCTGACGATCCGGAACTTCGGACCCTCCGGGGGCAATAGGGACGAGGGCGTCGTCAACCACGACTCTGGTCACAATTGGACCATCCAATACAACACCGTCACCAACAACGCGGGCGCGGGTGTGTTCATTGGCACTGGAAACACGGTCCACCATAACTGCCTTTCCGGCAACGAACAGTACGGGTTCAGCTCCTATGAATCCAACGGTGACGCCAATATCGTCCTGGACCACAACGAGATCTCCGGGAACGACACCTACGACTGGAACAGTCACATCCCAGGTTGCGGCTGTGTCGGCGGTGGTAAATTCTGGAACACTAATGGGGCGACTGTCACCAACAACTGGGTCCACGACAACAAGGGTCAAGGATTGTGGGCCGACACCAACGACAACGACTTCAACTTCGACGGCAATTATATCAACAACAACGACAGCGTTGGCCTAGCATACGAAATATCCTACAACGCCCGCATCGTCAACAATACGTTCATCCGCAACGCGCTGGTTTCCGGCCCCAGCAATCCCGGATTCCCGACGGGAGCCGTTTACCTATCCGAGGCCGGTGGAGACGCTCGTGTCGGTGGCCGGTACACCACTATCGAGGTCGCCAACAACCAGTTCATCGATAACTGGTCGGGGGTTGTTGGATGGGAGAACGCCGACCGGTTCTGCGGCTCCCCTTCGAACACCAGTAGCGGATTCTGTACCCTGGGAAACCCCACGACGGCGAATCTGTCCACCTGCGTGTCCGGGACAATCATCAATCAACCGCACTACGGCGACTGCCGCTGGAAGTCGCAAAATATCAGCGTGCACGACAACTACTTCAGCGTTAACCCGGCCGCGATCAGCGGTTGCACCCCCGCTGCGTCGTGCGGTCTCCAAGGGTTGTTCTCCAACTCCGGGACATCCCCGCAGTGGTCGCCCTACATGGGCCGCGTCATCGAAGACGCCGTCACCTTCACTCAGAACAACCACTTCACGCACAACACCTACACCGGGCCATGGACTTTCATGGCCCATGACCAGGGCACCCGGCTGTGCCCGGCGGCCTGGCAAGGAGCGCCCTATAACCAGGACGCGGGCAGCACCTTCCCCCTCGAGACACCCTCGAATCTGTTGAATGCGGACACCGCGACCCTCGAAGGATCCGTCGGCAACTGGGTACCCTGGTACTCCAGCACCGCGACCCGCGACACCACCCAGGCCAACAGCGGCACCGCGAGCCTCAAGGCAACTGTGACCGCCTCGAACGGGTGGGGTGTCCAACTCAGCAACTACCCCGGTCCCACCGCCTGCGCTGGTCCGCGCACCGCCAGTTTCTGGGCCCGCGCCGGGTCACCCAGCACCGTCGGCACCACCGTCACCATGACGGTGCGCTGGAAAGACCTCAACCGAAACGACCTGCTCGTCACCACACTGACCAGCCCGCCACTGTCCACCACCTGGCAACAGGCGACAACCACACTCACCACCCCCCCGAGCACCGCCACCGCCTATGCACAACTCACCGGAAATGGCGTCGCAGGCGACAACGTGTATTTCGATGACCTATTCGTCGGCATGGCACCACAGGCCAATCTGTTGAATGCGGACACCACGACCCTCGAAGGATCCGTCGGCAACTGGGTACCCTGGTACTCCAGCACCGCGACCCGCGACACCACCCAGGCCAACAGCGGCACCGCGAGCCTCAAGGCAACTGTGACCGCCTCGAACGGGTGGGGTGTCCAACTCAGCAACTACCCCGGTCCCACCGCCTGCGCTGGTCCGCGCACCGCCAGTTTCTGGGCCCGCGCCGGGTCACCCAGCACCGTCGGCACCACCGTCACCATGACGGTGCGCTGGAAAGACCTCAACCGAAACGACCTGCTCGTCACCACACTGACCAGCCCGCCACTGTCCACCACCTGGCAACAGGCGACAACCACACTCACCACCCCCCCGAGCACCGCCACCGCCTATGCACAACTCACCGGAAATGGCGTCGCAGGCGACAACGTGTATTTCGATGACCTATTCGTGGGTTAGACACGACGCGGATGGCGCCGCGGAGGCGCTACCCTCTTCTACCCCGCCCCCGACGGATCTCCCGGACGGCGTACCGGAATCGGGCCAGCCCTGAGGCGTGCCGCTCGGCTGTGTACCGCGCGTCGGGCAGCATCAACGCGCGAGCGTATGCGGCCTTGTCCCGCCATTGCGGCAGGACCCGCAGCGTGGCGATCGCCTGCGCTGAGAATGTCTTGCCAGCGTGGGTGTGAAGGGCCAGCCAGTTCTCCTCCCGCTGGCTCGGGACGTAACCCTGGGACCAGTCCGAGAGCTCACCCGCCGGGGCCGTCCCGAGCAGCCGCCGGCTGTCGGCCACGGCTGCGGCCACCACCGCCTCGACGCCCCAGGACGCGGCGAGCCGACGGATGGACGTCCCGTCCCGGTCCACCCGGCGAAGCATCTCAGCGACATCGCGCAGCGAGGCCAGGCGCAGCGGCCAGTCACCGAGCGCGGCGTGGTAGCAGGCGTGCATGAACCGGTTCGGCAGTGACAGTGCCCGCAACGAGCGTCCGCCGACGGTGAACTCTTCCCCACCGTCCCACAGCCCGTCGAGGTCCACGAGCACGCCCCACGGGCCGAGCACGAACGTCCGGTGCAGATCGAGCTCGAACCCCCCGTTGCGGGGGATCAGCGTCATTCCCTTGTCGAAGCGCCGGTCGAAACCCGGGCGGGGCTCGGCCAGTGTTCGTTGGAAGCCGGCTGCCGACAGCACCGCGACCGCACGGTCGACGTCGCTGGCGCGGACGAGAACGTCCAGGTCGATGAACGACCGCAAGGCCGGGTCGGGATAGTCGAGGTGTGCCACGGCGCTGCCCTTGAGGACCCGGGATTCGACGTCCCCGCCCGCCAGCAGCTCAACCACGGCGATCAACTCACGCTCCAACGCCATTACGCGCATCAACGCGGCCCGGTGGATGGACCTGACCTCCTCCAGCTGGGCCTGGGTCGCGAGCATTGCACCGTCACTGGTGACGGCGCTGAGCAGGCCCGTCACCCGATGGGTGCGGGCACTCGCCAGGACCGCAGCCCACGCCTGCTCGCCGAGCGGCTCGACGGGGAAAGCGCGACCGGCACCCGGCAGCCCGTACCCTCCCACCGCGAGGAGCGGCTCCGGATATTCGCCCTCGCCGCACAGCCTGCGCCCCACCACCCACCTCCTGATCGAATTCGCGCTCACCTGACACTCATTTATCGTGCTGATCGAGGAAAATGTAACGAGATCAGCGATTAAGACGATTTCCATGCTGTACGCCGTTGGGATCACGGTTGACCAGGAACGTGATCATCTCGATGGCGCACCTCGGCGTTGCCGGGCCGACGAGGCGATCAACCAAGGGTGTGCAGGCATGGGCCACCGCTGGCTCCAATCGCGAGCGACGAACGGCGCCGGCCCGATGGCGGGTCCCCACTCAAGGAGAAACACTCATCTGCGGTGGTTCAGAAACACCGAGAAGCCCTTCACCACTGTTTCCAGAGTGGGAAAAGAGATACGGCAGCGCTTGCTATGGGTGCTCGCCGTAGTCACGAGTTTACTCCTCGGCGCATGCCAAGCGTCTCCGGCGGAAGACACTGGGCCAGTCACGGTCGCTGCACCCGTCCGCATCGCGGCCGTTTGTGACCATCAGCCGCCCGGGCCGGAAGTCGCCCCGGCTGGAGCCGTTGTCGTTGATCCCGCCGTCGTCAATGATCTGTCCATGAAGACCGAAGCCAATCCGCCCGCGATGACGTTCTGGCTGGCCCCCGGTAGGCACACGCTGGGCAACAGTGAGTTCGGTCAGGTCGCTCCGAAGACGGCGATCGGTACATCGGCGCTCCGGGCGCGGTTCTTGATGGGCACGGAATCAACAGGTACCCGTTTGTGTTCAAGGCGTCGAACGTGACGATCAGTAACTTGACCGTGCGCGGGTTCGTCCCGCCGGTCGATCAAGGTGCGGTCAATCACGACGCGGGCGATGGTTGGATCATCGAAAACAACACGATCAAGAACAACAAGGGAGCCGGCCTGATGGCCGGCCACCGTCAACAGGTGCGAAAAAATTGCCTCCGAAATAATGGCCAATACGGAATTAATGCTTTTGGGGGCGATCTCGTCGTGGCGGACAACGAGATCGTTGGCAACAACACTGACGACTTGGATAACACCCTGCCGGGGGGGTGCGGGTGCACGGGAGGGGTCAAGTTCTGGGGCGTTAACAAGGCCAACGTGAGAAACAATTGGGTTCACGATAATCACGGCGCCGGGCTGTGGGCGGACACGGACAACAACGACTTCCTTGTCGAGGACAATCTGATCGAGAACAACGACGCGGAGGCGGTATTCTACGAGATCAGCTACAATCTCATCCTGCGCAACAACACTATAAGGAACAACACGCGGGCCAAGGGTAGGAAATTTGCTGACCGCGAGAGCAACTTCCCTGTCGGGACAATTTATCTCAGTGAGGCCGGTGGCGAGCCGCGCGTGCCGGCGCGCACCGACAAGATTGAGATATACGGTAACATATTGGAGAACAACTGGTCTGGGATCACCGCATGGGAGAACGCCGACCGATACTGCAACAGCACTTCTCACACGTCCACGGGTTACTGCACGCACCTGATGAGTTCACCGACGACGTGCTCCGCACCGGGCATCCACAATTCACCTCTTTATGACGATTGCCGATGGAAGACTCAGCGGCTCGACATCCACGATAACGTCTTCACGTACGCACCGGAGGCCATCGGCTGCCCGAATGGTATGACCGGGCGAATGGCCATATTCTCGAACTACGGCACCGTCCCAGACTGGTCACCGTACAAGGGACGGGTCATCCAGGAGGCAATCACCTTCAAACAACATAACGTCTGGCACAACAACACCTACCGCGGGCGTTGGGCCTTCGTCGCCTTCGAGACCAGTCGAAGTGTCGAACGTGTCCAGTGGCAAGCAGAGCCATCGACAGGACGCCGGAAGTACATTCTCCGACAACTGGTCCGAGCGTCGATGCTGAGACGACGCCTGCCCGAAGTAGCAACGAAATTCTCCGGCTTCGGGGTGACCGGCCGTATTCTTAGGAGATCGGCTTGGTAGTGGTGAGCGGTCACCAGAGGAGGGCTCGGAACCTCCGCATCGACGGTCGGCGTGGTGCAGCACTGACCTTGGCGGATCAGCTCGTATCATCGGTGTCGAACTTCGCACTCGGAGTTCTCATCGCGCGCGTGGGCGGAGCCAGCGCTCTGGGAGCCTTCGGTATTGCGTTCCTGGTATGGCTGGCAGTGGTGGGTGTCAATCGTGCGCTGGTGTGCGAGCCGATGACGGTCATTGGTGGATCGACTGACACCGACGCCGATCCGAGTAAAGGTTGCATGGCGTCGCTGGTCCTTGGCCTGGTAGTGGCGGCAGCGATCGCGGGGGCAGCGGGCGGGTTGTTACTCGCTGGCTTCACACCCGCCGTCGCGCTCCTCGCCCTGGCACCGTGGATTCCAAGCCTACTCGTGCAGGATTACTGCCGATCGATGTCATTTCGCCTGCAACGAGCCGATCATGCATTGATCAGCGACGTGTTGTTCGTCGTAGCACAAGGCGCAGCGACGGCTGGCCTGCTGATGTTCGGCGTGGCGAACGTCTCGACGTTCCTGGCGTCGTGGGGAGCGGGAGCAACCGTCGGCGCGGGAGGAGCGATTGCCCTTTCCGGCCTACGCCTGCGTTGGCGTGGGGGCGCACGATATCTCCGAAGCCTGTGGCCACACAGCCGATGGTTCCTTGCAGAGTTTGCGACGGCGTTCACCGCCGTTCAGGGCTACCTCTTGTTGTTACCGGTGCTGCTCAGCACCGCGGAATTCGGTCAATACCGCGCCGGGGCGAGCCTGATCGGGCCGGTGATCGTGATCTTCGTGGCCGGAGGAAACGTCGGGTTGCCGGGGTGTGTGCGGCGGTTTAGACAGGACGGGATCCGAGGGCTAGACAAGTACACCGGACAGTTGACCACCGCGGTGATTCTTCTGACCGTCCCGTATTGCGTTGCTTTGGCGGTGTTCGCGGTACCGATCCTGCGATTAGTCTACGGCGAACCTTTCACCGACGCTGCGGTGATCACTCAACTCACTTCACTCGACTACGCTATCGCTGCCGTCGGCTTTGGGTGCAACGCGGCACTGAAGGCAACCAACCAGCTGAGGCGACTCTGGGTAATGCGAGCGGCCAGCGCCATCATCACGATCGTCATGACAATCGTCCTTGTAAAGTTCTTCGGCCTCGTTGGGGCCGGCTGGGCCAGCGTTGTGGCCACAATCGGATACGCGGCGGGTGTCATTCTAGGCTACCAGCGTATGCGCAAACGTCCACTATCGAACCCATCTAGCGAAGATCGTCGTCAATGATCCGATCATACCTCCATCCGGTCGCAGGTCGAACAGCCTGGAGAAATCCCTGTGCTCACTGTTTCGGCCCCGGATGCGCCTACTGTTCCCTGGTCTCGGAAGGAGTTTGTAGTGAAGGCAATCATCCTCGCGGCTGGGATTGGCCGACGTATGGGTTCGCTCACGGACGAGTGTCATAAGACATTGCTGGAAGTTGGTGGCCGAACCATCATCGCCCGCATCCTCGACGGTTTGCTTGCCAACGACGTTACCGATGTCTGCATCGTTACCGGGTACCGCGCCGAAGAGGTGAGGGATTACGTAACCCGCGAGTTCGCCGGGCTCGGCTGCAGGTTCATATGCAACGATCGATTCGCCTCGACTAACAACATCTACTCGATGGCGTTGGCCCTCGAAGAGATCGAGCTCGACGCAGACGTGATCCTCATAGAGTCTGATCTCATTTTCGAGGCGAACGTGCTCGCTAAGCTAATCAAGTCAGATCACCCGAATGTTGCTCTTGTGGACAAGTACCGTACCGGCATGGACGGCACAGTAGTGTCGGTCTCACCCGAAAATGTGATCACGCAAGTAATTCCAGGATCACTACAGTCAGCAAATTTCGACTTCTCGGATAAGTTCAAAACACTGAACATCTACAAGTTCTCGGCAGATTTCTGCCGTAAGACTTTTCGGAAGCTCCTCACATACTACGCTAGAATAATTGACGATAACTGTTATTATGAAATGATACTCGGAATTCTTATCTACATGCAGCAGGTGCAGATCCATGCTGAAATTCTGGACGGCGAGAAATGGGCAGAAGTGGACGATCAAAATGATCTTCGAGCAGCTCATTTTTCATTCATGACCTCAGGCCGTCGACAGCACCTCGACTCGACGTGGGGTGGATATTGGAACACTCCTGTAACAGACTTCGCTTTCATTAGAAATATGCACTTCCCAACACCGTCAATGTTGTCGCAAATGCGCGCTTCGCTGCAGGAATTGGTAACGAACTATGGTTCGGCCCAGACCGTTCTCAACGAGAAAGTAGCGTACTTCCTGCGATGCAAAGCCGAGAATGTAAATTTACTGAATGGCGCATCCCAACTTTTGTCGCCGATGCTGCAGCGCTGGTTCCACCAGGATCGCGTATTAATCCCTAACCCCACGTTCGGAGAGTACACTCGACTTTTTCCCGACGCCCGCACATACAGCGATTGCGGGGCAATCGACCTTGACGAGATAGAGAGGAAGGCGGCGAACGTCGATCTGGTGGTCGTGGTCAATCCGAACAATCCCACGGGTACAGCGATTCAGACGGAGAAAATTCAAGCCCTGGCCACCCGTTTTCCTGACAAGACTCTGCTTGTCGATGAATCTTTCATCGAGTTTTCAGGACAACCGTCAATCGTTCCGTGGGCCGAGGCGACTCACACAACGAACGTCCTGGTATTGAAGAGCCTGAGCAAGAGTCTCGGCGTTCCCGGCCTGCGCTTAGGCTTCGCGTTCACAGTAAACGAGGAGATCAGATCTCGGATTCTACAGGAATTGCCCGTATGGAATTCAAACTCGATCGCCGAGCACTTTCTGGAACTTACCCTGAAATATCGAGACGACCTCGCCGTCTCGATAGAGAGAACAATTTCTGACCGCGAATCGTTGGCGTCTGCTCTCGGTAAGCTTCCCGTGGTCGATCACGTGTTCACGAGTGGAGCCAACTTTGTACTGGTGGCGCTCTCACTGAGCAGCAGCGCGGCTAAGATACTTGCCGATGATCTCCTTCAGCAAGACAATATCTACGTGAAAGATGCGTCGTCGAAGTTCGATGACGACAAGGTCTACTGGCGTGTTGCCGTAAGGACGAACGAGGAAAACGTTTACCTGTGCGACTTGTTGCGCGCGAGGTCGACTCCGTTGAGGAGTGAAAACAATGAGCAGAAGGGATAGGCGTCATGGCCTTCATACGGTCCACCCTGGACGACGGCGAATCTAGTCACCCGCCCACTTCAGCAAGCCCTAACGCTCAATTGTCTCTCACCGAGGCTTATCGCGCTGCCCGAACCCACCGTTCTGACGGACCCCTCTTTAGTAAATATATCAATAACCGCCTGGGTTTATCGTTCTCAGCTCTTTCAATTCGATATGGAATTCATCCATCGGTCATCACTCTTATCGGGTTAATTGTTGCCGTAAGTGGGAGCGTTCTGATTATTACTGAGACCGACCACGCTCGGCAATGGTGGCTACCGGGCCTTGTGGCGTGCGCGTGTTGGCAACTCTCCTACGTGCTTGATTGCACAGATGGCCAGGTGGCGCGGGCGACTGGCAAGAAGAGCGATTTCGGGGCGCGACTCGATGTGCTGGTCGATTTCTCCGTGCACTTTGCGATTATATGCGCGCTGTTGACTGTGATCGCTCGATGGTCAGTTTCGTGGATTCCATTAATCGTTACTTGCGCCGCAATGTGGCCAGTGAACGTGCTCACCGCAATTCTTGCACGAACCGATGAAAATGTTGGTCATTCTTTCACGGCGGCGGGCGGGCATTTTTTTGCGATCCTGAAGGTCGTTCGTGATACGGGATTTATCCTGTTCGTGATCGGGCTGTGGATATTTATCGACCCGAAGAGCGTCATGTATCCGACATTAGCAATCACAGCATTCAACGGAATCTTCCTACTGGCTAGCATCGGCAGGGAAGCGTACCTCAGCATGCGCAGAGTCAGGGTCAAAACCGCAGCTTATCAAGCGGATACCAAGGTCCGGTCGTAAACTTCATGTCGGCGTCTACCCAATCCGAAATTTCGGTCAGTCTCGGCATATTTGTGCCGAGAAATTTAGTCGGCCCTGGATATTTTCCGTTTTGTTCAACCCCAGATATCTCGGTGGACGTTGAAGATTACCCGAGACCCGAGCGGCTCGAGCTTGATCGGAAGCTCCTTCATGCTGGCCAGCCGATCACGCACGGCATGTTGATGTTCAACCGGGCAGGTGACCAGCAGGAAGCCGCCACCACCGGCGCCGGTCACCTTGGCACCCGACGCCCCGGCCCCAAGCGCCGCCTCGACGGCGTCGTCTATCTGCCGGTTCGATACGCCGGCCGCCAGCGTTCGCTTCGCCTGCCAGCTCTTGCGCAGCGCTGTGCCTAGCGAACCCAGGTCTCCGCGGCGCAGCCCACCCGCAGCCTCACCAGCCAGGTCCCGGAGCTGGTCGAGCTGCGGGATCCGGTCGCCGACGTTCGCCGTCTGCTCCCCGAGGATGGTGTCAGCACTCCGGGTGATGCCGGTGAAGAAGAGCAGCAACTCACCTTGGATCCGCCTGCGCAGCACCGGCGGTAGGCGAACCTCCTCGACGCTGACCCGGTCACCTGGTCCGAAGTGGATGTCCCTGATTCCGCCGAACGCCGCGGCGTACTGGTCCTGCTTGCCGATCGGCTTGTGGCAGCGATCGATCTCGATGGCGCAGGCCCGTTCGGCGAGCTCCTCGGCGGACACCTGCTTGCCCTGGTAGGCGAACAGAGCGTGCAGCAGCCCCACCGTCACCGACGATGACGAGCCCAGTCCCGATCCTGCCGACGGGATATCGGCGAGCGTAGTGATCTCCACGCCGCCGCGTATCCCGGCCATGTGCATGGCCTCCCGAACGAGTTCATGCTGAAGGTCTTCGACGCGGGAAACTATTTCCTTCTTCGAGTAATTGACGTAGATGTCGTCGTCGAAGCGCTGCTTGACGATCACGTACACGTACTTGTCGATGGCCGCGTTCAGGACCCGACCGCCGTGCTCGCGGTAGTAGCTGGGCAGGTCGGTCCCCCCACCGACGAGGCCGATACGCAACGGAGTCTGAGTGACAATCATGATGCGAGGGTCGCTGACCATTCGTCCCGGGCGCGGTCCAGCGCCGCCGGGGTGCCGATGTCGATGAAGTAACACCCGTCGAGGGTCACAGCCCGGGCTCGGCCGACCAATCGCGGCAGCAAGTCGTAGCCGATGTCCTTCGGCGGTGGTCCAGCGATCACATCCAGGACGCTCGGGTGGAAGGCGTACATGCCAGCGTTGGCGAGATCGCTCGGCGGGTGGGCCGGCTTCTCGATGTAGCCGACGACGCGGCTGTCCTCGACCTCGACGATCCCACACTCCGAGGGCCGGGGGGCGCGGAAGAGCGACAACGTTGCGACCGCACCGCCGGCCCGATGCGCGTCGACGAGTACCCCCAGATCGAAGTTGGTGAGGTTGTCCGCGTTGACCGCGAGGAACATCTCCTCGCCGTCCACAAAGCTGCGATTGGCCATGAGCGTGCCTGCACTGCCGAGCAGCTCCTGCTCCTCGACCATCCGCACCGATGGTGGGCCGCTGCGGGCGGCCACATGCGCGCGCACCACGGGGGCAAGATGGTGGAGGTTGACGAGAACCTCGTGCACGCCGGCCTTGACCAGAGCGTCCAGCCAAATATCCAGGAGCGGCCGATCGCCGATCCGAAGCATGCACTTCGGCGTGCTGTCGGTGATCGGGCGCAGCCTCGTGCCCAAACCAGCGGCCAGCAAGAACGCCTTCATCGCCGTGCCTTGCGAACGACGCCGAGCGCGCGCATCTTCGCGTCCGCCTGCGCCAGAATCTGCTCCAGACCTGGCATCCCTTCCAGCCAGGCTGCGTATTCCGCCACCGAGTCCGCCGGAGTCCGCCGGGGGGCCCAGCCGAGCTGCTTGAGAGCATCGATATCGGAGAGGATGTGCCGGGTATCCCCGAACCGGTACTCACCACTGATCCTGCCAGGCTCGTCGGACCCGTACTGACTCCGCACGACGTCCGCGAACTGCTCGGTCGGGTAGCCCGTTCCGCCGCCGACGTTGAAGACCCGACCCGCTGCCCGATCGTCGGTGAGCACGAGCAGGTTGGCATCGACCACGTCGTGGATGTTGACGTAGTCGCGGATGGCCTGACCGTCCTCGTATAGGGTCGGCGCGCTGCCTTGGAGATAGTGCAGGCAAAAGATACGGCACGCACCCGAGTACGCGTTGTAGACCGACTGCCTCGGGCCTTGCACGATGCTGTACCGGAGGGCGACCGTCGGGATCCCGTATCGACGCCCGAGGTTCACCGCCACCACCTCTTCGGCGTATTTCGACATCCCATAAGCGTTCTGCGGGTTCGCGATCCGTTCGGGCGTCGCGAGCATCTCCATCGGACCATCGCATATCGGGCAGGTCAGATCCCATCGCGACCGCTCGAGCGCAGATTCTGGCCGCATGTCAGGCGTCTGCTCACCATGATCGAGGCAGCCGTAGAGACCCTCACCCATCGCCGCCTGCGATGATGCAACCACGACCCGAGCCAGATCCAGTCGCTCAGCAACGATGATCTCGAACAGCAACGCCGTCGACGTGACATTGACGTCGGTGAACGTGGCGAAGTCGGGGAGATAGTCCTGGTAAGCGGCGAAGTGGTAGACGGCGTCCACGCGGCGCAGCAGGTTGGCCACGAGATCCCGGTTGCGGACGTCGCCGACGAAGAGGTCGACACCGGGGGTGAGGTGGTTGGGCTTGCGGTCGCGGTGGACGGGCGCGGTGAGCGCGTCGAGCACGATCACATCGTGGCCATGATCGACAAGGCGGTCGCAGGTGTGCGAGCCGATGAAGCCGGCGCCGCCGGTGACCAGGATTCTCATCAACACTCACCCTTGTTCGTCGGGGCCTGGGAGGTCAAGTCCGCTAGCCATTGCCGGGATCGGCGCCAGCGAGTGAAGTGGGCTGCTCAGTAGCCGGTTGTATGACCACCCGAGGAGCGAGCATCCGCCGTAGTCTCCGGCGCCAAGGTCGTTCCACGAAGTGGTAGAGGACAATGGCGGCGACCATCGTGACCGCGACGTAACTCGCCACGACTAAGCCCGGCGGGATGGCGTCGAGTATGCCCAACCGCTCCGCCACCGCTCGGAGAACGACGCGCACGACCCAGTGCACCATGTAGACCGCATAGGAAACTTCGCCAAGATAGACCATGGCCTTGAGTGAGAGCAATCGACAGAGCCAGTCCCGCTCTGATGCCACCGTGAGGATCAGCGCGGCGAAGAGCAGAATCCCGATTTCAGCTTGTATCCACTGCGGGAGCGTATGTCCGGTGTATCCAGGCTCCGGCTGAGGTGGACCGCTGAGCGTCGCCCAAAGGACGATGAGAATCACGACGACTGTTCCCATCGCAGGCATACGCGTCGTCAACTTCGATGAATGGCGACTTACCTGGTAAGCGGCCATGCCGACCGTAAAACCCGCCATAACACGAATGAGGTGATAATCGTCGTGCCAGATGGTAGCCAGTCCAAGGCCAGCCAGGAAGAATACGAGTGGTGCGAAGCGAAGACGAGTGACGATCCAGCAGAGAAACGGAAAGAGAAGATAGGCGAACCACTCTGCGGAGATCGACCACGCCGGAATGTTGGGTGTCCTTATTCCTGCTCCCCACCAGGTATGCGTCATCGTCAAGGTTGAGACTACCGCCGGGACGCTATAACGTTCCCCAGGCGCAGTGGATCGTCCGGTAATAAACATTTCACCGAAGAAAAAAGCTATCATCGTCAAGAACGTGACTACGTGCACCGGATAGAGGCGCGCAAACCGAAATCCGATAAATGAGCGAAAATTTGATCGATTAACCCCCACTTTGAACTGTTCGAGATAGACGTGACTGAGGATGAACCCGCTCAGCACGAAGAACAGCTCGACACCGTACAGGCCATGCAGAACAAGAGAGTCGATCAGTGGGAACTTCCACTGTCTTGTTTGCGTAACGTCGCGGAAGTGCAGCAACATAACCCAGACAGCGGCAAGAATACGAAGCCCCGTCAAGCTGTCGAGCTGCCCCCGATTCGGACCGCTCTGGCGACGATACCTCGTAGGCCACCCTGAGAGCTGGTATTCACGAGCTGAGATCCTCATCGAAGGGTTCCTCACCGTGACCGGTGGGAGTGGACCTCGCGGTACACGGCCAACGTGCGCTCAGCGGTAGCCGCCCAGGTGAACTCACCGGCTCGCACGAGTCCTTGAGCCCGTAGCCGCTGACTTTCCGCCCCACAGGCCTCGACGATCGCACCCGCGATCGACTCGGGATCCGTGGGGTTCGCCAACAGCGCCGCACCACCAGCCGTTTCGGGCATCGCACTGATATTCGACGTGACCACCGGACATGCGCACGCCATTGCTTCCAGCAGGGGTAATCCGAACGTCTCGCTGAACGAGGGGTACACGAGGACATCCGCCGCCCGGTAGAAGTGGACCGTCTCCTCGAGCGGTACGCCACCGATCCACACGGTGTCATCGGCGATACCGAGCTCATCAGCGAGCGCGCGAAGCTCGGTGACGTGTTTCACGTCGCGGCCGGGACCCACCACAACGAGTTGCCGTCCACCGAGTTCGATCTTCGCCGCGGCGAAGGCGCGAAGCAAGCCGGCACAGTTCTTGTACGGCCACAGTGAGGACACGAACAGCACGAAGGGTTCCGTGATCCCGTACTTCGCGGAAACCAGGCACCTGGAGTCGTTGCGGTCACCTGGCCGGAATACGTCGTGGTCCACCGCCTCCGGAATCAGATGCAGCTTCGCCGGATCCACGTTCAGGTAGCGCTGCACCTCCTGCCGCAGACTCTCGGAGTTGATAATGATCGCATCGGCCAGCCTGGCGGTACGGGGATAGCACATACGTCGGTAGAGGCGCGCCGCAGGACGAACCGAGGCCGGAGCCGTGTACGCGTGCATCGTCTTGAAGTGGGCGACCAGCGACCGCGCCGGGCTGACCAGCGGCGCCATCAAGGTACTGAATACGTCAATTCCAGCGCGAGGTAGCCGGACCGGGGTATAAAGGTGCTCACTCAAGGTCCGCAGCGGTGGGCGCTCATTCGACCAGGGAAACATGATGTAGTGGACGCCTGGACCGTAGCCCTCATGGAGCAGCCGAGACTTCGGACTGACCAGGAGATGAAACTCCTCGTCGATGCTGAGCCGCTTCGCCATCTCTGGGATGATGCGGGTCCAGAACCAATGCGCACCCGTCGGATTGGCCGGATCGTCGGTGAGCAGGTTGATGGCGACGCGCATGCTGTCAGAACGTCTGGGAGACAATAGCATCAGGGGTCATCCTTGATTGCCGAATGTACTGAGCCAGCATGTGCATACAGGCTTGATGTGCGTCCTCGACGATCCCGTAGTTGGTCGAGTTGACATGGATCGACACTGTGGCCCGCCGGCGGGCCCGCCCGCCCCCCCACCCCGACAACCCGAGCGGGGTCAGCCCCGACCCGGACGCCCCCAGGATACCTCGAACGCTT
>CAXUFG010000028.1:0-31632 GCA_964250265.1 uncultured Pseudonocardiaceae bacterium | reverse complement strand
AGGACGTGATCGTCGGGGTCAACCGGTTCACCGAGACCGACCCCAGCCCGCTGCAAGCCGAGGGGGCCGGCGCGATCGAGACCATCGACCCGGAGGCCGAGAGCCGGCTGATCGAGGCGATCAGGGCCTGGCGGGCCGATCGTGACCCCGCGATGGTGGACGATGCCCTGCGCCGGCTGGTCGAGGCGGCGAAGACCGACGCCAACCTGGTGGAGCCGTCGATGGCGTGTGCCCGGGTGGGGGTCACCACCGGAGAGTGGGCCGGGGCGCTGCGCGCGGTGTTCGGCGAGTACCGGGCGCCGACCGGGATCGCCGGCGCGTCGGTGGCGAGTGCGGCCGGTGACGCGATCGCGCGGGTTCGGGACCGGGTCCGTACCGTCGGCGAGGAGCTAGGCGGGCGGTTGCGGATCCTGGTCGGCAAACCCGGCCTCGACGGACACTCCAACGGTGCTGAGCAGGTTGCGGTCCGGGCCCGGGACGTCGGCTTCGAGGTGATCTACCAGGGCATCCGGCTTACCCCCGCGGAGATCGTCGCGGCCGCGATCCAGGAGGACGTGCACGTGGTCGGGCTGTCTGTACTCTCCGGTTCGCACCTGGAGGTGGTGCCCGCGGTGGTCGAGGGACTGCGCGCCGCAGGCGCCGGAGACGTTCCGGTGGTGGTCGGCGGGATCATCCCACCGGAGGACGCCGAGGCACTACGCGCTCACGGGGTGGCCAAGGTCTTCACACCCAAGGA
This sequence comes from uncultured Pseudonocardiaceae bacterium, assembly GCA_964250265.1. Lineage (GTDB taxonomy): Bacteria > Actinomycetota > Actinomycetes > Mycobacteriales > Pseudonocardiaceae. The sequence continues at coordinate 30,896 of CAXUFG010000028.1, read as the reverse complement.
CTTCGAACTCACCGGCATCATGGATCAGATCGTGGACCTCATCCGTCCCCGCTGACCGCGAGATCGCCGTTGGGGGCGCCGTGACGAAACTCACCGGTCGAGTTCCGGCGAAGGTTGGTGTGTTGCGCGGCCGAGTGGGCAGGCGTCGTTGAGGAGGTCGGTGACCGGCATTGTCTCGCTGGTGCGTCGTGCGTGGGACTCTTGGTATATCAGGGATCGGTAGGCCAGCAGCGGATCGTCGGAGCACTCGATGCCGGGCGGCACGTTCGTCGGGTCGAAGACCATTCGCTCGACGGCCTCTTGATCGGGGTGTTCCTCGGTGAGGGTGAGGACACCTGCTTTGAGCTTCGGCCGGGACGCGGGCCACCGGGCCGTCTGATCGTCGGTCGGATCCCCATCCATCGCCAGATCGAAGACGAGATCCCACTGCACCGGCCCTTTCTTGATTCGCTGTTTCAATTCTTCGATCAGATACTGGGGAGGCCAGAGTCCGGCGTCGGCTCGGGTGACGTTCCGCTGGCCCTCGATGGTGGGTACCCAGTGATACCGAAAGCCCTGCCGTGTGCCATCGGCGCGTACCAGGTAGTAAGCGTGCAAGCCGTTGAACTGCGTGGCCGCGAAACTCCGCACTGGTGGGTGGCCGAGTATGGATTTCAGGCCTGGAATCGTGTGCCGGTTCCGGATGGCAAACGCCAATAGGCGAAACGGGTTCGGTTGATGAGTGAACCTGCCGCGCCGCAGGGCGGTGGTGAGCGTGACGAACTCCTGAGCCGTGCGTGCCGGGAAGGACGAAAGGTTCGGTGCGCCCCAGGTCGTACGGGCCCCCGAGGTCAGTTCGAACGCGATGGCCAGGCCGAGCGTTGCCCCGCGGCGTGGTGAGTTCAGGTCCGGCGCGTAGGGGCTACCCGCCGCGTTGGACAGTCGAACGATAGTGGGGACACGGCCCCCTTGGAGATGCTCGGCCACGGTGAGCTCGGCAACCTCGGGCGTGGCCTCGAAGTAGCCAGAAAATCCGTGACCACGCGAGTGGGCCCGACGGTAACCCGGAACCACTCCCGTGTATCGTTCCATGACGGAGATTCCTTGATTCACCATCGAGACGTTGGAACTCATCGGGTCTCCTTCGACGACAATTCTGCGGCTAAACAAGGCCACCGACACTCGGACTCCACCTGACTGCACCCGGCCGTCACCGGTACTTCCAGGACCTCCTGCGGAGACGAGGCGCACCTACCCGTCAGAAATACGCCGCAGGCCGGCGCCCTTTGCTCGCGCCCCGGCCAGATGATCTACGATGCAGCGTTACTGTCGAGGCATGGGCGTTGCTGCGCTGAAGGTCGAGCGGGACCGTGACACCGTCCGTATCACGATGAGCCGGCCGGAGCGGCGCAACGCGCTGTCCGCTGAGCACCTCGGCGAGCTGCGTGACGCGTGCACCGACGCGGGGCGTCGCCACTCACGGCGCACGCGCTAGCGTGCACCCGTGCGCCTCGTGATCGCCCGTTGCCAGGTGGACTATGTGGGTCGGCTGACTGCGAACCTGTCAATGGCTCCGCGGTTGCTGCTGGTCAAGGCGGACGGTTCGGTGAGCGTGCACGCCGACGGCGGCGCCTACAAGCCGTTGAACTGGATGAGCCCGCCCTGCACCTTGACCGAGCAGCCGGGACGGTGGACAGTCACCAACCGGGCCGGTGAACAGTTGATCATCGAGATCGACGAGGTGCTGCACGACTCCCGCCATGAGCTCGGGGTGGATCCGGGCCTGGTCAAGGATGGGGTGGAGGCACACCTGCAGGTTTTGCTCGCCGAACACGTCACCACCCTGGGCAAGGGCTGGACTCTGGTGCGGCGGGAGTTTCCCACCGCGATCGGGCCGGTCGACCTGATGTGCCGGGAGGCTGACGGGCTGCCGGTCACGGTGGAGATCACCCGGCGCGAACCCGCGGGTTCCGTGCGACCGCGACACTATGCTGTCGAGATCAAGCGCAAGGCGACCATCGACGCTGTTGAGCAGCTCAGCCGTTACTTGGAGCTACTGAACCGCGACCCTTTGCTAGCCCCCGTGGGGGGAGTTCTCGCAGCTCAAAGCATCGTTCCGCAAGCGCGTACCCTCGCGGAGGATCGCGGTATCCGGTGCGTGGTCCTTGACTACGACGAACTACGCGGGATGCCGAGCACCGAGATGCGGCTCTTCTAACATCATCGCCTCGCGAGGGCCATCCAAGACGGGAGTTCGCTGCGTCACAGTGGACCAACGAGTTGCGAGCGCGCAGAGCGTAGAGCTGCAGTCGTTCTGACCCCTAGGCTGCGATGTAGGCCGACGCGGGGGTATCGATATGACTCACACCACTAACAGCGGCCAGCTCCGTGCCGAGGCTGCCCGGTTCGCATCGATTGATCCGCGGACCGGTGAGATCGTCGACTACCACCAGGTCTGTGACGAGGCGGACGTGCGTGCGGCTGTTGCTCGCGCTCAGGAGGCTGCCGCGTGGTGGGGTGAGCTCGGGTTCGCGCAACGCCGCCGCCGGCTGCTGACCTGGCGCTCGGCGCTGACCCGGCGGATCGACGAGCTTGCCGAGCTAATCACCGCTGAGACCGGCAAACCGCGGGATGACGCCCGGATGGAGTGCGTGCTCGTGGTTGCGCACCTGGATTGGGCCGCGCGCAACGCCGAGCGAGTACTGCGCCGCCGCCGGGTGGGATCGGGCCTGCTGATGTTTCAGGAGGCATCGACGGTGGAGTACCAGCCCTACGGCGTGATCGGCGTGATCGGACCATGGAACTACCCCGCGCACACCCCGATGGGCTCGATCAGCTACGCGCTCGCCGCCGGAAACGCGGTGGTCTTCAAGCCCAGCGAGCTGACCCCCGGAGTGGGCCGCGCGCTGGCCGAAAGCCTCGCTGCGGTGGTGCCTGAGCACCGGCTGCTGCAGGTCGTCACTGGGTTCGGGGAGACCGGGGAGGCGCTGTGCCGGGCCGGCGTGGACAAGCTGGTATTCACCGGGTCCACCGCCACCGCCAAGAAGGTGATGGCGACCTGTGCCGAGACGCTGACCCCGATAGCGGTCGAGTGCGGGGGCACCGACGCGCTGCTGGTCGACGTGGATGCCGACCTCGCCGCCGCTGCCGATGCCGCGGTCTGGGGTGCCATGATGAATGCCGGGCAGGTCTGCATCGGGGTGGAGCGGGTGTACGTCGTCGAGGAGGTCGCCAAGGAACTGACCGAGCGGATCGTCGCCCGGACCCGGCGGCTGCGAGTCGGTGGCCAGCCCGCTGCGGACATAGGCCCGATCACCAGGCCTGAGCAGGTCGAGGTTATTCGCGATCACCTCACTGACGCGATGGCCCGCGGCGGCAAGGCGCTCGTCGGTGGTGCAGAGTCGGTTCGGCCGCCCTTCGTGGAGCCGGTGGTGCTGATCGACGTCCCGGAGACCTCCACGGCGGTGACCGAGGAGACCTTCGGGCCGACCCTCACGCTGCACCGGGTCGCAACTTTGGATGAGGCGGTGCAACGGGTCAACGCCGGTCGCTACGGGTTGGGCGCCTCGGTCTTCTCCGCGCGCCGCGGTGCGGAGATCGCCGCGCGGCTGCGGTGCGGGATGGTCGCGGTCAACAGCGTGATCACCTACGCCGGGATACCCGCGTTGCCCTTCGGCGGCGTCGGCGACTCCGGGTTCGGGCGGATCCACGGCGCGGACGGTCTCCGCGAATTCACCCGGGCCAAGGCGGTCACCTCCCGCCGATTCCGTCCGCCGGTTTCGGTGCTCACCTTCGACCGCCCGGCCTGGGCGGTGGGGTTGCTGCTGCGGATTGTCCGGGTCCTTTACGGTCGCTGAGTGGGAGGCGCGAGATGGCTCAGATCAAGACGGTCGGCGTGGTGGGCATGGGCACCATGGGCGCTGGGATCGCCGAAGTACTCGCTCGCACCGGGCTCGAGGTGATGGCGGTCGAGGTGGATGAGCACGGAGTCGCCCGAGGTCGTGGTCATCTCGAGCACTCCACCGGACGTGCCCTGGAGCGCGGGAAGCTCGACGAGGCCGGCCGCCGTGAGTTGCTCGGCCGGATCAGCTTCACCACCAAACTGGCCGAGCTGGCCGACGTGGGCCTCGTCATCGAGGCGGTGCCGGAGCGACTGGATCTCAAGAGCCGGATCTTCACCGAACTGGACGGGATTGTGCACAGCGATGTCGTGCTGGCCTCCAACACCTCGAGCTTGTCGATCACCGAGCTGGCGGTGCAGACCAAGCGGCCGGACCGGGTCATCGGGATGCATTTCTTCAACCCGGCGCCGGTGCTCAAGCTGGTCGAGGTGGTTCGCACGGTGGTCACCGATCCAGAAGTGATCAGCGACGTCACCGCGCTCGCGGAGTCGCTGGGCAAGACACCTGTGGTGGTGGGGGACCGGGCCGGATTCATCGCCAACGGGCTGCTGTTCGGCTACCTCAACCACGCGGCCAGCATGTTCGAGCAGAGCTACGCGAGCAGGGAGGATCTCGACGCCGCGATGCGCTTCGGCTGCGGGTACCCGATGGGCCCGCTGGCGCTGCTGGATCTGATCGGCTTGGACACCGCCTATGAGATCCTCGACGCGCTCTACCGCCAATCCCGGGACCGGCTGCACGCGCCAGTGCCGGTGCTCAAGCAGATGATCACCGCCGGACTGCTCGGCCGGAAGGCGGGTCGCGGCTTCTACACCTACGCGGGGCAGGACTCCTCCACTGTGGTGCCCGACGCCGCCACTCCCGCCGAGGGGGAGGCCGGCGTCGAGACCCGCCCGATCGGCGCGGTAGGTGTGGTGGGCACCGGAACCATGGCCAGCGGCATCGTCGAGGTCCTGGCCAAGGGCGGCCATGACGTGATCGTCCGCGGCCGCAGCACCAGCCGGACCGACGCGGCGGTGGCGGCGATCACCCGCTCGCTGGACAAGGCCGTTAACCGTGGCAAGCTCGCCGAACCCGACCGCGATGCCGCTCTCGGGCGGATCTCCACCACTACCTCGCTGGACGACTTCGCTGATGTCGACCTGGTGGTCGAGGCGGTAGCCGAGGAGTTGGACGTCAAACGCGGGATCTTCACCACCCTGGACGAGGTGTGCAAGCCCGGCGCGATCCTGGCCACCACCACCTCGTCACTGCCGGTGGTCGAGTGCGCTGCTGCCACCTCCCGCCCCGGTGATGTGGTGGGGATGCACTTCTTCAACCCTGCCCCGATCATGAAGCTGGTCGAGGTGGTGACGACCATCGCCACCACCGCCGACGTGGCCGCCACCGCCCGCCAGCTCGCCCGCTCGTTGGGCAAGGTGCCGGTGAGCTGCGGGGACCGCGCCGGTTTCATCGTCAACGCGCTGCTGTTCCCCTACCTCAACGACGCGGTGCGGATGCTGGAGGCGCACTACGCCTCAGCCGATGACATCGACACCGCGATGAAGGTCGGTGCGGCGCTGCCGATGGGCCCCTTCGCGCTGCTCGACGTGGTCGGTCTGGACGTCTCCCTGTCCATCCAGCGCAGCCTCTACCAGGAGTTCCGCGAACCCGGCTTCGCCCCGGCCCCCTTGCTTGAGCACCTGGTCACCGCTGGTCTCCTCGGCCGCAAAACCCGCAAAGGGTTCCGCGACTACTCGTGAGTGGTATTCAGTGTCATGACACTGAATACCACTCACGACCTAGGCTCCAGCGGGTGCATCACCACGCCTCTCAGTGGACGGGAGAAGAATCGTGCGGCTCCGGCTGCTGATCTCGCTGGCTCTGGCGTCGGCCGTGACTGCATGCTCGACGCAGACCCGACCCGATGCTTCGACACCTCACACGCTTACCGTGTTCGCCGCAGCGTCTCTGACCGGCACCTTCACCGAACTGGGGCGACGCTTCGAGGCGGCGAACCCCGGAGTGAAGGTCATCTTCGACTTCGCCGGTTCACCTGAGTTGGCGCAGCAGATCGTTAATGGGGCAGCCGCCGACGTTTTCGCCACGGCCAGCCCAGCGACGATGGACACGGTCACCCGCGCCGGCCTGGCCGCCGGGAAGCCGGCGATCTTCGCGCGGAACACCCTGCAGATCGCGGTGGCGCCGGGCAACCCCAAGGGCGTCACCCGGTTCGCCGACCTCGCCAGGCCCGGGATGACGGTCGTGGTGGCCGCCCCGCAAGTACCGTGCGGCGCCGCCGAGCAGACCGTCGAAAAACTCACCGGCGTCGATGTGCAACCGGTGAGCGAGGAGCCAGATGTCAGGACGATCCTGAGCAAGGTCGAGGCCGGTGACGCTGACGCGGGCGTCGTCTACATCAGCGACGTGCGTGCCGGCGGTGGCCGCACTCAAGGGGTCGCGTTCCCGGAAGCCAACCAGGCCAGGAGTGCGTATCCGATCGTCGCGTTGGGCGGCTCTCGCCGGCATGCCCTCGCTGACTCGTTCGTCTCGTTGGTCCGGAGCCCGGCGGGTGCCCAGGTGCTGACCACCGCCGGCTTCGATGCGCCCTGACGCCGGACTTCGTGCCGCAACTGCGTCTCGATATCGGAGGAAAAAGACGCGAATGCCCGATATGAGGCATATCCTGATCGGCATGCGTTCATCCCGTGAGATCACCGCACTGGCAGTGGTGGGTGGCCTCCTCACGGGGTTTCTCGCCGGATGCGGCACACCCAGCAGCGGCACACCCAGCGGCGGAACACCAAGCGCCACCGCGAGCACTCATCAGGTTACCGACTCGACCGGGGCGAGGGTGACGGTTCCCACCGTCATCACCCGCATCGCCGACGCCTGGCCAGCGCACAACGAGGTCGTGCAGATGCTCGGCGCCGGTGACAAGATCGACGCCACGGTTCTCAAACCGGAGTCGGTGCCGTGGCTCTACACCGTCGAACCGGCGCTGAACAAGGCGCAGACAGTCTTCACCAACACCACTGTCAATACCGAGAAGCTCACCCAAACCCGGCCCGACGTGTTGTTCGTAGACCAGAGCAGCCAGATCGCCGCCAAGAGCACCGAGCTGGGCATCCCCACCCTGCAGCTGGGCTTCCAGACCTACGAGGACCTGAAGAAGGTGGTGGCCACCACCGCCGAGGTCCTGGGGCCCGAAGCCCGGACCCAGGCGCAGCGGTACAACTCCTACCTGGACGCCACGCTGGCGAGGGTCTCCTCGGTGACGTCGACCATCCCCACAGCCCAACGGCCCAGCGTGTTGCACATCTACTCGCTCAACCCGCTGGTCGTGGACGGCACCAACAGCATCATCGACGCCTGGATTACCGCCGCGGGCGGGCGCAATGCCGCCCAGGTCTCGGGCAACGTGCGCCCGGTGTCCACCGAGCAGGTCACGCAGTGGAACCCCGACTTGATCATCCTCGCCAGCAGCGCGTTCGTCGCCAACGACACCGGTCAGCAGACCCTGGACAAGCTCAGCGCTGATCCGGTCTGGAGCCAGCTCGCTGCGGTGCGCAATCACCGCGCGTACATCAACCCCACTGGTGGGTGGCACTGGGACCGCTATGGCATCGAGGAGGCCCTGCAGATCCAGTGGGCCGCGAAGACCTTGCACCCCGAGTACTTCACCGGTCTGGACATGGTCACGGAGACCAAGATTTTCTACGACCGGTTCCTGCACTACCGGCTCACCGACGACCAGGCCACCCGGATCCTGGCCGGCCAGAACCCGACGTGAGCACCACCGTCTCGGGCAACGTCTCCGGCATTGCGGGACCGGTGAGGCTACCGCGCCGACGGCTGCGGTTACCGGCGCTCACCGTCCTCGCGATTGTGCTGCTGGCGTCGATCGTGTTGTCCTTCGCCGTCGGTGTGACGACCTACTCGCCCGGGTTCATCCTCCGCGTCCTGATCGCCCATCTCACCGGTCATCCCGCGGCCGTGCCCCGGGCGGACGACATCACGATCTGGCTGGTACGGATGCCGCGGATCTTCGCGGCCGTCCTGATCGGTGCGGCACTCGCAGCTGCGGGCAGCGCGTATCAGGCGCTGTTCCGTAATCCCATGGTTTCCCCGGACCTGCTCGGCGCATCGGGCGGCGCCGGGATCGGGGCCTCCCTGGGCATCCTGCTGTCCTGGAGCATCGCAGAGGTGCAGCTGATGGCGTTTGCGCTTGGTCTGGGGGCCGTACTGCTCACCTACGCCGTGGGGACCGCCGTCGGGTGCGGTAGGGACTCCACCCTCACCCTGGTGCTCACCGGGATCGTGGTCTCGAGTCTATGCTCTGCGGTGATCTCGCTGACCAAGTATCTGGCAGACCCGGACAACAAGCTGCCGCAGATCACCTTCTGGCTGCTGGGAGGACTGGACACGGTGACAATCCGGGCGCACCTGCTGCCCATCATCGTCCCCATTGTGGTCGGGATGATCCCGCTGCTGGTGTTGCGGTGGAAGCTGAACGTGCTGTCCTTCGGCGACGACGAGGCCGCGTCGATGGGGGTGAGCCCGCGGACCGTCAAGGCGTTTGTGATCATCGGCGCGACCCTGATGACCGCGGCGTCGGTGTCGGCCGCAGGGATGGTCGGGTGGGTGGGATTGGTCATCCCGCACGTCGCCCGGATGCTCGTCGGCCCGGACGCGCGCTGGGCCCTACCCTCCTCGGCCCTGTTGGGGGCGATCTTCCTGCTGATGGTCGATGACCTGGTGCGCTCGGTGTTCACCACCGAGGTGCCGCTGGGCATCCTGACCGCGATGGTCGGAGCTCCATTTTTCCTGCTGGTGCTGGCTCGGGGTCGGCGCGCGTGGGCGTAGTCCTGCGCGCAGAGAAACTGCGCTGCGGGTACGGCCGCATCGATGTGGTGCGGGACGTCTCCCTCACTGTCTGCACCGGTGAGGTGATGTGCGTGCTGGGACCCAACGGTGCCGGCAAGACAACCTTGTTCAAGTCCATCCTCGGGTTGTTGCCGCTGCGCGGCGGCCGCGTGCTCCTGGCCGGACGGGACCTGAACACCTGGGGTCGCCGGGAGTTGGCGCAGACCGTGGCCTACGTCCCGCAGGCTCACGATGCCCCGTTCCCGTTCACCGTCGGCGAGGTGGTCCTGATGGGACGCACGCCCCGGTTGGGTGTCGCCGGCTCACCCGGGCGGGCTGACGTGATCATCGCCCAGGACAACGTGGCGCGCTTGGGCATCGCGCACCTGGCGGAGCGGCCCTTCACCGAGATCAGCGCCGGTGAACGGCAGATGGTGCTGATCGCACGCGCCTTGACCCAGCAGCCCACCCTGCTGATCATGGATGAGCCGACGTCAAACCTTGACCTGGGCAACCAGGTCCGGGTCCTACGCCAGATCCGTGACCTCGCATCGGCCGGGCTGGCCATTGTGATGATCTCCCACACGCCGGACCACGCCTTCTCCGTCGCCACGACTGCGGCACTGCTCCAGCAGGACGGAACGCTGCAGGTTGGTCCACCGCGGGACATCGTCACCGCGACCAACCTCGCGAGCGCCTATGGCGAGACCGTCCTCATCGTTGCCAGCACGGCCCCCGATGGGACCACGATCCGGTCGTGTGTCCCGCTGTTGTGAGTCGAACCCACCACGCGTATTCGGCTCAGCCGCAACAGCCTCCACCGCAGCAGCCCCCAGCCGGGGCGCCAGCGCGGCTGGTCTGACTCGAGACGGCGCCGCCGGGTCGAGCCGCACCTGACAGGGCCACCATAGAGAGCAACCGCATAGTGTCGTCGTGCCCGGAGGGGCACTGGGCGGGATCACTCGACGCGGTCATCGGCCGGCTGAGTTCGAAGGTCGTCGAGCATTCCCGGCACCGGAACTCGTAGCGAGGCATGGGTCGAAGCCTACTGGTGCCGCCGTAGACTGTTGTATGCCGCGGCGTAACCTCCCACACCGTGCTGCTGCCCCTCCGCCTGCCCTGAGAGGGTCGGGCTGGGCGCGGCCCGAGAGCGGGCCGGACGGCGACTGGCTGGTCCGGGCGGTGCCCGGTGAACAGGCCATCAAGAGCTACCGCTGCCCAGGCTGTGACCACGAGATCAAGCCCGGCATCGCGCACATGGTGGCCTGGCCGGCCGGCGAACAGGGGTCATCGGCCGACCGGCGGCACTGGCACACCGGGTGCTGGACCGCTCGTAGGCGCCGGGCGCCCACTCGCCGGCATTGGTGAGGACGTCAGGTCGGCTCTTCCTCGAGCACACCGTCGCCGTCGGGCGCGGGCGCGAGATGTCGCAAAGCGTCCTGTAGTTTCGAGGTCACCGATTCCAGCTGGCTGGTGACCTGGCGGCGCAACGTGCGCAGTGCTTCCACCTGCCGGGTGGCTTCCCGCACCCGGGCGACAGCCGTCTGATCGGCCTCGGTCACCAGCCGGCGGGCCACATCAGTGGCCTCGTCGACGCGCCGTTTCGCCTCGGTCTTGCTACTTGCGTCCTCCTGCGCCAGATCACGAGTCGCATTCCGGCGCCGCTCAGACATGATGATGTTGAAATCGTCCTCGGTCTGCTGCCGGCGGCCCGCCGCCTCAGCGTCGAGCTGCTGGGCTCGCTGCTGTGCCTGCGCCACCATCTCTTCGCCCCGGTGGCGCGCCTCGGCGATAGCCTGCTCGTGTTCGGCCTCCATCGCGGAGCGCCGCTGCTGCGCCTCGACGATCATCACCTCGTATCGGGCGCGCAGCTCATCGGCCTCGCGCTCGATGTCTGCCCTGGCCTCAGCGGCCGCTGCGGTAGCCTTGGCGGTGATTTCCGCGGCCTCCTTCTGGGCGCTGCGCAGCATTCGCACTACCCGCTCGCTCATGCCCTCGACGGTGGTAGGCGGTGCCTCGAGCCGCTTGAGCTGGGCGTTCAGGTCATCGATCTCCCCGCGGGCCGCCTCCAGCGCCCGGGTAAGCTCAGCGGCCTGAGTGGCACCGGCATCCCGGTCCGTCACCGCGATCTGCAGATCGGCCCGAAGGTGCTCGAGCTGGTAGTCCACCTGGGCGCAGTCGTAGCCCCGACGGACGATGTCGAACGTCGATCTCATCGGAAGCAGATCACGGTCGTGGACGGAACCCATGCAGCCACGTTACTCGGGTGCTGGTAGCTGACGGGTCAGCCGGCAGGGTCTGTCGGTCTGTCAGGCTCTGTCAGCGGACTAGACCCCCCGGAAGCGGTTGATGCCCTCCAGATGCACCTCGCGAAGCTCGGGATTGCGCACGCCCAGACCCTCTTCGGGAGCCAGGCAGAGCACACCCACCTTTCCTTGGTGGATGTTGGAGTGCATGTCGTGAGCCGCCTGCCCGGTCTGCTCCAGCGGGTAGACGCGGGACAGCGTCGGGTGGACCTTGCCCTTGGCGATCAGCCGGTTGGCCTCCCACGCCTCGCGGTAGTTGGCGAAGTGCGAGCCCAGGATCCGCTTGAGGTTCATCCAGAGGTAGCGGTTGTCGTAGATATGGCTGAAGCCGGACGTGGAGGCGCAGGTGACGATCGTGCCGCCCCGCTTGGCGACGTAGACGCTGGCGCCGAAGGTCTCCCGCCCGGGATGCTCGAACACGATGTCGGGGTCATCGCCCCCGGTGAGCTCGCGGATCTTGGCGCCGAAGCGCTTCCACTCCCGCGGATCCTGGTTGTGTTCGTCCTTCCAGAATTGGTAGCCCTCAGCGTTGCGGTCGATGACCAGCTCGGCGCCCATCCGCCGGCAGATCTCGGCCTTCTCCGGGCTGGAGACCACACAGACCGGGATACCGCCGCCGCCCAGCGCCATCTGCGTGGCGTAGGAGCCCAGCCCACCCGAGGCGCCCCAGATGAGCACCGTGTCGCCCTGCTTCATGTCCGCGCCGTTGCGGGAGACCAATTGCCGGTATGCGGTGGAATTGACCAAACCCGGGCTCGCGGCCTCTTCCCAGGTGAGGTGGCCCGGCTTGGGCATCAATTGATTCGATTTCACCAACGCAAGTTCGGCCAGGCCACCGAAATTCGTCTCGAAGCCCCAGATTCGTTGCTCGGGGTCGAGCATCGTGTCGTTGTGCCCGTCAGGGTGCTCCAACTCAACCGACAGGCAGTGCGCCACGACCTCGTCGCCCGGGCGCCAGGCGTTCACTCCGGCTCCGGTTCGCAGCACCACACCGGCCAGGTCCGATCCGACCACGTGGTACGGCAGGTCGTGCCGGGCGGCCAGCGGGGAGATCCGGCCGTAGCGCTTGAGGAATCCGAAGGTCGGCAGTGGCTCGAAGATCGACGTCCATACGGTGTTGTAGTTGACCGCGCTGGCCATCACGGCGACCAGCGCCTCGCCCGGGCCCAGCTCTGGCACGGGGATCTCGTCCAGGTGCAGCGAGCGGCGTGGGTCCTTGTCCCGGCTGGGCATACCGGCGAACATGTCGGCCTCGTCAGCGTGAACGGTGATTCCACGGTAGGTTTCCGGCACCGGCAGCGAGCCGATGGAGTCGACATCGTCGCTGAGAATGGCATCGAGGATCTTCTGCACGGTGGTCCCTTCCCGTCGCCCGCTTCCCGCTTGGGATAGTCGGCTACGGTGAGGTTACCGATCGGTTTATCAATCGTCACGGCCTCGGGCTGTGAGCGAGACCGCTCCGTCTCACTGGAGATCGTCCTTGACGTCCTCGCGGAGGCCCTGGTGCTGGGCTCGGGACAACCGACGGGCAGCGCCACTACACCCGGTGCACCCGACGGATCACCCGGAGTCGGGGGTACTGTCGCTCCAACGGTCCTCGCGCCGGCGTTCACGCATATCGTCGCGGACCATCCTGCGGCGATCAGGCCGGACATCGGTTAGTTCGCGGTTGTCGTCCTGCCCGCGCTTGCGCGTCAGGGAGCCAAGGATGATCGATACGGCGATCGCCACGCCGAACAGCCAGTTCGTGCCGTTCGCGCTGAGCGCCGGGCCGATGAAGATCGCGCTCACCCACGTCACGCAGATAATCGGACCCGTGACCGCGCCGGGGATCCCACGCCGGCCAGACCGCTGCGCCAGAACTGAGCGCTCCGCCCCAGGCTGGACTGCCAGCGTAGGCGTGCCGAAGGCCGGCTTGGGCTCTGGCAAGTCGGCAAACAACGTGACCAGTTCACGCCTGGTGCGAGCAGCCGTCACGCCGGCCGACCGATCACCGTACTCGTCAATGTCCAGCCGACCAGCACTCATGTGTTCACCGAGCGCGTTGAGGGCCTCCTCGCGTTCGGTGTCACCGATCCGCATGTCCGGCAAATCGGACTCGTTCACGCGGCCATCGTACGGCCGGCCAATAGGCGCCTATCATGCCAATTGGCCCAATCTTTGTGCTCGGGCACCACCCACGGCTGGGATCAGTGCTCGTCTGGGGCCGGCTCCACCAATTCGACGAGCACGCCGCCGGCGTCCTTGGGGTGCACGAAGTTGATCCGGGAACCGGCGGTGCCGCGGCGGGGGCTGTCGTAGAGCAGTCGCAACCCAGCCGCGCGTAGCGTCGCCATGGCCGACTCGATGTCGGTGACCCGGTAGGCCAGCTGCTGCATCCCAGGGCCGTTACGGTCGAGGAACTTGGCGATGGTGGAGCTCGGGCCCAGCGGGGCGAGCAGCTGCACCGCAGCACCGGCGCCCGAGTCACCGGGGGCGCGCAGCATGCCCTCGTGCACTCCCTGCTCCACGTTGATCTCCTCGTGGACCAGCTCCAGCCCGAATGTCACGCGGTAGAACTCCACGGCCGCCGCGAAATCGGGCACTGCGATGCCGACGTGATCGATTGCCGTGACGAAAGCAGGCGCGGACGGGAGTGGTGTCATGAGATGCAGCGTACGGCCGGTTGAAGTGTGCTCATTGTCATCACCGTGCGGACGGCGATAGCGCGGTAAGGTCGAAATTCAGCCCGGGATCACAACTCCGGGACCACAACCCCGGGATCACAAACCACTGCCATACCGGAGGTCTGCGTTATGACCGGTTCTGTCATCGTCGCCGGAGCCCGCACCCCGATGGGGCGGCTGCTCGGTCAGCTCAAGGACTTCTCGGCCGTCCAGCTCGGGGGATTCGCCATCAAGAGCGCGCTGGAACGAGCCGGCGTGGCGCCCGAGCAGGTGCAGTACGTGATCATGGGTCAGGTGCTCACCGCGGGCGCGGGTCAGATCCCCGCTCGTCAGGCCGCGGTCAACGCCGGCATCGGCATGGACGTGCCGGCGCTGACCGTCAACAAGGTGTGCCTGTCGGGGTTGAACGCCATCGCGCTGGCCGATCTGCTGATCCGGGCCGGCGAGTACGACATCATCGTCGCCGGCGGCCAGGAGTCGATGACCCAGGCGCCGCACCTGCTGACCAAGTCGCGCGCCGGGTTCAAATACGGCGACGTCACCATGATCGATCACATGGCTTACGACGGGCTGCACGACTCGTTCGATCAGGTCTCGATGGGCGCCTCCACCGAGAAGCACACCGCCCGCCACCAGCTGACCCGGGCCGAGCAGGACGAGTTCGCCGCGCAGTCGCATCAACGGGCTGCCCGCGCGGTGGACAGCGGGCTGTTCGCCGAGGAGATCACCCCGGTGACCGTGCCGCAGCGCAAGGGTGACCCGGTCGTGCTGAGTGCCGACGAGGGCATCCGGCCCGAGACCACTGCCGAGGGGCTGGGCAAGCTGCGCCCGGCATTTGCCGCGGACGGCACCATCACGGCCGGGTCGTCCTCGCCGATCAGCGACGGGGCCGCCGCGGTCGTGGTGATGAGCAAGACCAAGGCGGCCGAACTCGGTCTGAGCTGGCTGGCCGAGATCGGCGCGCACGGCATGGTGGCCGGACCCGACGACTCCAGCCTGCACGAGCAGCCCGCCAACGCGGTGCTGGCAGCCTGCCGCAAGGAGGGCATCCAGGCGAGTGACCTCGACATCGTGGAGATCAACGAGGCGTTCGCCGCGGTGGGCGTGGTGTCCACCCGCAAGCTCGGCATCGACCCGGCGCGGGTCAACCCCAACGGCGGGGCGATCGCGCTAGGGCACCCGATCGGCGCGTCCGGCGCCCGGCTGGCGCTGCACCTGGCGATGGAGCTGCGCCGACGCGGTGGCGGCGTGGGCGCGGCATCGCTGTGCGGTGGCGGTGGCCAGGGTGACGCGCTGATTCTGCGGGTGCCCAACGACGCGGCGTGAGCTCTCGCGGCCGGGACATCGATGACCTGGTCCTGCATGCGCGGCAAGGGCAGGCCCGCGCGGTCGGGCGGCTCATCTCGCTGATCGAGGATGGTGCCCCGGAACTGCGCGCCCTCGCTGCGGCGCTGGCTCCCGATACCGGCCGGGCCCAGGTCCTCGGCATCACCGGCCCGCCCGGGGTGGGCAAGTCGAGCACCGTCACCGTGTTGATCGCCGCGCTACGGGCGGCCGGTAAGCGGGTGGGTGTGCTCGCGGTCGACCCGTCCTCGCCGTTCTCCGGTGGGGCGCTGCTCGGTGACCGGGTCCGGATGCAGGACCATGCGACCGACGGCGGTGTGTTCATCCGGTCGATGGCCACCCGGGGACAGTTGGGGGGCATCGCCTGGGCCACCCCGCAGGCGCTGCGGGTGCTGGCCGCCGCAGGCTGCGACGAGGTGCTGGTGGAGACGGTGGGCGTCGGTCAGTCCGAGGTAGAGGTGGCCGCTCTCGCCGACACCACACTGGTGCTGCTGGCGCCGGGAATGGGCGACGGGGTTCAGGCAGCCAAGGCAGGGATCCTCGAAGTCGCGGACATCTTCGTGGTGAACAAGGCCGACCGGGAGGGCGCCGACCAGACCGTCCGGGATCTCAGGCACATCATCTCTCTCAGCGGACATAGGGCAGTGTCATGCCATGGCTGGCGGCCGCCGATCGTCCGCACGGTGGCCACCAAAGGCGAGGGCCTCGACGAGCTCGTCGGGGCGATCGTGGAACACCGCGAATGGATGCTGGACCACGGGGAGTTGGATGCCCGCCGGCAACGTCGCGCCGAGGCCGAGGTCGAGGCGATTGCGCTGGCGCAGCTGCACGGCAAGCTCGGCGACGTGCTGCGGGGTAACGCGCTGCCCGGGCTGGCCAAGCGGGTCGTCGCCGGCGAGCTGGACGTCTACCGAGCGGCCGACGCGTTGATCGCCGAGCTCGGCGATCAACGCTCGTGAGTGGCAAACAGTGTTATAGCACCCAATGCCACTCACGAGCCGCCGGTGAAGTCGCCGGCGGCGCGGCGCACCTGGGTGAGCAGCGCGGTGAGCTGCTCGGTTTGGGCGCCGTCCAGCCCGACAAAGCCGAACTCGACGTCGGTGAGTGCCACGGTGGCAGCCTTCTGTCGTTGCCGACCGGCTTCGGTGATCGTGACCAGGGTGGTGCGCCGATCGGTGGGGTGGCCACTGCGTTCCACCAACCGATCAGCCTGCAGCCGGTCCACGATGTTGGTCACACTGGTCGGGTGCAGCTGGAGCCGTTGACCCATGACCTTCATGGGCAGCGTGCCCTGGCGGGAGAACACCAGCAGCACCAGCGCCTCATACCGGGCGAAGGTCAGGTTGTGGGGGCGCAGCGCGGCATCCACGGCGGATTGCAGGATCTGCTGCACGCGCATCACATTGGTGACCGCGGCCATCGTCCCGGCTGGTCCGATGCGGTCTTGCCAGATCTGCGCGGCCCGCTCGATCGGATCGAAGGGCAGCGGATGATGCGGGAGCATGGGTGAAACCGTAAGGCCAGGCGTCGCGCACCGCCATGTGCGCCCTCACCAGCAGCGTCTTTCAAGGCGCCACCGACCCAATGATCGCCATCTCGGAAGGGTCAGCCGCGCTGGCCGCGCTCGATCTTCCAGACAGGGATCACCGGATCTGCTCGCCCGCGGTATCAGGGGCAAGATTCGGGTACTCTGATTAGTAGGGCTTCCTATTATCTGAGGACCGATGAAAGGCCGACATGACCGCCTACGACCCTCATCGGGCAGATCCCCGCGCAGGCCGGGAGCGCTGGCAGCGTCGCTACACGCAGGCGCAGGCGGCCGGAGGGCTTCGCGACGCGGACTTCACCACCCTGTCCGGAGACGAGGTCGAACCGGTGTACGGGCCGGGAGACGGCGAGACTGTCCCCGGTTTCGAGCGGATCGGCTGGCCCGGCGAGTATCCGTTCACTCGCGGTGTGCATTCCACGGGTTACCGGGGGCGCACCTGGACGATCCGCCAGTTCGCCGGATTCGGTAATGCCCGCCAGACCAACGAGCGCTACCAGCAGATCTTGCGCAACGGCGGGGGCGGGCTCTCGGTGGCCTTCGACATGCCGACCCTGATGGGCCGCGACTCCGACGATCCGCACAGCCTCGGCGAGGTGGGGCACTGCGGTGTGGCGATCGACAGCGCTGCCGATCTGGACGTCCTGTTCGAAGGTATTCCCCTGGAACGGATCACCACGTCCATGACGATTTCGGGTCCGGCGGTACCGATATTCTGCATGTACCTGGTCGCTGCGCAGCGGCAGGGCGCGGATATCACCAAGCTCAACGGCACCCTGCAGACCGACATCTTCAAGGAATACATCGCCCAGAAGGAATGGCTGTTCACCCCGGAACCACACTTGCGGCTCATCGGTGACCTGATGGAGTACTGCACCGAGCGGATCCCGGCCTACAAGCCGTTGTCGGTCTCCGGATACCATATCCGGGAGGCTGGCGCGACAGCAGCACAGGAATTGGCCTTCACGCTCGCTGATGGCTTCGGATACGTGGAGCTGGGTCGCTCTCGGGGGCTCGACGTCAATCGCTTCGCCAGCGGCCTGACGTTTTTCTTCGACGCGCATCTGGATTTCTTCGAGGAGATCGCGAAGTTCCGGGCTGCCCGGCGGATCTGGGCCCGGTGGATGCGTGAGGTCTACGGTGCCACCAGTGATAAGGCGCAATGGCTGCGCTTTCATACCCAGACGGCTGGCGTCTCGCTCACCGCGCAGCAGCCCTACAACAACGTTGTGCGGACCACGATCGAGGCGCTCGCCGGGGTGCTGGGCGGCACCAATTCGATGCACACCAACTCGCTGGACGAAACATTGGCGCTGCCCTCGGAGCGGGCGGCGGAGATCGCGCTGCGTACCCAGCAAGTGATCATGGAGGAATCCGGGGTGGCCAATGTGGCCGACCCGCTGGGTGGCTCCTGGTACGTCGAAGCGCTGACCGACCGGATCGAGGCCGACGCCGAGCGGATCTTCGCCCGGATCAAAGATATGGCCTCGGCTGCGGTGCCGTCAGGCAACCACCCGGTCGGTGAGATGACCTCCGGAATCCTGCGCGGTATCGAGGACGGGTGGTTCACCGGCGAGATCGCTGACGCGGCGTTCGCCTACCAGCGTGCGCTGGAGAAGGGTGACAAGAAGATCGTCGGCGTGAACACGTTGACCGGGTCGGTGACCGATGAGCTGGAGATCCTGCGGGTGAGCCAAGAGGTGGAACGCGACCAGAACCGGGCGCTGGCTCAACGCCGCGGGCAGCGGGACCAGGCCGCCGTCGACCGCGCACTGGCGGCCATGGTCGAGGTGGCGAGCGGAGAGGGCAACCTCATCGAGCCGATGCTCGACGCGGCGGGGGCTGAAGCCACCCTCGGCGAGATCTGCGGGGCGCTCAAGACCAAGTGGGGTGAGTACCGGGAACCGGCCCGGTTCTGACGCTCTGGGATCCATGCCAGGATAGACGGCGTGAGCAGGCCTAACCCTCAGCAGACCGTTGCCATGTCCAGCGCGCTGTCCGGTGCCATCGACCTGTCGGTCCTCAAGACACGGGCGGATCCGGCTACCCAGCGTGACGTGCAGGGCGGCGACGAGAACACCTGGGTTCTCGACGTCACCGAGCAGAGCTTCCAGACCGATATCGTCGAGCGATCTATGCAGGTACCCGTGGTGGTCGACCTGTGGGCTACCTGGTGCGGTCCGTGCAAGCAGCTGTCGCCGGTGCTCGAACGGCTCGCCGGGGCAGCCGGCGGTGCCTGGGTGCTGGCCAAGGTCGACGTCGACGCCAACCCGCGGATCGCCCAGCTCTTCGGCGTTCAGTCCATGCCTACCGTCATCGCCGTCGCCGGTGGCCAGCCAATCGACGCATTCGTCGGGGCCCAGCCCGAGCCGCAGGTGAAGCAATGGATCACCGGGCTACTCGATGCGCTGCGCGATCAGCTTCCCGGTATTCGGGCCGCCGAGCAGGGCTTATCCGCTGGTGACGGGCAGCGTGACGCCGAGCCCGAGGATCCCCGGTTCACCGCCGCCGAAGCCGCTCTGGCTGCCGGTGAATTTGCCGCTGCCGAAGCGGCCTACCAGCAGATCTTGGGCACCGAGCCGGCAAATGAGCAGGCTAGGAATGCGCTGGCACAGGTTCGTTTCCTCGTGCGTGCGCAAGCGGTCGATCCGGCGGCGGTGGCCAAGGCAGATGCGGCGCCCGAGGACGTCGAGGCGCAGATCGCCGCGTCCGACGCCGAGGTAGCCGCCCAGACGCCGGAACGGGCATTCGAGCGGTTAGTCGGCGCCGTGCGGAGACTGACCGGTGAGGACTGCGAGCGGGCCCGGGCGCATCTGGTCGAGTTGTTCGAGCTGTTCCCATCCGACGATCCCCGGGTCACCTCGGCCCGCCGGGCATTGGCCCGCGCGTTGTTCTGACCTGGGACCGGGCGGTGACTTCAACCCAACATTGGCTAAAGCTTCCGCGTTGCGCCGCCCAGCGTCTGGCCGCTGCCGCCGCTCGGCGAAGCTCGTCTTGATAGTCGTCACTGGCACCGCTAATAGCCGACTCGATTCGTGATCCGACATAGCGGGCAAGCTGGTGGTATGCCATGTCCACTCGCTCGTGGCACCGGGTGTGGACGTCCACAAATCCGGCGTCGAGCACCGCGTTACGAAGCCGGCGACCCATGAAGGGGTCGCCACCTGCCTGGTTTCGCAGTAGATAATGCCCGCGCAGTGCTCGATCAACGTCGTCGTTCCATGGATCAAGACGTGCTGCGCTCCAGTCGGAGCTCGCCACAGCAACCACCCCACCCTCTCGCAATACCCGACCGAACTCAGCGAGAGCCCGTCGGGGCGAGGCAAGATGTTCGAGAACGGCATGGGCGAACACCAGGTCGACGCTGTGATCGGCGAGGGGTAATTCGTAAGCGGAACCTTGCTGGAACTGGACGTTCGTCACACCGGCTGCTCGTGCCGCCTCGCGTGCCATCTCGACTTGGGACAGTTCTCGATCGAATCCGGATACTTCGACGCCAGGAGCCGTGGTTTGCGCTAAGCCGACTGTGATCGTTCCCGGCCCGCACCCGACATCGACCATCCGGGTCACCTCGGGCAGGAAGCGGAGCACGAATGCCGCGCGCTCGTCAGCAGTGCGCTTTCCCATCATGCCGACGGCGTCCTCGCTCCAGCCCGGCGCGTACCCCTCGCGATCTCCCATCAAGTGTCATGAGGCGCATCGAGTAGGGCGTCGATGTTCTGGGGCGGTCCCGGTTGGCCGAACAGGGCCCCCACTGCCCAGTTGGCACCGATCCACGGCCAGCAGGCGGCCTGCTCGGCGCTGTCTACCGGGTAGGCGACCACGTCGATGCCGGCGCCTCGAACAATGTGCACCAGAGCCTGCGCCGCCTGGGACAGGATCCGGGACGGATCGTCGGCCACCTGCTGGGATATCGGCGTGGCGATTCGCACCGTGCATACGGCGAGATCTGCCACGCAGCGCAGCTCGCCGATGCCGCCGCCGAAGTCGTAGAGCCCGGCGCGAAGGCCAAGCTCGGCGAGCACGCGCACATTGTTTTCGGCTTGGGCGCCGGCGGCGCCGGCGAGTTCACCGGTAACGGTGCGGATCGCACCGACTGGTGTCCGGATTTCAAGCTGGCTGCTTGGCAAGCCGGTCTCGGCCAGCACCGCCCTGATCTTGGCTACCAGGTCAGGGTCCGCTGCCTGGGAGGGCATGAGGTTGACGACGACCGGAGGCACGCGCTCCCCAACGCGCCGCCGCCAGACCAGGGCCTGCTCAGCGGCGGTGCGCAGCAACCATTGACCGACCTCATGCACGACACCGGTCCGCTGCGCGGCCTGCACGCACTGGTCGTTGGACAGCACGCCGAGTTCTGGGTGCGTCCAGCTCAGCGACGCCTCGATGCCCATCAGCCGGTGGTCGGCGAGTGCGACCACCGGCTGGTAGATCACGTGTAACTGGCCGGTCTCCAAGGCGCCGGGCATCGCCACCGCCAGACGCAGTCTCGCGTGGTAGGCCGCATCGGCGTCGGGATCGAACAGAGCCCATTGCCGCGTGCCCCGCCCGTGGATACGGCGCAGGCTGGCACTGGCGGCGCGCATCAGCGCCTCGGGCTCGCATTCGCCGACCCGGCGTTGCACGATCCCGATGGTCGCAGTGAGGGCTATCCCGGTGTCCTCGATGTAGAACGGCTCGGCCAGTTCGGTGTTGATGGCCTCGGCCAGGATCGCGATGTCGAGGGCCCAGTCGCCGGGCTCGATGAGAATCGCGTACTCGTCGGCGCCCAACCTGGCCACCATCGCGTGCTGATCTGCGACTACCCACTCCAGCCGCCGAGCAACCACGTCCAGCACCTGGTCCCCGGTGCGAAGCCCGAGGGCATCGTTGATAGCGGAGAAACCATCAAGATCGAGGTGCAGCAGCGTGATCACAGCCGAGGGCTCGAGCCATGCCAGCACCTCTTCCAGGTGAGTGAGGAAGTGTTGCCGGTTTGGCAGGTCGGTCTGCGGATCATGCAGTGTCTGATGATGCAGCCGCTGCTCGAGTAGCTGCAGGTCGGTGATGTCATCGATCATCGTCACGATGTATTGGGGTTCCTTCTCGGCATCGCGCAGCACCGAGCCGTCCAGGTAAGCCCATACCGTCTCGTCATCTGTGCGTTGCAGGGCGACGCGGACCTGCAACCGCGGATCCCGGCCAGGCACCAGGCCCCGGCAATGCTCATCCACGATGGGCTGATTTCCTGGTGAGAACAGCTCGCTGAGATCGCATCCCAGCAGCCCGCCGGGGGAGTAGCCGAGGATGTCCTCCAACGACGGGTTGGCCTGAATGATCAGACCGCCGGGTTCACTGATCGCGATGCCCACCGGGCAGGAGTCGAATACCTCTTGGAAGCGTGCCTCGCTGGCTCGTAGATCCCGCCCGGCGTCCTGCCATGCCGATGACAACGCCTGTTTGACCTCTTCCTGCTGGTCGAGAACGTGGCTGCGCAGCGCGCACGCGTAGCCTGAAGCCAGCGCACCGAACAACTCAATGATCCGGCTGCAGGACACCTCCGCTGCTGGGCCACGGACGGCGGCGGGTAATGCGCTGCCGAGTACCTCGAAGGTGCGAGGCAGACTCTGCGCACCGGTGAACCCGGCATCGACCAGCCGAGCACCCACCTCGGATGCGGCCTGCGTGTCTACCGCAGGACCGGACAGGGCGATCACGAGCCGCTCGGTGAGGCTCTCCATGAGGTCACGGACCTGGGATGCCGGCATCGGTACGTGGGTAGCGGTGGCGATCGAGCGGGCCCACTTGCGGGCAACACCAGCTGGCGACGGGGTCAGGCGGTCCCGGTCACCTCGTTCGCCTGTGTGGTCTTGTTCCACCTGTTGCCCCACCGATCAACCGACCGCGGGAGCGGTGCGTTTTCGTCAGGGTATCGCTGGGGTGAGCCAGAGCGCCCCGGCTGGCGGAAGCCTGAGCACGGCAGAGTATGGCCGTCCGTGCCATGGCGTCTCACTAGCGATGACTTCGCCGAGGTTACCTACGCCTGAGCCACCGTAGCCTTCGGCGTCGGTATTGAGGACTTCGCGCCAGCGTCCCGGTAGGGGAAGCCCGATCCGGTACTCCTCGTGTGGATCGCCGGCGAAGTTCGCCAGGCAGGCCAGCACCGATCTCTCGTCGCCCCAGCGCAGGAAACTCAGGACGTTGCCCCAGGCGTCGTTGGCATCGATCCACTCGAACCCGGCTGGGTGGTTGTCTTGACTATACAGCGCACGATGCGATCGGTAGGCCGCGTTGAGATCGCCGACCAATTGCAGCAGGCCGCTGTGCAGCGGGTGGTGACGCAGGTTCCAGTCCAATGATCGGTTCTCCGCCCATTCCGCAGGTTGTCCCAGCTCGCCACCCATGAAGAGGAGCTGTTTGCCGGGATGGGCCCACATGTACGCCAGCAGGCACCGTAGATTAGCGGCCTTGTTCCAGTCGTCACCGGGCATCCGGCTCCACAGCGATCCTTTGCCGTGTACCACCTCATCGTGCGACAGTGGCAGCACGAAGTTCTCACTCCATGCATACATCAGCGAAAAGGTCAGCTTGTTGTGATGGTAGCTGCGGTGCACCGGATCGTGGCCGATATAATCAAGAGTATCGTGCATCCACCCCATGTTCCATTTGAAGCCGAAGCCCAGGCCCCCAACATGCGTCGGGCGGGTGACGCCGGGCCAGGCTGTGGATTCTTCGGCAATCGTCACGACTCCTGGGTGTCGCTTATAGACGGTGGCGTTCATCTCCTGCAGAAATGCCACCGCGTCCAGGTTCTCGCGCCCACCGTAGGCGTTGGGTGACCATTCGCCCGGCTGGCGCGAGTAGTCCAGATACAGCATCGACGCCACCGCGTCCACCCGGAGCCCGTCGAGATGGAACTCTTCGAGCCAGTACAGCGCATTGGCCACCAGAAAGTTGCGGACCTCGTTACGCCCGTAGTCGAAGATCAGGGTTCCCCAGTCCGGGTGCGCCGCGCGCCGCGGGTCGGAGTGCTCGTAGCAGGGTGCGCCGTCGAAGCGAGCCAGCGCCCATTCATCGCGCGGGAAATGCGCGGGTACCCAGTCCATGAGCACCCCGATCCCGGCGGCATGCAAGGTGTCTACAAAGTAGCGGAAATCGTCCGGGGAGCCGAATCTCGAGGTCGGCGCGTAGTAGGAGGTGACCTGGTAGCCCCAGGAACCCCCGAATGGGTGCTCGGCTACCGGCATCAGCTCGACATGGGTGAACCCGGTCGCGTGGAGATAGTCGACCAGCTGGTGGGCGAGGTCCCGATAGCCCAGGTCCTGCCGCCAGGAGCCGGGGTGGAGCTCGTAGACACTCATCGGTTTGGCCGCCGGCTGGCCCTGCGCCCGCTCGGCGAGCCACTGGGCGTCGTTCCATTCATGCGTCGACGGGCCGGCGACCACCGAGGCCGTGCTCGGTGGTACTTCGGTGGCGCGAGCCATCGGGTCGGCCTTCTCGTGCCAGTTCCCGTCGGGGCCCAGCAGGCGGAATTTGTACCGGGTGCCGGCGCCGACGCCCGGCAGGAAGATCTCCCACACCCCGGACGAACCCAAGGACCGTAGCGGGGTGGCCACTCCGGACCAGCCGTCGAAGTCGCCGCATACCCGCACCCCCTGAGCGTGCGGCGCCCACACCGCGAACGACGTTCCGACGACCAGACCGCCCGGTGTAGGATAGGTCCGCAGGTGAGCGCCGAGCACTTCCCACAGTCGCTCGTGGCGGCCCTCTCCGAGGAGGTGCAGGTCGACCTCACCCAGCGTGGGTAGCCACCGGTAGGGGTCGTCGGTGATCTCGGTGTGGTCGCCGTAGCGCACCCGCAGCCGGTAGTCGCCTGGATTCGGCATCAAGCCGTGGAAAAGCCCACCAGCGCCCTGCTCCAGCAGGTATTCGCCGTCGTCGCTGAGCACCGTGACCTCATCGGCGTGCGGGCGCAGCACCCGCACCGCGGTGCCTGAGGGCTGCGAGTGCGCCCCGAGCACCGAATGCGGGTCATGATGTTCACCGGCGAGCAGCCGGCGCAGCTCGTCAGCCGGTAGCGCGGAAGTAGCGCGGTCTGCCGCTTGCACGGTCACATCCTTCCCTGGTCTTGTCTTGCTCCCAGTGTGTCGGCTCGCGGGCAGATCCGCTAAGGGGGCAATGTCGCGGTATCCTGGTCTGTCTAGACAGACCAGGAGGACGTGCATGAGATGGCAGCTCCAGGAGGCCAAGCAGCGCTTCAGCGAGGTCGTGCGGGCTGCCCAGGCCGAAGGCGTGCAGTTCGTCACCCGGCACGGTGAGGAAGTAGCCGTCGTACTGGATATTGCCGCGTACCGCAGGATGACGGGCGCCGCCGTCGATCTCAAGGACTATCTGAGGTCAGCACCGGACCTCGACGCTCTGGAGATCGTCCGGCCGCGCGAGCCTGCCCACCCGGTCGAGCTTGCTGAACAGTCATGAGCTTTCTACTCGATACCAACGTGTTATCGGAGCTGCGCAGGCCGGCACCCGACGCGGGGGTCGCGGCCTGGTTCGACTCGGTCGATTCCCGGCAGCTGTACCTCAGCGTGCTCACTATCGGGGAGATCAGGCAGGGAATCTGCCGGCTGTACCGGTGTGACCGTGCCCAAGCGACCGTCTTCGACCGGTGGGTCGAGGGTCTGCTGCGCGCCTATTCCGACCGCGTCGTCCCGGTTACCGCGGAGGTAGCCGAGGAATGGGGCAGACTCAACGTCCCCGATCCGGTTCCCGTCGTCGACGGCCTGCTGGCCGCGACCGCCAAGGTGCATGGCTGGACGCTCGTCACCCGCAACATCGGCGACGTCGCCAACCCCGGAGCGCGGCTGCTCAACCCGTTCACCGGCGTATGACGCGGGCTCGACTCATACTGTGCGCAGACGCACCGGGTACTCGGCGGCGCTGGCGAGCTCGGTCCTTGGGGTAACCATCCTCGAATGCCTTCACGCAACTGCGGAAGGTCTCGCCCCGGGGATCCGCCTCGATGTCGATCGTGCGCCCGCATCGAGGAGAAATCGTCGCTGGGGACTCATCCGGCTCGCTTCGCGCGTTCGAAACCCTCGGAGTCGAGCGAGATGCTGATCTTCTTCACGGTCACACGCGCACCCGGACCCGCATTCAGCGGGCTCAGCGGGCCTATCGACGCCCCTTTTACCCCGCTGAGCCTGCTGAATGCGGACCGGTGGCGCGGCTGAATCTGTCGGCCCACTCGCGGATGTGGTCTCGCAGTTCGGTGGGGGAGAGCACGGTGAAGTCCGCGCCTATTGCGCCCAGTGCCATCGTCGGCCAGTCCAGCGAGTCCGAGTTCATCGCCAGCAGGCACTGGCCGCCGCCGGCGTCGGTAACCGTGCCCCAACGCCCGACGCGCTCGCGAACGGCATCCGCAGGCGCGTGGACGAGAGCCTCGACGGCAAAGGGAGCGCGCTGCGCATCGATCCCGGCCTTCACGAAGGCTGCGGCGTCGGCGGTGGGCAGGTTGCGGGTCGCGAACCGGGCTGCGGTGCCGTGCGGGCCACTGAGCCGATCCAGCCGGAAACTGCGCCAGTCGTGGCGGGCCAGGTCGTAGGCGACCAGGTACCAGCGACGTCCGAGCGGGACCAACCGGTGGGGTTCGACGTGCCGCGCGGTCTGCTCGCCGTCGCGGGTGGTGTAGGAGAACCGGAGGCGTTCGGTGTCCCGGCACGCCTGCGCGACCGTGATCAGGACGCCGGGGTCGACCATCGGCGCAGTGCCCGCGTTGCCCCACATCGCGGGTACGGTCATCGCCCGCAGCGCGTCGACCCGGCGCCGCAACCGCGGCGGCATCACCTGCACGACCTTGGTGAGCGCGCGGACCGCGGTCTCCTCGATACCCGGCACCGCGCCGTTCGCGGCGGCCTGCATGCCCACGGCGAGCGCGACCGCCTCCTCGTCGTCGACCATCAGCGGAGGCAGCGCAGCGCCCGGGGCGAGCTGGTAGCCGCCCTCGACGCCGCGGTGCGCCTGCACCGGGTAGCCGAGCTCGCGAAGCCGGTCGACGTCGCGGCGCAGCGTGCGTACGGAGATCTCGAGCCGCTCCGCCAGCGTGGTACCCGGCCAGTGCCGGTGGGTCTGGAGCAGCGAGAGCAGCCGCAGCGTCCGCGAACTGGTATTGGCCATATGGCAAGTCTCGCGCAATTGAGGTCAGAAAGTGGCCGCTATCCAGGTTAGCGTGGGTGTAGACGGCAATCGAGGAGAGGCAGACACAATGACCACCATCGAGACCACCACCGCGGGGACGATCACCGCGGGAGAGCGCGCGGATCTGCTGGCCACGCTGGCCCAGCACCGGTTCTTCCTGCGCTTCACCACGCGCGACCTGGATGACGAGCAGGCCACCCGGCGCACCACCGTGAGCGGGCTCTGCCTCGGCGGGCTGATCAAGCACGTCAGCGACACCGAGCGGAGATGGATCGACTTCGTCCTGCACGGCACCGAAGCCATGACATTCGACGAGGAGAGCCTGGCCCAGCACGCCGCCACGTTCGAGATGCTCCCGGGCGAAACCCTGGCCGGGCTGCTGGATCAGTACGAGCAGGTGGCGAGCCGCACCGACCGGGTCGTGACCGAGCTGCCCGACCTCGACGTCTCCCATCCGCTGCCCGAGGCTGCGTGGTTCGAAGCGGGCGCCTCATGGTCGGCGCGTCGGGTTCTGCTGCACATCATCGCCGAGACCGCCCAGCACGCCGGCCACGCCGACATCATTCGCGAGTCCCTCGACGGTTCCCGGAGCATGGGATAGCCCAAACTTCCGAGTGGAACTCCGCGATCGCTGGGTCCACTAGCCGTCCACCACCGTGCAAGCGTGACGCCCTGAGCTTCCCGAACTCAACTGGAGAGTTCTCAGGTTGGTCTGAAACAGCTCTGCTGTTGAGTTCGGGAGCCCAGAGCTGAGGTTGAGGCGGTCAGGAGTGGCCGGCGGTGAGCCGGGTTATGGCGGCTAGGGGGATCGGGAGCCACGGGGGGCGGTTGGCGTGTTCGTAGCCGACCTCGTAGACAGCTTTGTCCAACTCGAAGGCGCGGAGGAGCACGGATTGCATGCGGGGATCCGGTGCGACCTGCGCGTAGCCGTCGCAGAACGCATCCTGGTTGCGGATGGTCCAGGCGAGTGCCGCCACCTGCTGCTCGGGGTCGGCGTCGCCGAGCAGCTGATGGTTGGCGGCGTAGTCGAACGAGCGGAGCATCCCGGCGACATCGCGCAGCGTTGAGGCGGGCACGACGCGCGCTGCGAGCGGCATCATGGGTTCGCCCTCGAAGTCGATCAGAACCCAGCCGGTGACGCTGCGCAGCACCTGGCCGAGATGCAGGTCGCCGTGCACCCGCTGCAGCGGCAGCGAGCCATCGATACCGCGCACCTTATCGAAGGCCATCCGCAGCGGCTCCTCGTGCGATGCGAGCTCACCAACCCGAGCCACCACGCCGTCCAACCTGCGGTGCATACCCTCGGCCAGGGTGTCGAGGTATCCGGCTGGGGCCGGGGAGCTACCCAGCGCGGTGGCCAGGTCGGCGTGGACGGCAGCTACCGCCCGACCCAGCCGGTGTGCCTCAGAGGCGAAGTCACCGCCGACGTCCGCTGGATCGGTGTGCTCGACCGGGCCGGGCGAGCCCTCGGCTAGCAGGCTCTCCGCCAGCAGATCCCGCACGCTCGCGGTCGCCATCGCCCAGCCATCGGCCGCGTTTCGCAGGAACTCGCTGAGCATCCCGTAGGTGACCGGCTCGGATTCCAGCTCACCCTCGATGCTGCCCAGTGGCGCCGCGATGTACGTGCAACCCACCGCGGCCAGCGCGCGGTGCAGCTCCAGATCCGGGCTAACCCCCGCGGCCACCTTGCGGAACAACTTGAGAATGTAGGTTTGCCCGTACACCAGGGAGGTGTTGGACTGCTCCGCACCGACCGGGCGGGAGCGCTGCACGGTGTCCAGTGCGACACCTGGCTCGGCGGTGAAGCGCAGGCCGTCCACTTCCGCGCCCTGCGCCATCAGGTCCAGCAGCACTGTGGTGAGTTCGGGATCATGTACCGCCTGGTACACCACCTGATCGCCGGTGGTGGCCACCCAGGCGTGCCCCAGCGTCTCAGGCAGGTCACGGCGCACTCCGAGCAGGAGTTGGTAGCGGGCCCGATGCGGCTCGCCCTGGTCTACCTCGACGACGGCGTGCACCAGCCGGGGATCCGCCCCCGCGAGATCGGTGGCGCGCACCGGGATCACCGCCTGGACGGGACGGTCCTTGCCGGCGAACCAGCGTTGCTCGGGCAGCACGGCCGCCAGCGAGCCCGCGATGTCGGCGAGTAGGTCAGCAGCAGTACTGATCACGGGTCACACCCCCGGTGTCGGAAGGTCGATCTGGAACCAGTAGAAGCCGTGCCCGGGCAGCGTGAGCAGGTAATGCAGCTCCCCGATCGGCGGGAAGCGCACCCCACCGGTCAGCTCGACCGGGACGCCACCCTCATACTCAGATAGATCAAGCTCCACCGGCTGCGGGAAGCGGGACATGTTGTTGACACAGACAACGAGATCGTCACCGTGATCGTCGGCGTGGTTGCGGAGGTAGGCCAGTACACTGGGATTGGAGGAGCCCAGCTCGGTGAAATCGCCCAGCCCGAAGGCCGGGTGCTCGCGCCGCACCTGGATCATCCGCCGGGTCCAGTTCAGCAGCGACTGCGACGCGCTCGCCTGCGCCTCGACGTTGACCGCCTGGAACCCGTACACCGGGTCCATGATCACCGGCAGATAGATGCGGCCCGGATCACAGCGGGAGAATCCGGCGTTGCGGTCCGGAGTCCACTGCATCGGGGTGCGTACCCCATCGCGATCGCCCAGCCAGATATTGTCCCCCATCCCGATCTCGTCGCCGTAGTAGAGCACTGGGGAACCGGGTAATGACAGCAGCAGCGCCGTGAACAACTCCAGCTGGTTGCGATCGTTGTCCAGCAGCGGCGCGAGACGTCTACGGATGCCGATATTCGCCCGCATCCGGGGATCCTTGACGTACTCGCTGTACATGTAGTCGCGCTCTTCGTCGGTGACCATCTCCAGAGTCAGCTCGTCGTGGTTGCGCAGGAAAATCCCCCACTGAGCGCCGGAGGGGATCGGTGGGGTCTGGGCCAGGATCTCCGAGATCGGGAACCGCGACTCCCTGCGGACTGCCATGAAGATGCGTGGCATCAGCGGGAAGTGAAACGCCATATGGCATTCATCGCCACCCACCGCGGGGTCACCGAAATACGCCACGACGTCCGCGGGCCACTGGTTTGCCTCCGCCAGTAGCACACGATCAGGGTACTCATCGTCAATCACTTTCCGGCAACGCTTGAGGAATTCATGAGTGCGTGGCAGGTTCTCGCAGTTGGTGCCCTCTTCCTCGAACAGGTAGGGCACCGCGTCCAGCCGGAATCCGTCAATACCCAGATCCAGCCAGAACCGCAGTACGTCGATCATCGCCTCGCCGACTTCGGGGTTGTCGTAATTGAGGTCGGGCTGGTGGGCGAAGAAGCGGTGCCAGTAGAATTGCCCGCGTACCGGGTCATGCGTCCAGTTCGACGTCTCAGTGTCGACGAAGATGATCCGGGCGTCCGCGTAGGCGGTGTCCTTGTCGCTCCAGACGTAGAAGTCGCCGTAAGGCCCTTCCGGATCGCGGCGGGACTCCTGGAACCAGGGGTGCTGGTCGGAGGTGTGATTCATCACCAGGTCGGTGACCACTCGGATGCCCCGCTTGTGCGCCTCATCGAGTAGTACCACGAAATCCTCGACCGTACCGAATTCTGGTAACACGGCCCTGAAGTCTGATATGTCGTAACCGCCGTCGCGCAACGGGGAGGCGTAGAAAGGCGGCAACCACAGGCAGTCGATGCCCAGCCACTCCAGGTAATCGAGCTTCTGCGTCAGCCCGATGAGATCGCCGGTGCCATTCCCATCGTGGTCGTGAAAGGCTCGAACCAGTACCTCGTAAAAAACGGCCCGTTTGTACCAGTGCAGGTCGAGTGGGGCGGCGGTGGCGTGCTCGAAGTCGTCGGCTTGTGGTTCCACCAGGTAGCCGTCGAGTAATACGGCCTCGCCCGTATGGGGGATCCCTTCTAGATCGGAGTCGGACTCGGTGCGGAGGTAGGAGGACATCAGTGCGCGACTCCATGGGTGGGTTACTGCACGGACCAGGAGGTGCTCAGCTGTGGCGGCCTTCCCAGTCCTACCGCCCAGACCCTCCCAACGCAAAAGCGAGGTACCGTCCGGGTCCGGTGGTCTGGGCGCCGGGTGGGAGGCGCCAAATGGAACCGAATGGTGGG